>CAMNGZ010000024.1 GCA_946538835.1 uncultured Clostridium sp. | reverse complement strand
TTTTCTAATTCAGATTCACCATAAACCTTTATGCCATTTTTAATTAAAAGTGAGGCACAAATTCCTGGTTCATCTATTAATGTGTGAGAAAATGTACCATCATATCGGCTAGTGCCACATGATGGACTTTTTTCTTTTAATATAGCTATCCTACAATTGTATTTGATAGCTTTTTCTAAGGCCATTCTAGCACCTAAATTATATTCTTTAGTCACATCTTTGCCGTCTTTATTTATTACTTTTGAATTCAATACTTCTGCAGGAGTTCTTGGAGTTGAAAGACCGCCTTCTACTTCTGGACAAATCAATATAAAGTTATATTTTTCTTTTAGTTTTAAAACATTGGTATTTAGATTATTCGATCCATTATACTTAACGTTTTTTCCAACTAAACAAGCACTAACTAAAATATTTTCCATTAGAATACTTTTTTACGAACGATAGTTTGAACTCTATCTGGTCCTACTGAGAACATATCAACAGAAACACCAGTTAATTCTTCAATCTTTCTAATATAGTTCTTAGCATTTTCTGGTAATTCATCAAAGCTTGTTACATGAGTAATATCTTCAGTCCAACCAGGAACTGTTATGTAAACAGGTTTGCAACGTTCAAATACTGATAATGTACCTGGTTCATAATCAATTAACTTGCCATCAAGTTCATAATGAGTACAAATCTTTAATTCATCTATACCAGTTAATACATCGAATAACATTAAGCTCCAGCTAGTAACACCAGCAATACGAACTGCATTCTTCAATACAACGGCATCTAAATAACCAACACGACGTGGTCTCTTTGTAACTGTACCATATTCATGACCACGTTCACGTATCATTTGGCCAAGTTCATTATCTAATTCTGTTGGGAATGGACCTGCACCTACACGTGTTGTATAAGCTTTACAGATACCAACAACAGTATCAATATAGCGAGGAGCAATACCAGCATTTAGTGGAACACTTGATGCAAGTGGACTTGATGATGTTACATATGGATATGTACCATGGTCAAGACACAACATAGCACCTTGAGCACCTTCAAATAAAATCTTCTTATTTTGTTTGATACAGTCATTTAAGAATACTGATGTATCACATAAGTACTTACCTAAAATCTTACCATAGCCTAAATATTCATTATATATTTCTTCCTCATTTACTTCAGGTAAACCATACATCTTAAGTTCCATGTTCTTAATCATTAGAGCTTCGTGTAATCTTTCTTTAAAGAATTCTGGTTCAACTAAATCTCCCATACGAATACCAATACGGCTAGCCTTATCAGTATAGCATGGTCCAATACCTTTCTTTGTAGTTCCAATCTTGTGGTCTCCCTTAAGATTTTCACTAGCACCATCTAGCATGATATGGTATGGCATAATAACTTGAGTACGATCACTAATCTTTAATTGGTAGTTAGTAATTCCTCTTTCTTCCAAGCCATGTAATTCCTCTAAGAAAGCTTTAGGATTTAATACAACACCATCTGCGACAACATTAACAATATGAGGATTAAAAATACCTGATGGTACAGATTGAAGAGCGAACTTCTTTCCATCTACAACGATAGTATGACCAGCGTTGTTACCACCTTGATAACGAACTACAACATCAGCTTCTTGGGCTAAGAAATCGGTAATTTTACCTTTTCCTTCATCTCCCCATTGGCTTCCCATTACAACACAGCAACTCATAATATAATCTCCTAATCAATAACTACATCTTTAGTCTCTTCACCAGTGATACCTAAGATATCACGAGCAACCCAAACACCATTAGCACTAGCTTGTGCTAAACCACGAGTAATACCAGCACCGTCTCCGCCAACATATAAACCGTCTACACATGTCATAAACTTATTGTTTACTACAGGACGAGCACTATAGAACTTAGCTTCAACACCATATAATAATGTATGATCATTTGCGATACCTGGAGTAACATGGTCTAAGGCTTCAATCATTTCCATAATTGACTTCATTGTATTATAAGGTAATACAAGACCTAAATCACCAGGAACAGCTTCTTTTAAGCTTGGTTCAATGAAACCTTCTCTAAGTCTCTTTTCAGTTGTACGACGACCTTTTAATAAGTCACCATATCTTTGAACAATAACTGAACCACATGATAATTGGTTAGCTAATTTTGAAACTTCATGAGCATACTCATTTGGAGCATTGAATGGATCACTAAACTTATGTGATACAAGTAATGCGAAATTAGTATTTTCAGTTCCAAGCTTTGGATCACCATAAGCATGACCATTAGCTAGGATTGTACCAGAGTGGTTTTCAACTACAACATGACCACTTGGGTTTGAACAGAACGTTCTAACAACTGTACCAACGCTTGTTCTATAAATGAATTTACCTTCGTATAATTCTCTATTAATTTCATCCATGATAACATTAGATGTTTCAACACGAACACCAATGTCAACTTGGTTATTCTTTAATTGGATTGCGTGTTCATTGCAAATCTTTTCAAGCCATAATGAACCATCACGGCCTACCGCAAGCAATACTTTATTAGTATCGATGATTTCATCACCAATTTGAACACCAACAACCTTGTTATTTTCAACTAGAATATCAGATACAACAGTGTCATAACGCATATCAATCTTCTTGTCTAATTCATCAAAAATCTTCTTTAAAATTTCTTGATTAGATTCAGTACCAAGATGACGTACACGTGAACGAAGTAGTTTTAAACCAACTCCAATAGCTCTACGTTCGATATCACGAACCGCTTGAGTAGTAGGGTCAGTAATAACTGTTGTAGCACCATACTTCAATTGGATATCGTCAACATACTTAATTAAATCAAGTACTGTCTTTTCTCCAAGATAATCTGTCATCCAACCACCGAATTCACTAGTGATGTTAAACTTTCCATCTGAATAAGCACCAGCACCACCGAAACCATCAGTAATTGAACAAGATGGGTAGCAACCAGATACTCCTTCTTTATTTACAGGACACTTTGCAAGCTTATGCATAAGTACCGGACATTTTCTTTTATAAATATCGTGACCCTTATCTACTAATAAAACTTTTAGTTCAGGGTTTTTAGTAATTAATTCGTAAGCACAGAAAATTCCACAAGGACCTGCACCAACAATTACAACATCATACTTTTTCATTTAGTTTCAACCTCACATTGTTTTTTGACATTACACTTAATTATATATTATGTAGTTTGAAAATAAAAGTCCTACGAGAAATAAAAATATAACCCCAAAATTCAAATGATTTATTGTTAGAAAAAAAGATGAAGCGAATAAATCACTTCATCTCTAATTATTCAAGGAATGTTCCTTGACTACTTCTATCTTTTGCGGCTTTACCATAAGCAGTTACAGTAACACCTGAACCACTATAAATATACTGAACTCCATTAGCTAATGTTCTTGTAATAGTTAAAATAAATTCAGCAGTACTTACTTCGCCTTCAAGCACAAAACCAACACCTGATAAATTTGTTGGTGTAACTTTAGAATACGTATCTACTCCTGTTGTATATACAAAGTCTACATTAGCAATATTTGCGATGGTAGATGTTGAATCACCATTAACACCAATATCCATATATGCGATATATGGGTTATAACCATCACCTGCTGATAATGCATATTCATATCCATTATCAACATCAGCTTGTGAAATGTTTTGTTCGAAGTAATATGCTTTACCAGGTAAAAGTGTCGCATTACACTCGATTACATTACTGCTATCTTTAAAATATGTGCTATAATCCTTAGGTGTTGATCTAATTAATTTATATAATCTAAATCCCATAGCCTTAGGTTCAGGATTATACAATACAAATTTCATAGTACCAGGCTTAATAGGTGCGACCCAAATAACACGATTTGGAACTAAAAGATTCCCTTGCCATGAACCAACTTGTGCATTAGGTACAGCATACAAACCTTTTTCATTAATAATATCAATTTGGGCTGAACCTGTCATACGCAGCAAATAGTCACCATTTTTATATGTAGAACCATTTTCAGCAGTCTGTACACTAGTTAAATATTTAACGATTTCTTCATCAGGCGCATTATATTTAATATTTCCATTACTATATGGTAATTCGTAAGAACTACCTGAATCATGTGGGTAATAAAATTTCGAATAATTTATATTACCCTTTTTTGCGTAAAGTTTAATATCAGAACCAACGAAATAACCTAAGTTATTTCCTTTTGTGCTCGCTTTTTGAGTTTTAACGGTTTCAATTAGCTTCCTTCCTTGAGACAATTCCATTTGAATTGTAGTTGAAGTAGGCTCTATTATTGTTGATGACTCAACTCTAAATGGATAAGCTTCCTTCTTACCAATAGAATGATCTTCTTTACCACTTAAGTCAATATATAATTGTCTCAAGTCTGTTGATGATCCATAACCAACACCATTTTGAGATGGTTTGTCTTGCCACTCGATAATATCATTATCACTATCATAATCACCAATCAAACCATAATTTGATATATATTCGTAACCATTAATAGCAGATACATTCCTACTAAAATTAAAGCTAGAGTGATAAACACCTATTTCAGAAATATCATTATCTACATATCCAGCAATATAACCTGATAAAGTATTTTTAGTAGAACCAATTTTAGCATTTGCAAGTGTGAAATCTGAAACACTAGTTTCAAGTTTTGTGCCACGTGTTTTACTTCCAATATATCCAAATAAACCAGTATAATCAGACGCAATTGAACCATTAATTAATGTAGTAGTTCTTTCGTCTAATACGTACTTGCTAGGCTTCAAATAATTGTCACTTGTAAAATCAGTAGTTATCATTAAATTTTTAATTGAATATCCATTACCTTTAAAATTTCCGACGAAAGGATGTGAATTTGTTCTATCACTTGAATTTAAAATACCAATAGGAGGAAGTGGTGATTGTACACCATCCTTCTTTAAATCAGACATATCGATATCATTAGCTAATTCAAAATATGTAGGATTATCTTCATCATCATAATAACCTAAATCTTGTAACCAAGCTAAATTATATAAGTGACGAGCTTGAGTAATTTTATATGGATTATCCTTTGAACCATCACCAGAATAATAATAGTCGGAATTTGCACTCAATCTATTATCAGAAGTGTCAGTTGTTATACCGGCAAATCCTAAATACCAGGCATATACACTAGATACAGAGATTACACTTCCAGATATCATAATAAGAGCTATTAATGATAATTTCTTATTTAATTTCATAATAGCCTCCTAACGAACTCTAAATTCTAAATCCTCTTTGAAAAATATTCTATCAACATTTGTACCAACGTTATCTGTCCACAATCTGTTGATATTGTTTTTATTGTAATCAAACAATAAATAAATGGAAACTTCTTGTCCAATTGTTGTGTTTCCACTAATAACATTTATTTCATCTAATTTACTTGTACCAAATGAAACATATGGTAAATTCTTAACTGAAGAACCATCACTATAATTATCAATTTGAAAATTATTACCATCTGTTGTAGTTAAATAATAAAAATCTGCAACATTAGATAAATAATTTAAGAAATCACCATTTGTAGTTTCTTTAAAAATAGATCCATTAACACTCAAATCATTTCTTGAAAGAGAAACTGCATATGATTCCTTATTACACACAAAGCTTAATTTATATATGATTCTATCATAATCATTAAGTGAATCGAATGGAAGAGGTCTGTCTTTCCCCCACTTGTCAATATCCCCATTTTCTAGATCAAAGCTATACGTATCATTATCTATATTGTGTAATGCTTTATAACGCTCTAAATGACCATTAGTTACTGCTACATCTGCTGTTCTAACAGAAATACCACTAGCTTCACAAGTGCTGTTTGAAATAAACCAACCATATATGAACGAAATTGTAGCTAATAAAGTTATAGACAAAGAAAAAATAAGTTTTATTAGTTTTCTGTTCATATATACCTCCATAATTACAAAAAGCCAGTGAATTTCACTGGCCATTTTCTCCAAAATAGCCGCAATAAAATGATAAGCCCTTTTGAAAAATAAATCAAGTATTTAAAATTTTTAATTCTTTAATCTATAAAATTTTAATTAAATAATCTATCCAGATAATTAGATAAAATAACTAGATATTCTCTTCTATCTTTGAAATGTCTTTTATTTAAAATTATTTGAATTCTATTATTATAATAGTTTAACTTTAATTCCTTACTTGTCTCGTTAGCAGTTTGGAATAACACTTGACCATTTAATGTACGAGTCTTTTCAGGTGTAAAGAATAAAGTAATTTCATTGTCATTGGCAATAGTTTTCTCTATACCATTATTCTCTACTAAATATTGATATAGTTTTTCATACATGTAGTACTTCAATTCATCATCAAAATCACCAAATCTATCATGTAATTCTTCTGTTAATTCATTTAAGCCGTTAACTGTATGTAATTTGTCAATTTTCTTGTGAATTTCAATCTTAACATCATCATTTGAAATATATTTAGTATCAATAGTTCTACTAGATAATACTTCTTTTGGAGTTTTATCTTTCTCTTTATTAATATCCTCAAGTTCAGGATGTTTAATTTTTTCAATTTCTTCATTTAAAATTTCTAGATATGTTTCTAGTCCAATTGAAGAAATAAATCCACTTTGTTCATCACCTAAAATGTCACCAGCACCACGAATGGCTAAATCACGCATGGCAATCTTATAACCACTTCCAAGTTCATTGAACTCTTTAATAGCTTCAAGACGCTTTTTAGCGTCATCGGTCAATACTTTTTTAGGTTCATACATCATGTAGGCATATGCGATTCTATCACTTCTACCAACACGACCACGAAGTTGATATAATTGAGACAAACCAAGTCTATTAGCGTCATGAACTATTAATGTATTGCAATCAGGAATATCGATACCAGTTTCAATAATTGTAGTACATACAAGTACATCATACTTTTTATCAATGAAATCACTGATTACATCTTCTAACTCATTCTTTTCCATCTTTCCATGGCCGATTGCAATACGTGCGTCTGGTACAAGACGTTGAATCTTATCAGCAACAGCACCGATTGAATCAACCAAATTATACATATAGAAAACTTGACCACCACGTGCCATTTCACGTAAAATGGCATCTCTTATAATAGCGTCATTTCTTTGTAATACATATGTTTGAACGGGATATCTATTCTTTGGTGGTGTTTCAATAATTGATAAATCTTTAATACCAGCAATAGACATTTGTAATGTTCTTGGAATTGGGGTAGCACTTAAAGTGATAGTATCAACATTTACTTTAAGTTGTCTAATCTTCTCTTTATGTATTACGCCAAATCTTTGTTCCTCATCGATTATAAGTAAACCTAAATCATGATACTTGATGTCATCTGATAGAAGTCTATGTGTACCTATTATGATATCAGCCTGACCGGATTCAATCTTTTTAAAAATCTCTTTTTGTTCCTTAAGTGGTACAAAACGGTTTAATAATTCAATATCAACACCAAAATCATCCATACGAGACTTAAACGTATTATAGTGTTGTTTAGACAAAATGGTTGTAGGACATAATAATGCTACTTGCTTACCATTTTGAACCATCTTGAAAGCGGCACGAAGAGCTACTTCTGTCTTACCATAGCCAACATCCCCACAGATAAGTCTATCCATAACACGGTCGCTTTCCATATCAGCCTTAACCATATTAATAGCTTTTTCTTGGTCTTGGGTTAAATCATAAAAGAATCTATTCTCAAATTCCATTTGATCACTATTATCAGGCTCACACGCAAATCCTACTGATGAACCACGTTTAGCATAAAGTTTAATAAGCTTGTCTGAAATATCATGCACTTTTTTACGAACACGTTCTTTCGCTTTCTCCCAAGCACCTGTACGTATCTTAGTAATCTTCACATTATCAGTTACGGCATTATATTTTTCAATTCTATTAATCTGTTCAATTGGAACATATAATGTGTCATTATCTTGATATGTTATTTCTAGATAATCACGCTTAATACCTGCATTATCAATAGTTTTTAAGCCTTTGTATACACCAATACCATAATCGAAATGAACTACATAATCTCCTTCTTTAAGTTCATTATAATGACTTATTTTAGTTGTGTTCTTATAAATTGATTTATATTTAGGGCGACGAAGAACATATTTATTTTCAAACAAAGTCTCTTCGTTAATGATATTAATTTCTTTAGAGAATACTGATAATGTTAGATATTTCTCATAAACAATATTTACTTGTCCAAGCTTGATAGCTTCAAAGCTATCTACTTGTGAATAAGGAATTGATGATTCTAAAAGAATAGTCTTTAATCTTTCTAATCTAATTTCACTTGTGATAGCTATGATAATTAAATGATTCTTATAATCTTTTAAATTATCAATAATTAAATCAGGTTGTCCTTTCATCTCGACTATATTAGTTATATCAGGGTTAAATCCTTCTTTAAAATATTCAGATAAGCCTTCACTTGATACATTAGCATAAGAAATTAGTTTATCTTTTGAAATATAATAATCTAACTGCAATAAATATGAATTATTCTCACTTATAGCATAATCTTTCAAATCCTCAACCATATGATCATATGTTTCAATAATTGATACAATATCTACAAGATAAACTCTAGGATCTTTAACATAATCAATGATAGTTTCCCTAGTATTGTCAAAGAACGAAATATAACGCATCATATTTTCAAGGTTATCTCTAATTGATAAATCATATAAATCTTTATCAATTCTATTAGATTCCTCAAGAGATAAATTATTATTAATTTTAAAATTATTAATTTCTTTAGAAGCATTCGCAAGAATTTGATCAGTATAAAATAATTCAGATACAGGAATAATCTCTACATTACTAACTTCTCTAATTGATTTTTGCGAATCAACATCAAATTCTTTGATTGTATCAATTTCATCATCAAAGAAATCAATACGAATTGGATTAGTGAAATTTAGAGGGAAAACGTCAACAATTTCACCACGATTAGAGAATTCACCAGTTTTAGTAACAGTATAAGTTTTTTTGTATCCTGCTGCTAACAGTTTTTCTATTAAGGTATTAGGACCTATAATTTGACCTTTCTTTAAATTAAATACAGATAATTTCCATTTATCTTTATTTAATTCATATTTAATAGCAGCATTTATATTCATTACAACTATATATTTTCTATCTTCACTAAGAAGAGAATATATAGTATTAATACGTTCGAATTTAAAATCACCAGAAACATTTAATATTTCTGCTGCAACTAATTCATCTCCAGGGTAAAACAAAACCTCTTCATCATTTAAAATTGATGTGAGTTTATCATAAGCTTTTTGGGCTTCATACAAGTTAGGCAAGATTACAAATGTTGTCTTGTTATTAGTCTTAAAATCAATGATTGCACTCGAAAGCAAAAAATCAGTCGAACCTGACTTGATGTTATATTTAGAAGAATTAACTATCTCTTTAAAATACTTATTATTCTTTAAAAAATCTATAATCATAATTATATTCTCCTTTCGCCAAAAAAATGAATTAATTCAAGACACTTAATTGTATCACATTTCATTTTATTTTTCTAATTTATGCAAAAAAAGGATTTGGTTTTCCAAATCCTTATTTGTGTTGACTTAAAGCTGTACCAAGTTCTTGAACTGTTTGGTTTTCTGTTAAGTAATTGTATAAACAAGAAGCTACATGTTCAAAAGCGGAATCAGCTTTAATTTTATCTTCATCTTTAAAGCGGCTTAATACCCAATCAGGTACAGGAATATTTCTATCACGAGAAATACCTACTTTAATTCTGTTGAATGTTTCAGTACCAAGATTAGCAATGATAGACTTTAATCCATTATGTCCACCAGCACTTCCCTTTGTACGGAAACGAATCTTACCAACTTCCATATCTAAATCATCACAGATGATTAGCATATCTTCAATGTCAATCTTATAGAAATCTTTTACAAGACGGATTGAATCTCCAGATAAATTCATATATGTAGTAGGTTTTAATAAGATGACTTTCTCGCCTGTTTGATTAGTTGAGGCGATAAGTCCTTTAAATTTTGTTTCTACAGTAAAATCTAAATGCAGTTTGTCTGCTAGTTTATCAATAGTTGAGAAACCGACATTATGTCTAGTTCCATCATATTCATGGCCAATGTTTCCAAGGCCAACAATTAATTTCATATTATAATAATTCTCTCTTTGTCTTGTCGTAAGAATACATAAATAAACCAGAAAGTGGTTCATCATTTACGACTCTCTTAATTGCATGTCCTAAAAGTTTACCAACTGATAAAACCTTAATCTTAGGACTCTTCTTATCTTCACCTTGACGGATAGTGTTTGTAATAACAACTTCCTTAAGGCTTGAAGCGTTAATTCTTTCAATAGCAGGACCTGATAATACACCATGAGTAGCGCATGCATAAACATCTAATGCACCATTCTTCTTTAAAGCTTCACTTGCAGCACAAATAGTACCAGCTGTATCAATCATGTCATCAATCATAACACAGTTCTTTCCTGATACATCACCGATAATATTCATTACTTCTGCCTTATTAGGTTCAGGACGACGCTTGTCAATGATTGCAATTGGGGCTTCTAATACCTTAGCTAATTCACGAGCACGTGTTACACCACCGTGGTCTGGTGATACAACGCAAACATTTTCAAGATTCTTGTCTAAAATGTAGTTAGCAAGAGTTGAAAGACCCATTAAATTATCCATTGGGATATTGAAGAATCCTTGAATTTGGGCAGCATGAATATCCATAACGATAACTCTGTTTGCACCAGCTGCTTGTAATAAATCAGCAACTAGACGAGCACTGATAGGTTGTCTAGACTTAGCTTTACGATCTTGACGAGAATAACCATAGTAAGGAATTACAAGGTTAATTGTCTTAGCACTTGCTCTCTTTAGCGCATCGCACATAATAAGAAGTTCCATTAAATGATCGTTTGCAGGAGCTGATGTTGGTTGAACAACGAATACATCGCATCCTCTTACAGTTTCAGTAATGTTTACATTAATTTCTCCATCTGCAAAGTGTAATACTTCGCACTTAGCAAGAGGTAATCCTGAGAACTTTGAAATTTCTTCAGCAAGTTCAACGTTAGCACTTAATGTGAATAATTTTGTTTTATTTTCCATGTTAGATTTTTACTCCTAATTATTAAATTTTCTAGCAATCTTTATTATATATTCTTTTTACATTTTTTTAAAGTGTATCTCTTAAGAAAACGTTTCTATAAAAGTTTTGTCAGACAAACAAAGTTGTATTTCGACAATTTCTTTTTTAATTCCTCTAAAACTTCTACATCTTTAGATATAGAAAATAATGTAGAACCACTACCAGACATCATAGTATGAACTGATTCACTCATAATAGATTTAATCTTTTTAAGTTCCTTTACTACCTCAAATGCTGGAGTTTCTAAATCGTTGAACATATTTTGATTAAGCTTTTCTAAGTCATTTTCTTTTAGACCTTCAATAACTTTATCAATTCTTGATTCTAAAGATTCTTTATTAGGGTCAAAAGCTTTATATATATCCTTTGTTGAACAACCAAATGGTGGTTTAACAAGTAAGATAGGCCACTTATCATATGAAACATCTAAAAGCTTACATTCTGTACCGGTACCAACACATAGACAAGCTTTTTGGTATACACAATAAGGAACATCACTTCCTAGTTGAGCACCTAATTGAGCTAATTCATCTAATGTTTTATCTAGATTAAATAATCTATTTAAACCACGTAATGTTGCAGCTGCATCACTAGAACCACCTGCTAGTCCAGCTTCTGATGGAATCTTTTTATCTAGATTAATTAAGACACCACTTTTAATATTATATGTATCAATAAATAACTTTGCAGCTTTATAAACAAGATTCTTTTCTACATCAATTTTGGTATTATCTAATAAAATGATTTCCTTATTTAAAACTTCAAATGTAAGTGAATCATACAAATCTACAGGAACCATTATGTTTTTAACTTCATGGTACCCAGTAGGCAAGGTATCACCTACATATAAAGCTAGATTAACTTTAGCATATGCATACTCACTAACCATATTATTTATCCTCTAAAAATTCTGTCAATTCAACAAAGTCTCTAACATTTAATTCTTCACTACGAACAGCTTCATTAAATCCTTTTTGATGGATGAATTCTAACACTTTTTCTTTATCATAATTTCCTTGTTTCATATTATTAACAAGAGTCTTTCTTCTTTGCGCAAATGCGACTCTTACAAGTTTAAAGAATTCTTCTTCATATTTTGTTTTATATGGGGATTCATCATATAAATCTAAACGAATTACTGCACTATCTACATTTGGCTTTGGAATAAAGATATTACGACTGATTTTTAATACCTTTTTCGCACTAGCTCTGTACTGAATCGCAACAGATAAGCTGTTGTAATCTTTAACATCAGGACGCGAACAAATTCTATCAGCAACTTCGTCTTGCATCATCATGGTATATGATTTAATCTTATCTGTTTCTGATAATAATTTTAAAATAATAGCTGTAGTAATGTAATAAGGTAGATTAGCTACTAAGCAAATTTTATGTTTAAAATCAAAATGCTTCTTCAATTCTTCTTCAATATCAACCTTTAATATGTCTTGGTGAACCAAATCAAAGTTGTCATAGTCAGCAAATAATTTATTTAAAATAGGAATTAAATCATCATCAATTTCAAATGCGACAACCTTATGAGCATGTTCTAACAAATGAACTGTTAGACTACCAAGACCAGGCCCGATTTCAATGACATCACAGTCTTCTATATCAGCAACATCAACTATATTAGTTAATACATTTTGATCAGTTATGAAGTTTTGACCAAATTTCTTTTTGATAAAGAAATCATTATCTTTAAGTAAAGCGTTGATAGCTTCTACTGTACCAGTTTTACTTTTCATTTATCTCACCAATTAATTCTACAAGTTTTTCTTTTGAAATATTAAGAGCGTTGATACGCTTTAAGAAGGTTTTAGCATTAGGCTTTCCAATATTAAGCTTTAAAGATATACCTTCTCTTAATTTGGAAGAAACTTCTCCGCCGTTAAGTCCTAAATCTACCATATCACTAATAGTTAATGAACCTTTTTCAATATCTTTATCGATGTATTGGTTTAAAGCTTCTTTAATATCTTCAAGTGGAGCATGTTCAATTCCTACCTTCTTGTGATTCTTTGATATACAAATCTTCTTAGGTAAGAATGCTTCACTAGCATTAGGTACTACTTCAAGAACCTTATGTCTAATACGTTCACCAGGACTATCAGGATCTGTAAAAATGATAATCTTGTGAGTTTTACTATATTCTTTTATCATTAAAAGAGTTTCTTTAGATATTTCACTGCCATTTGTGATTACACAAAATGCATTAGGATATACTTTTCTTATTCTCTCTTCATCATGTATGCCTTCACACACAATTAAACTGCGTTCCATTTAGTGCTCCTTATAATAATATCTTAATGTCTTCTTTTTACCACTCTTGATAAGACTTAAGATAATCTTTGAATATTCTTCTAAACTGTATACCTTATCTTTATCTAAAATACGAATTTCATTTAATGTAGGATTATCTCCTGATTCCAAATATGCAACTTGAGATATTTGAATCTTATAGAAATAATATTTCTTATCTTTTTTATTAAATGTATCTTTAACTTTGTTATATTCATCTGCTTCATAGCACTTGAACAATCTTCTTGATTCAATTGAACGTGATAAGTCTCGCAAAATTGGATCTTTAGAGTCTACAAGTTGTTTGATTAAACCTGAGATATAACCATCATCTAGCATTATGTATGATTTGATATTTGTATTATCCTTTATAACGTTAATCAAATCAGTCGCATTGATATCTAATTCTTTTTCATTCTTATATAAATCAAAAATTCTTCTGTATAAAGATTCTAGCAATAAATCATAACCTTTTGCAGCTTTATGATAATAAACTTGCCAATACATATGATAACGAGCCATTATATAATTTTCAAGCGAGTTTACACCTGATGGACGAAAATAGATAAGATTATCCCGAATAATCATGCTTCTTAAAATTCTTAATCTATCAATTGCACCATATGTAGCACCTGTAAAATAAGCATCACGAGCTAAATAATCCATTCTATCTACATCAATTTGACTAGATGTAAGTGATTCAAGTAATGGATATTTACCTTCATGTAATAAGATATTTTTTATATCTAATGGATTGATGTTATATTTTAATAATACCTTATTGATATCAGTATCAGGACTGGTGATGATAAGACAACCAATCTCTTCATGAGATTTAGATAATACTCTTTCAAATGCGTGGCTATAAGGACCATGTCCGATATCATGTAAAAGAGCTGTTACTAATAATAAAACTTGGCAATACTCATCTATAGAATTAGCTCCTTCAACACTTTCTAAAATTTCACGTGCCACTTCGTATGCACCAAGAGAGTGTGTGAAACGAGAATGTTCCGCAGTAGGGAACACTTCTGACACACCACTTAATTGAGATACTCTACGTAATCTTTGAAATTCACGTGTATCAATTAAGTCATGTATTACTTTATAATCAACTTTAATGTATCCGTAAATAGGATCGCGAAAAACTTCAGTTCTTAATAATTTTTCAAACATATAATCACCAAATTCATTATATCATAAATTAAATTAATTTTTTTTGTTGTATAATATAAGTAACAGATAGGAGATATTATTATGTGCGTATTTTGTAAAATTGTAGACGGTTCTATTCCTTCTAGTAAAGTATATGAAGATGACGAAGTCTTAGCTATTCTAGACTTATCACAAGCTCAAAAAGGTCATACATTAGTTATGCCAAAGAAGCACTTTGACACATTCTTAGATGCTGATGCAAATACTGTTAAACATGTATTTGAAGTAACTCAACAATTAGCTAAGAAAATCAAAACTAATCTTAATGCAGATGGTGTTAATGTTTTAAACAACACTAATGAGGCTGCAGGTCAAACAGTTATGCATATGCATGTTCATATCATTCCAAGATATAAGAATGATGATTTAAAAATTGAATTTGTTGACCACTCAAAAGAATATCAATTAGCTGACGTTTTAAAAGAAATCAATCAATAAGGAAGAAAGAGCTCTCAGAAAATATTTTTTCTGAAAGCTCTTTT
>CAMNGZ010000023.1 GCA_946538835.1 uncultured Clostridium sp. | reverse complement strand
TGCAGCAGTAGTATAATGGCTATTACTTCGCACCACCAATGCGAGGATACGAGTTCGATTCTCGTCTGTTGCTCCAAATAGAATTATCGAGAAGCTTTTGCTTCTCTTTTTTTATTTAATAAATTAAAAAGCGAATCTTTCGATTCGCAATTAAGATATGAAAATAATTATACTTATATTACTTAAACTCTCCCAAGTTATTAAGTAATAGATATTTAAAGAGTTTAATTATGTTTTTAGTAATTCGAGTTATTATAGTCTTTAAATACCGATATAAATAAATTAAAGTATTGCATTCGAATGATTTAGTAAGAGAGAAAATGATGCAAAACTTTAATATTATTTATATAATCCCATTATAAACTTTTATTTTATTAAAATCAATAACGTAAAACCTAAATATTATTAAAGTTTAAAACTTAAATCATATCATTAAAAAAAGCGGATTTTATAATCCACTTTTTTGCTATATTGCTACATTAATTATAAGTTTATCTATATTGATATCTGAATAATATACAACACGATAAAATCTTCCATGAACATCACTTGTTGGTTGATATAGATTCCCGTTTTCAAAGACTAATTCATCTTTTGAAGCATCAAAAATTGTTGCACCTGAGAATGAAACATTAGTATAAGCTTTTAATAATGAATTAGATGTGCATTCAATTAAATCAAGAATAGAATCAAGTTTTACATTAAATCTAGGATTTCTTGAGCATCCTTCTTCCATGATTGATAAATACTTATTATCATAATATCCACAAAGTCCAAAAACCATACCAAAATTTGTTGTATAAACATAATCAAAGTTTAAAGAATAAATATTATTACCTTCTAAAACTAATTCGCCAGAACCAAGATAGTATGAATCAGAACTATTAGAATGTCTACTGATTACTTTACTCAAATTTGAAATGTTATCAGCTGAAGTTTTATAAGTTGTTTCATATTCAGTATCCATATTAATGAATTTGTTGTGTTCTCTAATAGACACATTAATACCAATAGCAACAGAAAATAAAACAACAAGAATTAAATTAATAAATCCTATAAAAGGATATTTAAACTTTTTCATATTATAAATCTTTAATTTGAGATTTTTTAAAATCTTTAATTTTCTCCTTTTTAATATTATTCTCTACTAAAGTTGAAATGGTAATAAATAAAACATATAGACCAAAAAATATCATAGCAAATACAAAAACTAAATTATTTTTTGTATCAATATATGCAATCAAAAATGCAATTGCTGGAATTATTGAAATATATTTAAGTATGTCGTATTTCATATTACTTCTTTAACCTTCTATATTCTTGGATTAATTCTTTAGCAGTATCAAAATCAATTTTATCATCAATTGCTAGAGCTTTAATCTTTAATGTATATGCATCATCATTAGATTTGTCAGATTCATTTATCTTATCAATCAATTTATCAAATCTTAATCTAATTGTAGGATAAGATACATCATATGCCTTGGCAACATCTTTTAATGATCCATTATTAATAATAATGTTTTTAATAAAAGATATATCTGTAATATCTAAACTTAGAATCCAGCTTGGTAATTCCTCGTATTTTAGCAAATATACCACTTCCCTTTTTTTAGTCTAATTTATTATAAATTCTAATTAACAAGATGTCAATTTATTATTTCCAAATATAAAGAAAAAGACCCATTTTTCAATGGATCTTATATCTATTATTGCATATCTTTAATATGATTTAATACTTCTTGATATTGTGCTTCATATTGAGCAAGCTTAGCTTTTTCTTGGGCTAACTTAGCTTCAGGTGCTTTAGCTACGAAATTAGGATTAGATAGCATCTTATTAGATCTTGCCAATTCACCTTCAAGTCTAGCTTTTTCCTTATTTAAATCTTCAAGAACTTTAGCCTTGTCAATTAAGTCACCTTGAGGAATATAAATTGTTGAGTCATTCAATACAACAACAACATTTCCTTTGGCATCAAGAGCTTCATTTGTAACTGTTAAAGTCTTTGGGTTTAAGAAACGATTAAAGTAATTATTTGCTAAATTAAATACTTTATAAGTAGTTTCATTCTTTGCAAATAATGTAATTGTAATAGCTTCCTTTGGAGCCTTTTGAGCTTTAGCACGTTCGTTTCTTACAGCAGTAATTACTTCAAGCGCATGATTGAATCCTTCTTCTTCCATTTCAAAATTAAAGGCTTCATTTACAGTTGGCCAAGAGCTTATTGTAATAGATTCTTCTTTGTGTGGAAGATCTTGGTAAATCTCTTCTGTAATAAATGGAGCAACAGGGTGTAGCATCTTTACAATTGACATTAATACATATACTAATACATTTTGAGTTGTATTCTTATTTGTATCATCCTCACCTTGTAAATCTACTTTAGAAATTTCAACATACCAGTTTGCAAAATCTTCCCAAATGAAGTTGTATAATGCCTTGTTAGCCTCACCAAATTCATATTTATCATAGTTATAATCAACAGTTTTGATAGTCTTATTAAGTCTGTTTAAAATCCACTTAGATGCTAAATTTAAATCAGCCTTAGTTAAGTCAACTTCTTTATAACCATCAATGTTCATCATAACATAACGGCTAATATTCCATAACTTATTTAAGAAATTCCAGCTTGATGCAACTTTCTCTTCCTCATAACGAAGGTCTAAACCTGGTGCTGAGTTTGTATTTAAGAAGTAACGAAGAGCATCACAACCATACTTATCAATTACATCGAATGGATCAATACCATTACCAAGAGACTTTGACATCTTTCTACCTTGAGAATCACGAACTAATCCATGAATTAAGATATCCTTAAATGGTGCATGTTTTGTAAATTCAATACCTTCAAATAACATTCTTGAAACCCAGAAGAAAATAATGTCATAACCTGTAACAAGTACATTAGTAGGATAATATCTCTTTAGCATTTCTGTTTCATTTGGCCAACCCATAGTTGAGAAAGGCCATAATGCAGATGAGAACCAAGTATCAAGAACATCTTCATCTTGAGTCCAACCATCACCTGGACAAGTAGCCTGAACCTTAACTTCATCGCCCTTATACCATGCAGGAATTCTGTGTCCCCACCATAATTGACGGGAAATACACCAATCTTGGATATTAGATAGCCATTGAACTAATGTGTCTTTGAAACGAGCTGGTACGAATTCATATTCCTTATTATCTAATACTTGTTTAGCTAATACGTCCATCTTTACGAACCATTGCTTTGATAGTCTTGGTTCTACAGGAACACCAGTACGTTCACTGTGACCTACAGAGTGTACAATCTTCTCAAGATGATCAAAATAACCTTCTTCTTTTAAATCTTCGATTAAATTCTTACGGCATTCAAATCTATCTTGACCTTGATACTTACCGCACATTTCATTCATTGTACCATCATCATTCATACAAAGTGGCATATCAAGATTATGTCTGATACCAACTTCATAGTCATTAGGGTCATGTGCTGGAGTACATTTAACTACACCAGTACCAAATTCCTTGTCAACATATTCATCAGCAATGACAGGGATAATAGTCTTAGTACCTGGAATATACACTTCTTTACCAATATATTTAGCAAAACGCTCATCAGTTGGATTAACCATTAATGCTTGGTCAGCAAACATAGTCTCTGGACGAGTTGTTGCAATTAAAAGAGAACCACTTCCATCAGTAAATGGGTAATTGAAGTAATAGAAAGCACCTTCATCATCTTGGTGAATAACTTCAATATTAGATAATGCTGTCTTAGCTTCTGGGTCCCAGTTAATGATACGTTTACCTTGGTAAATATATCCTTTTTCATATAGCTTAGTGAATACATAGTTAACAGCATCGTTTAATCCTTTATCTAAAGTGAAACGTTCTTTAGTATAATCAAGAGATAAACCTAGAGCTGCCCATTGCTTATGGATAATTTCAGCATATTCATTCTTCCATGCCCATGCATACTCTAAGAATTTTTCACGACCGATATCGTATCTTGAAATACCCATGCCTTTAAGTCTTGCATCAACCTTAGCTTGAGTTGCAATACCTGCGTGGTCCATACCAGGAATCCATAAAGCGTCATATCCTTGCATACGCTTACGTCTGATAATCATATCTTGAATTGATGTATCCCATGCGTGGCCAAGGTGTAACTTACCAGTTACATTTGGTGGAGGAATAACTATTGTGAATGGAATCTTTTCCTTATCACCAGCAGTAAAGAAACCGCCATTACGCCAGAAATCATATTTTCCAGCTTCTACTTTTTTTGGATCATATTTTGGATCTAAAATTTTTGCCATATTTTTAAATTCCTTTCTATTTCAGGTTTAGTCATCGTATAGGTATATACATCTAAAACTTCACCATCATACATTTTTTTATATCTTCTAATAATTCCATCTTTTTGGAATCCTAGAGACAAAGCAGTGTTTTCACTTTTTTGATTTCCAACAAACATATGTAATGTAAGAATATCAATATCAACTTGTTTGTTAAACCAAGAGATAAAGGCTTTTAAAGCTTCTTGCATATAACCATGCCCTTGAAATTCCTCAAGCAATATGAACCCTAATTCATAAGCATTAGGATTACGTTTTGATTGATCTTTATAAAAGTTAATTTCTCCCATAAAATTATAAGATTTATCTGTAATTTTGACATATTGTTTTGACATCATCCGATATTGTAGACTCAAAGAACAAGTTTTTAAATCAGGAACAGGTTTAAAACCAGCCGGATAAGTTAACTCTTTTCTTGTCAATAAATTAAACAAGTCAGCTAAATCTTCTGATTCATAGAATTTAATATAAAGTCTATTAGTTTCAATCAAAGTATCACTTCCAATAAAAAAGTCCTTGGACAAAAATCCAAGGACGAAAAATCGCGGTACCACCTTAGTTCAATGTATAAACATTGCACTCAAACTCTTAACGCGAGTAACGTTATAAACTACTTAATTTCATCTATAAGGCTCCATGACTACTTTCTAATTAACAAACTCGATATTTTCACCAACCATATCGTCTCTAAAAGCTTTAATTAATTATACTCTTCACTTCACAGCTTTTAACAAATTAAATAATATATTATTTTTTATATTTTGTCAACAAATTTCATAACTTCTAAATAGTAACAAATTTCTAAAACTTTGTCATTAACATTTAGAGAATAGTAATTCGCTAACATATTCTTTTGAAAGTCAAAGACAAACACCTCAAAGTGTTTGTCTAAGATTAAAACATAAATGCTAGCATCCTCATTATCAATAAAGCCTTTAGTAAATGCTTTAATATTTGTAAAATCATTTCCTTTAGTAGGGACATAATTAAACAAATTAATTAAATCAGTTTCAAAAGTACTACCAAATTCTTTAAGTAAATCTAACACATCTTCTTTTGAATAATAATGCTTATTACCAAATCTATCGATAATGTGATTCTTAGCATTATGTAATTTGAAATTTAAATAATTATCCAAATCCATTAGTTTTTAGCTCTATTGATAACTGATTCACAAGTAGTTAAATACGCAGTAGGTTTTGGATCAAATAATTTAATCTTTTCGATTTGTTCACTAGTCTTACCATATAATGGGTTTAAATACATTGGGTAAGTTTCTAAGAAATCATGTGTAGATAATGATACACCTGTTTCTTCGTTAAAATAATAATAACTTTCAGGATCCATTGCATCAGTTTCATAAGATGTAACTACATCTTTTAAAGTTGGACAGTATCCAATAGCCTGAGCATTTTGATATGCATTTTCAGGCTCTAGCATAAAATTAATAAATTCATTAGCTAAATCATATTGCTTGCAAGTTGTAGGGATAACCATAGCATCAAAAAATGCAGCTGTATTATCAGGTACACTAACATTGAAGTTAATATCTTGAACACCTGAATCATAAGTTAGATATAAAGCATCAAAGAAATCACCAAGTTGAGTGAAACATAAATCAATAGTACCATTTGCAGTATCTCTCTTTAATGAGTCATTTCCCCATTCATCAAAATGAGATTGACGAATAGCATTCTCAATATCATTTTGAAGTCCTTTTGATAAATCTCCTTCAACAGAACCAGTAGCAGGATCAGTTAAATTTGGATTCATTCCTTGGCTTAATAAATAAATTGCAACATCCCAACGAGAAGTATCGTATGCACCAATCTTTACTGTTGAACTATATAAAGATCTATCAAAAAGAGCATTAAATCCATTCTCTTCAACAACTTTTTCAGTTTCAGGATTTTGCTTATTATAAATAATTGAATAAGCACCCCAGAAATAAGGCATAAAGTATGAATCATAAACTTTACCATCCTTATTTACAAAGTTATTATCAATTAATTCTTGTAAAGAATCAGTAAACATTGTCTTATATAGATTACCATCTAAGCCATATAAGTTTTGATATTTTCCATTTGTAACATCAATTTCTCTAAGTAAATTTTCTTCATACATTTGCTTAACAACATAGTCACCAGGAATAGCGACATCATAAGCTGTTGTGCCTGCAGAAATCTTTTGATACATAGCTTCACTTGAAGTTACATCTTCTTCATTTACTTGGCAATTGAATTCTTGTTCAAATTTTTGAACAAGTTCAACATCAATATATTCACCCCAGTTTAAGAAGTTCAATACAGTCTTAGGAGTTGAAATAATTGCAAATGCAGCAATTGTGAAAGCAATAAGTGCTGTAAAAATAATAATTAATTTTTTCATACTTAAGCTCCCTTCTTCTTACTCTTCTTATTAGCGCTAATTGAAATAATTAATACAACAGCTAGAGTAATAAATGTTAACAATGAGTTGAATGCATATGCACCGGCAGAGAAATTCTTCTTAGTATAAGATGTAAATACATAATTAGAGAAGTTAGAGAAACCATTGCCTTGTGTGTAATACGAAATTACGAAGTCATCAATAGATAATGTGAAAGCGATAAGTGCTCCTGCCATAATTGATGTCTTTAATGAAGGAATGATTACTTTAAATAAAGCCATTGGTTTAGAACATCCTAAATCTTGAGCCGCCTCAAATAATGCTTCATCTGTTTGTTGTAGTTTTGGTAAAACCATTAAAATAACATAAGGAATAGTGAAGAATACATGAGCAACTAACATAGTAGTAAAACCAAATACATTCTTAAATATAGGTAAATTAGAAAGTAATGAGAAAATAATCATAATTGAAATACCAGTTACGATTTCACTATTCATCATTGGAATTTCATTTAAGAAATCCATAGTCTTTCTCTTCTTACCAACTAGTGAATTAATACCAATTGAGGCAAATAATCCAGCAATTGTGGCAATTGCAGTTGCCCAGAATGATACAAGTAAAGAATCTAAAATAGATAAATATAATTGTCTATTTTTAAACAATTCTCCATAATTTGATAAAGTAGCACCACCCCAAGATAGAGGCACAATTGCATTTGCTGTTTTGTTAAATGATTGGTAAATTATAACAAAAACAGGCATATACATTGACAATAATACAAGGACAAAGAATGCTACTTTTAAAATTTTTGGCAAATAATATTTAAAACCTAATTTTTCTAACATTATTTGTCACCTTGCTTTCCTTGCATCTTTTGAAATAGGATAATGCAAATGATAATAATTATAGACATTAATAATGAAATTAATGAACCAAAGTTATAATCACCCTTTTCGAATAGGGCTTGAATATAGTTACCAATCAATTGAATCTTACCTTGACCAATTGTTTGTGAAATTGCAAATCCAGTTGCTGCAGGTAAGAATACCATAATAACACCACTTGAGATACCTGACAATGACAAAGGTAAAGTAACCTTTAAAAAAGTCTTAGGACCAGACACACCTAAATCCTTACTGGCTTCAATAAGAGATCTATCAAGTTTTTCAAGTACAGTATAGATTGGGAAAATCATAAATGGAAGATAAGTAGTTACTGTTACAAATACTACTGCTCCTTCGCTACCAGCTAAATGAAGAGCTTGTAAACCTTCTGCTTGGAATAACTTGTACCATGAAATGATACGAAGCATAGAGTTACACCACATAGGAAGTATTAATAATAGTAATACTAACATCTTATTTTTAACATTTGAAAATGATAAGAAATATGCACATGGATATCCTAAGAGAATGCAAACCACAACTGTATAGAATGCGATTTTTAAAGATGTCCAAATTGATTTATACAATGAGACATCACCTAGTCTCTTGTAGGAATCAATTGATGCAACGGCTGTTGAGAAGTTTGTTCCTTTTGAATTAACAAAAGTTAAGGCAAACATAACAATTAAAGGAACAACTACTAAAATCAACAACCATACAAAATATGGAATTGATAATTTTTTGAATTGTTTCATTACATAGCCTCTGCTTCTTGTTCAATCTTATCTGATAACTTACGACCAGCTTCACGGATAGCTTTAATTTCATCAGGTTGTTCGCTATCCTCTACCTTCATTAAATGGATTTCATAGAAATCAACTTTAAGACCAACACGTGAACCAACTTCAACATTTTGATAATCTTCAACAAGTAAAGTCTTACCATTGAAATCCACCCAAAGTTCAAAGTGAACACCGGTGAATACGGACTTAGTAACTACACCTTGAATAATTGCTGAATCAGGATCATCAATTTCAAGGTCAAAGTCTTCAGGTCTAATAACAGCATCTACAACTTCACCAGGAATAAATGTAGTTAAATATGTATCAAATACAGCATCGAAGAATGATACTTCTTGGTTTCCAAGATAGATACCTTCGATGATGTTGCAATCATCATAGTTAGCAAGCAATTTAGCTTTCTTTTCAGTAATAGCTTCACAATAAATATTACCTGGTTCAACAGTGAATCCGATAACATCACCAACGTTATATTTATCTTCACTAACAACAACAATCTTAGTCTTAGCTTCATTATCAATTTCAACTTGAAGTTGATATTCATTCTTAGCAAACTTTACTGATAAAACCTTACCGCTAAATTTAGCACTATCTAGAGAACAAATATCGAAATCATCATATGCAACCATTACATAGATAGGGTCATTTGGCATGAAATCATGAGCAGAAACCTTAAATGTCTTATCCATAGCTTTGAAACGACGAGCCTCTGGATATACACCACGAATAATATTAGCTTCACCAATAAATGATGCAACAAACTTATTAGCAGGTGTATTGTAAATATCTTCTGGACGACCCATTTGTTGAATTTCTCCACCGTTCATAACAACGATAGTATCTGACATAACCATAGCTTCTTCTTGATCATGCGTTACAAAGATGAATGTGATACCTAAGTTCTTTTGCATTTCACGAAGTTCAAGTCTCATTTGCTTTCTTAATTTTAAATCAAGAGCACTTAATGGTTCATCAAGTAATAAGATACGTGGTTTATTAACAATTGCACGTGCAATTGCAATTCTTTGCATTTGACCACCTGATAAACTTGAAATAGATCTCTTTTCATAGCCTTCAAGATTAACAAGTTTTAAAGAATTTAATACTTCACGACGAATAATATCTTCTTTAAAATGTCTGTCAGAAATCTTTTGAATCATTTGGTAATAAATATCATTTGTAGCGATATCAGCAAGAACTAATTTAGATGTCTCTTTATACTTTTCGCCATTTAAAGTAATATTTAATCCAAGTTCATTTAACTTCTCACTAATAGATTTATAATATGTTTCCTTATCACTCTTAGCTAAAGTTGCTTTATTTTCATTAAAGAAATCTAAAACCTTATAATAATTTGAGAACTCCTTGAAGTAATTAATAACATAATCTTTAACATCTTTTGGTTTGTTGATATGACTTAATTTACGAGAAAGACTATCAATCTCTTCTTCGTCAAAGCCATAGTCTGACATTAAGTCCATAGTACCAATATCATAAATATTTGAATAAACATTATTACGAAGTCCGAATGCAATATTATCATAAATATTTAAATGAGGGAATAATGCATATCTTTGGAATACCGTATTAATAGGTCTCTTGTAAGCGGGGATACTTGCAATATCTTCGCCATCAAGTAATAATTCACCGGCTTGCATGGATTCAAATCCACCGATGATACGTAATGTTGTAGTTTTACCACAACCAGAAGGTCCTAAGAAAGTAACAAATTCATTTTCATTGATAGATAAATTGAAGTCATCAAGAATGACGTTTTGTCCGTACTCCTTACGAATACCTCTTAACTCTAAAATCTTATGAGCCATTTTTTAATCTCCTAAAAATAAAATATTCGTTTTTAATAATATCTAATTCTTATTTAGTACTGACTTAGCTTTATTTATCTATTAGATATTCTATATAACTGAATAAATTTTACAACTAAACTTTTTAAAAGTCTACACCATTTTTAATATATTTTTTTTAATATTTTTTGTACAAGTTTTTAATAGACTTTTTATTTAAAAATATCAACAAAAAAATGTACTACTTTTTTCTAAAAATAGTTGCCATCCTATGCTTAAATAAAGGAAAAAAGAGTATTAAATATCACTTTAATACTCTTAAAAATTAAATTAAAATATATAATTAAAATTTCTCTTCTTCAGATATTTGAAATCCCAAATTTTTAGCCATTTCAATAAGCTTAAAATCAGAGAAATGCATTAAATATACCCTATTTCTAAGGCTTTTATCAATTTTTTGATCTAATTCATCTAATGAAGTGTGAACTGATATATTAGGATAACTTACTTCATGATACATTAAATCGATTTGATTATTTTTAAGCATTTCTAAAGCTTCTAAATTAAGCGTGTTAGTATCGCCTGAATAATAGAATTTAAAGTCTTTAGTGGTTACAAGATATGAATAAGAATGATCAATATGAGTTGCATCTAAAGTTTTGACATTTACATCAAATAATGTCACATCTTTTGATTCAACAATTTCATATTCAAAGCATGCTTGAAGTTTCAAAATTTCTTCTAATCCTTTTTTATAATTATAGACAATTTTACAATTGATATCTTTTCTTAACAAATAAATATAATCAATTAATGTCTCAAGACTAGAAATATGATCAGCATGAAGATGAGTAATTAATACAATCACATTCTTAATATCTTTAAGTAAATTATAATTAATAATTTTTCTTGCCACTCTATCTCCACAGTCAAGTAAGATGAATGTGTCTTTATAAATATAATATGCACTATTATTATCAAGTGATAAATTGAATGCACTACCTGTTCCTAAAAATTTTAATTTCTCCATATAAACACCTATTCAAAATCTATATTTATAATCTTATTATATCTCAATTTTTCTTCATTTGCAGGTTCTTTATATCGAGTCATCATCTCTTTTATAACTTCTTCAGGAACCCATTTTGATTTAATACGTTTATGGTTTCTCATAAGAACAGTTTCGATTGAAGCGTGTAACAAAACTAGTTCAGTATAATCTTGTCCTTTAATTCTATCCAAAAAATAAGTTCTTCTAGCTTCATCTAAAAATGTAGAATCAAGAACTACTGTTTGATTAGAATTTAAAAATGCTTTATTAGCTTCTTCAATCATCTTATCATAGACAAGATTCATATTCGGTAACATTTTGTCATAAGAACCAGTCAACTTAATACGAATCTCATCACTTGATATTGTAATATGATCTTCTTTTATATTATTTTTTTCATAAAAAGACTTACCTGTGCCAGGAAGTCCAGCCAAAATAATCAATTTATTCATTATATTAATTTCTTTCTTAATTGTGATGAAACTAAGTCAACAATAATTACTAAAATAATTACACCAAGTAATACAGCTGACAATTGTTGCCAGTGTTCATTATCACCATATACACTGATAGGATAACCAACTCCACCTGCACCTACAAGACCTAGTAATGAAGCTGTACGTACATTCAAATCAAAACGATATAAAATAACTGATAAGAAGTTAGGTTTAACTTGAGGTACAACACCAAGCTTTACTTTTGTTGCAAAATCAGCACCACAAGCTTCTAGAGCTTCAATTGGATCATTTGAGATTAGGTCAAGTTGTTCAGCATACATCTTACCAATCATACCAACAGAGTGAATTGATAATACAAATACACCAGCTCTTGCACCGAAACCTGCAACCTTTACCATGATGAAACCAAGTAAAATTTCAGGTAAAGTTCTAATTAAAATTAAGAAAATTTCTGAAATAATAGCCCAACGGCCAACCATTTTACGACTAGCTAAGAAACCGAATGGAATTGATAAAATTGAGGCAATTGTTGTACCTACAAATGCAATACCAAATGTTTCAATAACTTGGTAAATAACACTAGTTTCAAATGAAAAATTATTAAAGCCAAAGAAATAAGACCAGTCAGGGCTAAATAAACCACTAAGCATAATTCTAAATTTCTCCCAGTTAGGATTACCATGCTTCAAATCAAGACCGAATACAATAAGAATTACAACAATAATTAACACATAAATTAATGTCATAATCCATTTGCGTGGTCTCTTACGATAAGCATCTTCTACTGATTCAAAATGAGCTAATTTTTTATTTTTTCTGAATGAAAAAATCTTATGAAACATTGATTTAATATTTTTGATTGAAAAAATATTTAGAAAGATTGATTTAAGTTTTTTCATGTTACTTAGCTCTCCTTCTTATATAACTTGAGAATAATTGTAATACAACTACAACTATAAATAATGGTATCAAGATAGCTCCAACCTTATCATAACATTGTGATTCAAGAGCATCAGATAATAATTGTCCAATACCACCAGCACCTACAAAACCTAAAATAACTGAAGCACGAATATTAATTTCAAAAATATAAACCACATTTGAAATAAACATCGGCATGATTTGAGGGTGAATTGAAATTGCATAAGCTTCAAGTGTATTAGCACCACTAGATCTTGATGCTTCAAATGGCCCCATATCTACTGTTTCAACATACTCATACATTAATTTGAACATAACACCAGCAGTAAACATGCTCATCGCAAAAATACCGGCAGTATTACCTAATCCAAAGAATACAGTACCAAAGATAGCAAGTACGAATGTAGGAATAGTTCTAAAGAAATTAATAATAAGTCTTACAGGCATATAGATACGCTTCTTTTCTACAACGTTTCTAGCAGCTAAAATATATAAAGGAACAGAAATAAGTGTACCGATAATAGTAGCAATATATACCATTTTAACAGTATCCCAAATACGAGGAATAGCTGTATTAAATAAGAAGTTTTTATAACCTTCATCATTTTTTAAGCTCCATTTTGATGGAACAAATAATTGACTAAATATTTCGTGAATTTGATTCCACTTAATAGGAGTGTCACCACTTGTAAAATTTACGCAAATAAGAAATAATACTAAAAATAAAGCACCAAATATTAAAGCTTTACTACGCTTCTTTACAACAACTTTAGTTTCACCTTTTTCATTAGTAAAAGTGTAAGTTTTAGTGGTTAATTTTTTTATAAAATTGTTAAAAGAGTTAGGCTCTTGATTCATCTTCGCTATCCTCTACTTTTCCAAGATTTTCATTCTTACCAGGAAGACGACCATATATTTTTCTTAATACATCGTCATTAACTTCACTTGGAAGTCCGTCGAATACAATTCTACCTTCCTTAACACCTAAAATACGAGTAGCATATTTTAAAGATAAATCAACATGGTGCATATTTGCTACGATTGTGATACCTAATTCTTGATTTATTTTCTTAAAATCATTCATAACTTCGATAGTAGTAATAGGGTCTAGAGATGCAACAGGTTCATCTGCTAAAATGATGTTTGGCTCTTGTGTTAAAGCTCTAGCTAGCGCAACACGTTGTTGTTGACCACCAGATAATTGGTCAGCACGTACAAAGGCTTTATCTAAGATACCAAGCTTGTCTAAGCTATTTAATGCTAATTCTTTTTCCTTCTTAGAATAGTGGTTAAATAGACATCCCCAAGTTGTATGATAAGCAACACGTCCTGATAAAACATTTGTAAATACTGAAGAACGTTTAACTAGATTGAAAGATTGGAAAATCATACCAATATGTTTTCTAACTTCTCTAAGTTTTTTACCTTTTACAGTTTTCATATTAACACCATTTACAGTAAGACTTCCACCTTCAATAGTGTGCATTTTATTAATAGTTCTTATCAATGTTGATTTACCAGCTCCTGATAATCCAATGATACAAACAAAGTCTCCATCATTTATAGTCAAATTAATTCCTGTTAATCCCTTATATCCATTAGGATATATCTTATCTACATTTTCAAATTTAATCATGATTTTTTGTTTCCTTTCAAAAAAAATAGGAGATTAAGAATAATCTTAATCTCCATGGTGTAGTAAACTACATTAAATTGTTTTCTACTATGTAGTTGAAAAACTCTCTTTCGCCTTCAAAATCAGAATCTTTTGCAATTGTATAACCAGTGTGTGAGTATACATTATATAATAAGTAAGCTCCACTTGACTTATATTCTTCGCTATTTACATCTAAATCAATTCCATCTTTTACTGCCTTTAAGAATGCATTCTTTACAGCTGCCTTCTTATCTTCTGAAAGATTAGATCTAAATGAAATAGTGTCATTATAAATTTTGTCAGTAATTGCAACTACCTTAGAATTAGTAAAAATTTCACTATTGTGGTAGTATTGATTTCCTTCTTTGTTGTAGGCGTTAGCATAACGAACATCAGTAAACTCCCAGAAACCATCTAGGTTGTTACTTAACATTTGTGATAATGCTACGTCGTAACCCTTAACATAAACACCTTGAATTTGGTTGTCTTTGCTAGGATCTAATTCGTCTTTCATTTCCATTCCATTGTCGTTAAGATACTTTAATGGTCTTAAATAACCGGCACCACTGGTTGTTCCTTGTCTACCGATTTTTAGACCTGCCATGTCATGAATATCAATGACACCGTCTTTGTTTTTGTCAACATACTTGTCTGCTCTTACAACTAACATTGATGTGTAATAATCTACATCTTCTGTTGATTGTTGACCTAAGTACTCATAAGTACTACCATCAGCTAATTTCATGTCTCCGTTCATAGCTTTCATTTGGTCTTCAGCGCTTTCATAGTCGCATTGAACTTGATAACCCTTTCTAACTGCAGTTAAAGCAACTTCAACCTTACCAGGGTGTTTTAAAGTAGCCTCAGCATAACCTGATGCTGTTAAGAATCCAACATCAATTTGGTCTGATAATAATGCTTCTGTTGTTGCTGCATAACTAACACCAGTTCCAATATTAAATACATAATTTGGTTCATACTTTTGAAGTACTGGTACAAGTTTACCTGCTAATGTGGCAAGATCACCACCATCACGTGAAGGAACGAATTGAATGTTAATAACATTATTCTCCTTTTTACTACCACATGATGCAAGAACTGCTCCGGCAGCTGCAATTGTAGCAACAGATGCTACTTTTCTTATTAAATTTTGTTTCATTTGTATCTCCTATACTTTATTTGTTTCTTGTGCTTTCTCATTTT
>CAMNGZ010000022.1 GCA_946538835.1 uncultured Clostridium sp. | reverse complement strand
CATCTTTTTACTCTTTTTTTCTATGTTAAATGCTTGTAAATGGTATGACATATACTCCACTTGAAATCGGATAAATAGTTTTAGTTGTACAGATAATTGCATTATTAGTTTTTTGCAATTTAGTATTTGATAACTTTTCAAATGAAGAAACATCTGAGGCTTTGTATTCTTCACCGCTCTTACATTCTATTAATGTTATTTTTCCATCATTGACTATTATTAAATCTATTTCATCTTGCTTAGTATTTCTAAAATAATAGAACGATGTTTCTTTGTCCTTTCTATTATTTTTATAGCTCTTAATAATCTCGTTCACAATAAATGTTTCTACCATATGTCCTTTTAGATATGAAGCTTTTAATGTTTCTGGACTAGTTACTCTAGACAAATAACATGCTAAACCTGTATCTTCATAATATATTTTAGGCCTTTTTGTTACTTGCTTAACCATACTTTCTTCATTATATGGATTTAGTAAATAAATAATATTACCTGCAATCAAAACACTTATCCAGCTTTGGATAGTTTTAACATCTACTCCTATAATTTTCGCAAGATTATCATATATTAATTCTTGTCCAGTTAGGGATGCCAAAACAGACATTAGATTTAAAAACTTTTGTTTGTCTTTTAAATTAATAAAATCTGAAACATCTCTTTCTAAATATGTTTCAACATAATCTGCATAAAACACGGAAGTTTTTAGTTTTTCATTATCATAAAGTTCGGGATAAAAACCTCTAACAATATAATCATACATTTTATTTGTATCGATAATATAATTTTTTGTACGTTTTAGACTTCTTTGTATATCAACTTCAAAAGGGATTTCTTCTTTTTCGTTTATTTCACTTAATGATAAAGGAGACATTGATATCAAACCAATTCTTCCAGCCATAGATTCTGTGACACCTTTCATTAATTTATAGGCCTGTAATCCAGTAAGAACATATAATCCTTTTTTATTCCCTTTTTTTATTTCTCTATCAACAACTCCTTCTAAGTATTCAAACAATTCTGGAGCTTTTTGAATTTCATCAATTATTAATGGAAATGGATTTAGTGACAAAAATTCAGAAGGATCACTTTTAGCCGCATTTTTAATAATAGGATCTGCCAAAGAAACATAATTAAATCCTAATTCTTCTTCTAATTTTGAACATATTGTTGTCTTACCAACTTGTCTTGCTCCTGTAATAACTGTTACAGCTTTATTATTAATAGTATCAATAATTTCTTTATATATTGTCCTTTTAATTTTATATGTTGATTCTAGCATCTAGCACCATCTCCATTCAGCATTATTATACTATAGATTTTTTTGGAGTTCAACTCCATTTTTATCTCTTAGCAAAGCTTCTTATTTAACAAAAAAAGCCTAATACTAGTTGTATTAGACCTATTCTACTATACTGGTCCCGAGAGTCGGACTCGAACCGACACGTTATCGCTAACAAAGGATTTTGAGTCCTTCGCGTCTACCAATTCCGCCATTTCGGGAAGTATGTGCTATTCTAGGATAGCACATTTTTTTAATTTTCTCAACTACATTTTTTCAACAGATTGAATTCCAAGAAGTCTTAAACCTTCATCAATTACTTTCTTAACTGATAAAGCTAAAGCCATATTAGTATTTCTTGTCAATTCATCTTCAGAATTAATACGCTCCATAGAATAGAACTTATTGAATGTTTGAGCTAAACCAAGTAAATATTTAGCAACAGTTGATGGAGCATATTCTTCACTTGCCTTCTCAATATATTTAGAGAAATCACCGATTTCCTTAACAAGTTCAAAATAGTGGCTCTTTAAAAATAAGCTCTTGTCTAATTTGTTTGTATCAAACTTAGCATTAGAAATGATTGAATTGATACGAACTGAAGTATATTGTAAATAAGGACCTGTTTGACCTTCGAATTTAACCATTTGGTTAACATCGAATTCATAATCAAGAGCTCTAAAGTTCTTTAAGTCATTGAATACAACAGCACCAACACCGACCTTAGTTGCAACTTCATCCTTATTAGGAAGATCAGGGTTCTTTTCTTCGATTTGCTTACGAGCAGCATCGATAGCTTGCATTAAGATGTCATATAACTTAACAACATTACCCTTACGAGTAGACATCTTCTTACCATCTTTTAGTACAAGACCAAAGTTGATATGCTCGATATCATCTGCATAACCAACACCCATCTTATCAAGAACAGCTTTTAATTGTACGAAGTGAAGCTTTTGTTCACCACCTACAACATATAAAATCTTTTCAGGATTATATTCCTTTTCTCTCCATAATACAGCAGCTAAATCACGTGTAATATATAGAGAACCACCATCACTTCTCTTAATTAATGCAGGTGGAATATCATCACCTAAATCAACAATTTGAGCGCCTTGGTCTTCTTTTAATAATTTCTTTTCTTCAAGAATGTCTAATACTGGTTGCATCTTGTCATTATAGAATGCTTCACCATTGTATGAATCAAATGTAACATTTAATAATTTGTAGATTTGTTCAGATTCTTTTAATGATTCTTCTCTAATCCACTTCCACATATTAACATATTTTTCTTCACCAAGTTCGATTTTTCTGAAGGCTTCTCTTGCTTCTTCAGCAACACTTTCATCTTCCTTAGCTAAAGCGTTAATACGAACATATAATTGACCTAATACATTGATTGGATCTTTCTTAATTTCTTCAAGATTACCCCATTTTTCAATAGCTACAATCATCATACCAAATTGAGTTCCCCAGTCACCAAGATAATTGATGGCTACAGTCTTGTAACCACACTTTTGCATGATTAGCTTTAATGAGTTACCAATCATTGTAGAACGAAGATGACCAACTGAGAATGCCTTTGCAATATTAGGGCTTGAGTAGTCTAATACGATAGTCTTACCACAACCCTTAGTGCTCTTACCAAAATCAGGATCATTTACTGCATTATTTAAAATAGATACAGCAACTTTTTCCTTATCTAATAAAACATTTACGAATGGACCTGTTGGATTAACTTCTTTTACAATATCAAAATTGCTTGAAATAAATGTCTTAACAACTTCAACAATTTCAGGCATTGGTTTACCTAATGTCTTAAAGATTGTAAATGTAGGAATTGCAATATCACCCATAGCAGGATTCTTTGGCTCTTCTACGATAACATTAATCTTTTGACCATATTTTTCTTCTAGGTATGTTTCAAGTTTTGACTTAATTTCTTGTTTGATTTCTTCTATCATAATAAACTCCTTTAACATAATAAAAGAGATAGCTCGCTATCTCTTTTTCCTATAATATCTTTCTCTACTTAGTTAAATCTTGTTCAGTAAGTTCATAACCACAGAATTTAATTGTAGCTAATGTGAAATTAGCACCTTGTTTACTTGCTTGTGAATCACTAATAATATCACTTGAAGAGAATACTAATTGACCATCTTTGAAAATCCATAGTTGGCAATAAGTACTTAAGTCGATATCTTTCTTAATATCTGTACTCTTTAAAGAATTGAAGTATTCTGCTTTTGAATCTAATGCAGAGGCAGCTTTTTCATCATCGTTATGATTTTGCACATAATCAGCATCATTAGCATCATAAACATAAATCTTATCGATGTTATAATGCTTATCTTCATTGCTACCTACTTGCTTATTTGTGTAATGATCAAGAATTTCAAGATTAGACTTGCTTGTATCATCACCATCAAATGCATAATATACATAAACTGTTTCTTTATTATCAATTTTCTTTTTTAGCTTATCGAAATTAGTTTCTTCAAATTGGTTATCTAATTTAAGATTAGCACTAGTTGATACCCACTTCTTATGGAAGCTTTGTTTGCTTGTAGGAATTAAGCAAAAAATCATTAGTCCGATTAAAACAACAAAACCGATTAAAAAGAAAATTAATTCTTTTGTCCATTTAAATTGTACTCTATTTCTTCTTTTTCCACTGTGTTTAGCTCTTGCCATATAAATCAACCTTTCCTTAAAAGTTATTTAATCATAAGAAAATTATAGCATTTATTATTGTAAAAAACAATAACTTATGGATTCAAATTACCTATGGCTAGCCTTAAAGAATAATGCTAAAGTACCAGGTCCGGAATGAGAACCAATAACAGTTCCTATATTTGAAATAATTAAATTCTTTGGAGTAAAAACTTCAAGTAATAATTTCTTTAAATACATTGCGTCTTCTATGCAATCTGCATGAGTAATGACAACAGTTTCATAATTAGGGTCATAAGTTAGCTTAAATTGTTCTACTAATTCTTTAATAGAATTCTTTCTTCCAATTTTCTTAAACACAGGAATCAAATGACCATCATTATCTACATGTAAAACTGGTTTAATATTTAGCATCTTAGCCGCAAAAGCTGCAGTATTAGAAACACGACCACCACGACGAAGATATTCAAGGCTTTCTACTGTAAACCAATGTCCTACATAAAGCTTAAATTCTTCAATATTATCGTAGTTTTCTCTTAAAGACATTCCATTTTCCAAATTAATTGCAGCTTGCAACGCAACAATACCTTCACCAGTTGATGCAGCAAGTGTATCAATAATTTCAATCTCTCTATCAGGAAATTCTTCTAAAAGCTCTTCAACCGCAATTCTACATGAATTGTAAGAACCAGATAAACCGCTTGAGAAAACAACACCAAGAATATCTAAACCTTTTTCAAGATATTGACGATATGTTTCTTTATAAACTTCACTATTTAATTGCATAGTGTGAGTAATCTTACCACTACGCATTTCATCATAGAATTCTTTTAAAGATTGCTCTCTAAAATCAGCATAGTTCGTGAATTCTTTATTATCCACACTATACTTCATTGGCATAACAATGATGTTATGCTCCTTAATGACATCAACAGGCAAATCGCATGTTACATCAGTAATAACAACATAAGACATAATTATCGTCCTCTATTCTTCTTAGCTTCTTTTCTTTCTCTAATTCTTTGATAATTTTCTTTGTAATTCTTAGTCTTATAAAGTTTACCAGTTATTTCAGCAACTTGTCTCTTAATTTTTCTCTTATAACCTGGTGTAACCTTAGCTGGCTTAGATACATGTGCTAAAGCCATCTTTTCTTCAGCAGTTAGTGGTCTAACTCTCTTCTTACGAGTATTTCTACCCTTAAAGTCAACAATTTGTCCACCTTTTATATCTTTATAAATTGGTTCAATACCATTCTTATTTAAGAAATCTAGATAATCATTATCTAAATCTTTATAGAATGAATAAACAGTACCACTATAATTCATTCTACCTGTACGACCTGATCTATGTAAATAGAATTCGTAATCATTAGGTAGATCATAATTGATTACATGAGATACACCATCAATATCAATACCACGGCTAGCAAGATCGCTTGCAACGATAAATTGATATTTTAAATCTTGAGCTTCCTTTAAAATGTGCTTTCTTTCACGTTGAGTCAAGTCTCCTTGAATCATTGCAACTTCTTTACCAAGATCATTCTTTAAGTGATCATATAAACGAATTACATCACCCTTCTTATTTGCAAAAATGATGCAAAGATAAGGATTAATAATGTCAAGTAGATGGTCAAGCATTTCATCTTTAGTTCTATACTTAAGTGGAATCCAAATATGCTCAATCTTTAAGTCATGGTCATTGTTTAAATCAATAAAAATAGGACCATTTAAATACTTTTTAACAAAAGGAATTAAGATTTCATTTAGTGTAGCACTAAAGAACATCTTTCTTGCATCAGGTACAATCTTAGTGATTGCATCAACATCATCAGTAAATCCTTCAGACATTACCATATCTACTTCATCGATAATATAGAATTTAGAAGTATATATTTTTAATGCATTCTTATCGACTGCTAAGTCTTTGATTCTACCAGGAGTACCGATAACAATTTGAGGTTGATTAGCTTCTAAATCTTCTAAGTCCTTAAGTCTATCTTGTCCACCTGAATAAGACTTAATTTTGATTTCTTTATCACAAAAAGATGCAATATGCTGAGCCACTTTATAAGTTTGATCAGCTAATTCTTTTGTAGGAGAAACAATAACAGCTTGAACTTCTTTTTTAGATAAATCAAGAGCGTTAAAAATAGGGATTAAAAAAGCGTGAGTTTTACCGCTTCCTGTTTTAGATTTAACAAGTAAGTTTCTTCCTTTATTTAAATTATCAAATACATTTCTTTGAACTTCACTAAAATCTTTAAAATGTAAGTCATTTAATGCATTTGCAATATAATCTTTAATTTCATAATTTAGGTATTGCATAAATTACCTCCTATAACGTCTTAAGATTTTACCATTTTTTTATGCATTATGCAAATTTTTTTTAAGATATGTTATAATCAAGCCAAAGGTGAGTTTATGAATCAAATTTATAATCTTAAAAATGGTAGAACACTTGAAGTAATAAGCATGCATGGATATTGCTTCGGAGTTAAAAGAGCACTAAATATTGTAGTTGATACAATGAATAATAAAGAAATAGAAAGGCCTATCTATTTATTAGGTAATCTAATTCATAATAAGATAGTTACAAACGAATTGAAAAATAATGGAATAATCACCATCGAATCAAATAATCGAACTAGATTTGATATGCTAGACGACATAAAAAAAGGTACCGTTATTTTTTCAGCTCATGGAATATCAACAAGAGTATATCAAAAAGCGTTAGATAAAAAACTAAACATAGTAGACGCCTCTTGCAAGATGGTCAAACTAATACATAGTAAAGTAATCCAATACATAAAAGATGGTTATTCAATAATCTATATTGGTAAAAAGAATCATCCTGAATGTGAAGCTATTCTTGAAGAAGGAAATAATATCTACCTAGTTACAAATATATCTGATGTTTACAATACCAATATAGATAGCGATAAAATATATGTAACAAACCAGACAACATTATCTAGTTTAGAAACTAAAGATATATATGAATGTATTAAAAAGAAATATCCTAATGCAATTCTTGATAATAAGATTTGTAACGCAACTACAGAACGTCAATTAGCATTACTCGATCAAAAAAACAAAGATTTAATTATTATTGTAGGAGATATTCTTTCTTCTAACACTAAATCACTATATAAGATTGCAAAAGATGATTTGAAGACAGAAGCTCTTCTTATCGAATCTAGTGAAGATTTAAAAAATATTGATTTAAATAAATATAAAAATATTTCAATCACAAGTGGTGCATCTTGTCCTGAAGAAATATTTAATGAAGTAATTGAATATATAAAAGAGGGTGACTAGTTGTCATCCTTTTTAATTCCAATATGAATAGCATCTGTACCATATTTATCTTGTAATTCTTTCAACATCTCTTTAACTTTCTCCTCACGTTCAATAAATGATTCAAAAGTGAATAAGTTATATTCTTCTGCTAAAGCTTCTTTTTTATCTTTTAAGTTAGAAAAGCCTACACCAACAAGTCTTAAAACTGTACCTTCTTCATAATAAGTATCCAGCAAATTAGAAACCGTATCAAAAATATCATAGAAGTCATCGGTATATTTTATAGTCTTACTACGAGTCATTGTTTTAAAAGACTCATCCCGAAGAGTAATAGATATAGTTTTAGTCATCATATTAGCTTTATTAAGCCTTGAGATGAGTTCTCTAGTTAAACCTCTTAATTCAAACAAGATTTCAGATTCGTTTGATATATGTGAATCAAAAGTAGTCATTGTTGATATTGATTCATTTTTAGCATACCTATTAGGCATAACAACATTTGAAGAATTACCTTGTAAATGAGATATAACATAATCATAAGTATTTTGCCCAACAAGAGTCAATATCTTAACTTTGTTAGTAGGGTCTAAGAAATCAGATATTGTTCTTATACCGTTTTCAATTAAAATAGGATATGTTTTTTTACCAATTCCATAAATATCAGCGACACTCAAATCCTTAAGCATATCATATGCATCTCTTTTTCTTATGACAACTAGTCCTAATGGCTTTTTCATATCACTTGCCATCTTAGCTAAAAAAAGAGTAGGCGCAATTCCGATAGAACAAGGTAAATGATATTCTTTAACAAGTCTCACCTGAATCTCTTTTGCAACCTCTAAAGGGTTTCTATATTTAGAAATATCTGTCATATCACAATAAGCTTCATCAACTGATGCCACTTCTATAACTTTAGTATAATCTCTTAAAACAGATAAAAAATGATTATGATATTGTTTAATCATATTCCAGTCAGATTCAACAACAATTAAATCGGGTTTCCTTTTTATTGCTTCTATCATAGGCATCGCACTATGTATTCCGTATTTCCTAGCTTCATAGCTAGCTGTTGAAACAACTCCTTTTAATGTGTTAGCTCTACCGCACACAAAAGCTTTGCCTTTTAAGGAAGGATTTTTTATCACTGCAACTGAGCAAAAAAACATATTCATATCAACATGAAATATAACTTTAGCCTTACTTTGCATGAAAAATCACCCCTTTATTTTTAAAGCTATTTATTATATAATTATAGCATAAATTGAATTAATTAAAGTTTAAAATACATTAAGTAGGTGTTGTTTATGGATAAAGAAAAAGACTTAGAAACTGTAGAAGTTCAAAAGACTAAAAAAGAATTATATGATGAACGTCAACAAGCAATTAGAGAAGCTCGTCGTAAGAAACAAGAAAAAGAATTAAGAAAAGCTAGAAAAGCTGAACTTAAGAAACAATACAAGAACCCAGCTACAACAACTTGGGGTAAGATTCTTATTTGGATTCTTATGTTATCAATGGTAGCTGCATTCATTATTACATTAATCTTTTTAATTGTACAAAACGTAAAATAAACAGGTCAAACCTGTTTTTTTTCTTGGAGGATTCAATGATTAAACTTATTTGCTGCGACCTTGATGGAACACTACTTAACTCAAAAAAAGAAATAACTGAAGAAAATAAAAAAGCTATTAAAGAATTTACAAACCGTGGCGGACATTTTGTTATAGCTACCGGTCGTCCTTTGATGGGTGTTTACAACATTATTAAAGAATTAGGCCTTACAAGCAAGACCGATACAACAATCACCTATAATGGTGGAGTTATCATGAAAAATAATAATAAAGAAATAATATCCACTACCACTATCTCTGGCAAGATTGTTAAAGAAGTATATAAAGAATCAGTTCGTTTAGGAGCTTATTTCCACTTCTTTAGTGATAAAAACGAATTATTCACAACAGAACCAAATGAATTTACTGCTGTTGAAGAAAGAATAAACCATATAAGTGCTAAAGTAATTGATATCAATGAAGTATCAGATAATGCCTCATATATCAAATGTATGATAGTAGGTCCTAAAGAGATTTTAGATGAAGCACGTCAAAAGCTACGTCCTGAATTAAATAGATTAGCAATTGTAAGAAGTTCAAATATATTCTTAGAATTCCAATCTAAAGATGTATCTAAAGGAATCGGTCTTAAATTCTTAAAAAAATATTACAATCTAAGTGACAACGAAACTATGGCTCTAGGAGATGAAGAAAATGATTTATCTATGATTAAAGAAGCCTTTATTGGTGTCGCGATGGAAAATGGCAGTCAGGTTGTTAAATCTTGTGCTAACTATATCACAGATAGTAATGAATCTAGTGGTGTAGGAAAAGCTATAATAAAATATGCTCTATAAAAAAATGAACTATTTCACATAGTTCATTTTTTAATTCATTTTATAATTTCCATTTTCAAGATCTAGTAAGAAAGCGTCATATACTTTCTTAGTCACAACAGCATCTTCATAAGCATCATGGTCTTGATCAAATGAGGTGCCGTAATATGATTCATATAAGTTAAATAAGCCAGGATCATTTTTTAATTCATAATAATTCTTAATAATATGGGATAAATTAACAAAACGAGATATAAATGTTAAACTTGGTAAATTATTCAACTTATAACTAGATTCTAGGAATAACTTATCGTTCTTTCCAAATGTAATAACAGCAGGTTTATATTTATTTAATAAAGCTTTAAACTTATTATAGAATTTATAATAAGATACTTCTTCATTATTATTCTTTTCAAGATGTAAGAATTTTTTAGTTCTCTTATTTAAATATTTAGCTTTTGTAGGTCTTACATGATAATTATATTTTTCAACAATTTCATCATTTTTATTTACCAAGAAAAAACCTGCTTGAATTAATTCGGGAGTAAAATTACCATTTGAATTATAATTTGGCATGGTCATCTCAATATCAATGAATAATTTGTTATTGATACCTTTAAAAAACTCAAGCATTGATTTATTTAAATAAGATTTATCATAAAATGTCTTGTTCTTCTTAGGGAGAATTAATGTAAGTTCTACTACATACATTACTTGATAAGCATTAACACCATTGTGCAATGTTTCTTCATCATAACTTACTAGATCAATAATTTCGTGGCTAGATAAGAAACGCTTGAATTTCTTGAATAAACCTCTTTGAAAATAAAAGGTCTTCAATGATTTGTTGTATTTAATTATTATTGTTTGATTGTTTTCATTAAAACTATGAATTAAACCTTTTATTCTCAAATAAAATCACCGGCTCTATTATACATTAAATCTTCTTGTTTTTGAATTCTTTTAAAAGCTCTTCACTACTTAATATTGGTTCATTATCAAGTGAGTAATATACATTTTTATATTTTTTTAATATCTCTACTACTTTTTTATCAGCATGCCCTATATAAATAGTACCATTCTCTCCTATAATTGTCTTAACTACATTCTCAATTAAGAAATAATCAATACTTCCATCTTGAATATTAACAAAGTTTCTTAAATCAACTTTAATATTCTTAATGTTAACTAAACCAAATAATGTGTAATCAACTTTAGTATTATTTGAAAAATCAATATTCATTTGAATTCCACTACTTAAAATATCATTGAAAGCTTCAATCATCTTTTTCTTATTTTTACCACAGGAATCACATTGAACAGAAAGAACATATTTATCATTAGGAATGTTCGTATCATTGATGAATTTAATTAAATTTCTTCTTAAACGATCATTTTCTAAATATACACAAGACGCATAAACAATAAATGTATAGCCTTCTAGTTCATTCCAACATTCACTCATAAGCTTGTATACAGCTTTTGAAGTCATTTGATTTAATTTAACAATCATCTTATTGCGTTCAAGGAATAAGAATAGATTTTCTTTCTTCATCTTAAAATTATTGGCATCGCAGAAATAACCAGAGTCAAATGCGACAACCTTATTTGTATTATCATAAATTTTTCTAAATCCGACCTTAATTTTGTGGTTTCTAATTTTATCAACAATATCTAATACTTCATTTTTCTTTGTAATTAGTTTTTCCATTAATTCTTTGTTATATATTGTGAAAATCATATCTTCGTGGTCTCTAACTGAATCAGCAGCTATATTACAATTTTCAATAGCCTGTTGACAAGATGCAACATCAATACTAGAAGCCCCAAAAATCAAGCGGATATCTAAAACATCACTGATTTCCTTTAATTTAGAATCAAGTTCAATGATGTAATCTTTAACTTCATCTTCACTAATAGGAAGATAAATAAAGAAAATATCTGCTGAGGCACGTGATGCAAATGAATGATATTTATCAACTTCGGCTTGAAGTATCTTGCCTATCTTCTTAAGCATATTATCTCCTTCAGAATAACCAAATAAAGAATTAATACTTGAGAAATGTTCAATATCAAAACGAACAAGATATCCTTTAGAACCACAATATATTTCACTTGCAAGTGCGGCCATAAATGAATTTTGGTTAAGTAAACCAGTCAATGAATCTCTAATATTAGGATCAGCCAAGTTATCATATTCAATTCTATTACCAATAACTAATTGATAATTGCCATTATCATCTTTTTCTTTAAAGAAAACTAGCATTGTTAAATTAGTAATTCCATTAAAAACTGTTTTAAAATGGAACACGTAACATCCTTTATGCTCAACCTCATATTTCACATTGCTAATTGATGTCTTTTCAAGGAATAACTTTTGTTCTTCAGGAGTAACATACTTTTCACAATAAACAACTCTAAGATCGTCATAATTTACCACATTATCAAAAATTTCAGACGATTCTTTTTGATAATTTTTAGAAGTATATCTTCTAATAGATAAATCATTATAATCAACATAAACATTGATTAAATAATCATATTGATAATATTTAAATTGATTATCTTTATAACTAGATACTTCATTTTCTTCTTCGTTTTTAATCATGACAAAAGCGTAAGGTATTGTATTATAAAACTTAATTGAAATATATAAAGAATATTTAGTAAATTCTCCTTCTTCTTTAAGCCTACCTGTAGCTAAATCAAATTCAGACCTAAAATAGTAAATAGCGCTGTGATGATCGCTATTTAGTAAATTTATTAGTCCTTCTTTTGTCGCAACACCTTTTAATCTTTCATAATCTTCTTTATCAATAAGCTGTAAAAAGAAATTATAATAATCATCCCAATCAACAGAAATGGGTCTCTTTGACAAAACATTTAATGTGGTTCCATCTGAAATAATTTGGCAAGACTCAAATGTATCAAGGCGAATCCCGCAAATAGAGTCATATATATCTACAAATGATGAAATTAATAAACCTCTGTTTTGAATAACTTCTTGATCTCTTGAGGTAATCTTTTTTTCATTCAAAATCTTCTCAGTAAGATCTGTGAAATAAATGACTGCATAATCCTCTCTTTTTTTAGAAATCGTAACTATTAAATCAAAATACTTAATGGAACCATTAAAATATGAAGTGTTTAAATGGAAATATTCTTCTTTACGATTATAACGCTCAAAAAAATTAAGATATACACTTGGCTTCAATATCTTATCAAGCTGATTATCAGTTTTAATCTTAAAATCACTGACATTATCAAAATCTAATAATGTTAATAAATCCGGGGAAACATATTGGATTTCTTTTTTAGTTATTGAATAAACTAAAAATGGTCCTTTTAAATCTTTAAAATCAATTTTTATCTTATACAATATATCCCCTTCTTTTCTATACTTTTATTTTAACAAATTGCTTCTTTATTGTAAATAAAACCTATGAATTATTTTTGCTTAAATGTGCAATAATCTCACTTCTTAATTTTTCATTTATACCTATTTCCTTAAAATCTTCTACGCTACCTTTCACTATGTTGGCCAAATTAGTAAACTTTTTAAGCATAGCTTCTTTTTTCTTAGGTCCTACCCCTTTTATACCATCTAATTGGCTTTCAAATACACCTTTGCCCTTTTGACTTCTAAAGAAAGATATCGCAAAGTCGTGTACTGTTTGAGAAATATTTACCAAAAACAAATATAAATCACTATGTTTATCTAAAGAAATTTCTCTTCCTTGCCATACGATAGCTCTAAATGTGTGCTTATCATCTTTTTCAAGTCCACAAACAGGAATATCAATTTTTAAGTTCTCAAGTGTTTCCATACAAGCCTTAACTTGTATCTCACCACCATCCATGACTATCAAATCAGGAAATGGTTTATTTTCAAGTGCAAGACGTAAATATCTTCTATACACTACTTCTTTCATAGATGCATAGTCGTTAGCACCAACAACAGTCTTAATATGATATTTTCTATATTCCTTAGGACTCTTTTGACCATTTCTAAATACCACCATAGCACTCACAGGGTATTCACCGAATAAGTTTGAGTTATCAAAAGCTTCAATATAGTAAGGCGCTTTGATATTCAGTAAAGAACCTAGTTCTTCTACTGTATCAATTCTTTTTAAAACTTTATTCTTATATAATTCATGATTCAAATTAAAATCTTTACGCGCATTCTCATTAGCTAAATCTAATAAATCACGCTTTACACCCTTTTGTGGAGTAACTACTTTAATTCCTAAATCACTTTCAAGAAGGTCAATATCTTCGAAATTATCAACAAAGATTGACTTAGGTTTAAATTTATCATCTTCATAGAAATGAGTAATGAAGTTATACACCGCTTCTTCATAGTCACCTATATAATTGAATATAGTATGATAGTTTTCTTGTATAGAACCATTTCTAACATATAATATGTGACAAGAGATTTCTTCATCATCATGATAGAATCCGAATACATCTTTTGAATCTAGGTCTGATGTAGATATTATTTGGTGAGTTGTAGTCTTTTCAATATCTTGAATCAAATTTCTATATTCAATAGCTTTTTCATAATTCATATCCTCACTAGCTTTATTCATCTTTTTCTCAAGAACAGATAAAACATTCTTAGTGTCACCATTTAGGAATGAAATAATTTCTTTTTTGAATGGTTCATAATCAAATTTCTCATTGTAAATACATGGCGCTAAGCATTGATGCATATGATAATATAGGCATTCTTTAGAAGGAATATAACGACACTTTCTAAGTGGATATATTTTATTTAAAAGATCACAAGTTTGCCTAGCAGCATAAACATTTGGATATGGACCAAAATATTTGCCATCATGACGAGATTTATGCTTAGTTCTCACTACAATAAGCCTTGGATATGCTTCACTTGTTAATAAGATATATGGATAAGTCTTATCGTCAGTCAACATAATGTTATATTTAGGATTATGTTTCTTTATTAAGTTGATTTCAAGGACTAAGCATTCAACAGCATTATTCACAGTAATCCACTCAACATCATTAATTTCGCTTACAAGCTTTGTAGTTTTGATATTATGTGGTCCTGTAAAATATGATTTTACTCTATTCTTAAGTACCTTGGCTTTACCAACATATATAATTTCACCAGATTTATCACGATACATGTAACAACCAGGTTTATCAGGTAAAAGCTTTAATTTTTCTTTTATAATTTCATTCATAAACTCACCAAAAAAATAAAAAGGCGATAAATATCGCCCTTTAATTACTCTTCATCAGCTTTAATATTGTCTTCTAAAGCCTTTTCGTTTTGTTTAGCTGTTAAATCATTTGATTTAAATTCGCAATGAACATCACCATTTAAGTATTCTTCAAGAGCCATACCAACTGGTTTTACGCAAAGATAATTATCTCTGTCATCTTCTAAAGCTAATTCTTCATCAATTTCATCGTCATCATCTGGGTGATTATTTAATAGCTTTTCTTTTCTATAATTGTCTTCTTCAATTAACTTAGCACGCTTAGCAGCTAAATATGCTAATTGATATTTTGTATGAGTAGTCTCTACTGTAGAACCATCTTCTTTAGTAAATACATCATGTTTCTTAACTAATTCATCAATTGATGGATAACGCATACCATCTTTATTTGTTTTTGCCATTGTCATTATCTCCTTCTTGGTTCATTCCAATTCCAAGTAATTCTTCATACTTATGAATTGATCTCCATGCTTTCGCATGTTCAGCACGAATGATAGCCATAATTCTATCAGCCGCATTATTTACTTCATCATTTACAACGATGTAATCATATTTGTACGCAAGTTTAAATTCACGATTAGCCTTTTGAATACGTTCTTGTATAACTTCCTCAGACTCAGTACCGCGACGTTTTAATCTATTATATAGCGCTTCTTTTGAAGGTGGAACTAGGAAAATGAATACGGCATCTTTTACCTTTTCCCTTACCTGTAAGGCTCCTTCAACCTCTATCTCAAGTATTACCTCTTTACCATTATCAAGTTGTTTGTTAACTTCATCAAGTGGGGTTCCATAGTAGTTACCTACAAATTCAGCATGTTCTAGGAACTTACCCTCTTCAATACGACGTTCGAATTCTTCACGGCTTACAAAATAATAATCTTTACCGTCAACTTCGCCTGGACGCATTTTACGAGTAGTCATGGATACACTATAGACAAAATTTTGATCAGGCATATTAAATAATGCCTTTCTTACAGTACCTTTACCAACACCACTAGGTCCTGATAGTACTACTAACAAACCTTTATCGTTTAGTTTCATAATACAAGTTACCTCAAATTTCCTTTTTTATATTTTATCACACAATTTTTAAAATAAAAAGGGGTACGAAAAATACGGTCGTATGAAAGTGTTTTTATGATATAATT
>CAMNGZ010000021.1 GCA_946538835.1 uncultured Clostridium sp. | reverse complement strand
GTACTTGCTGTTGGCTAAACTTTACAAGATGGGAATTGCACCCACTAGATTATGTACACCGAACTAGCGCACCACCGATGAAATTATAACAAAATTAATAATAAAAATAAACATTTTCATTTAACTATTATATTATCTATTTAAACATATTTTAATAATATAAATAAAGCCAAAAGGTCAGTTCAAAAAGGACCGACCTTTAAAAATTAAGATTAAATTTGAGATTTTTTATATTATAAATAGTTCTAGCAGCAACTCCTAGAACAGCAATTAATAATGCAGCAGTTAATTTGACCACACATGCAATATCTTTAGATAAATCTACATTTTTTAATTAGCATTTACAGCAAGCATAGTGAAGTCTATACTATCTATTGACTAATGCAAAATGTAACCCTTTAGAAAAATTAGGTATTTTTACTGCAATCCTCAAATATAATATCATTATAGCAATCAAAAACCTTGAGCACAATATTTTGGGTTCACATCATAAACGTTAATTTATGTTACCTATTTGCACTTACGATTATAGTATAAGAATATTCATCAAGTTCTATTAAAATAGCTGAATAACGTATTGCTTGTTTACAAGTCAAAGCATAATGCTTTATTGATCCATCGTTTGGCATTACAGATTGAATTTCCAAATTGTCGGTATCATAATGGAAAATGACACTTTCGGGATTAGCAATTACGGGGTATTTACTACCGTTGCCAGCACTATAGGCAACCAAAATGTAATATGTTTTGCCGACTTCTAAAACATAATCGTGTTCCTCAAGCGTTGTTTTATCAGCAAAGGTCGAATTATAAACGCCATATGCATCATCATCTTCAGGCAAACCTATACAAGCAACTATGCCATATATTTCTGCATAAGTAGAGCCACACGCCGTCAATGTCAACGATATTATTAATAACAATAAAAACATAAATATAGATAATTTCTTTTTCATATTACAAATCTCATTTCCATAAAATGATTTGATTCACTCCATTTTATAAACCAAATTTATGGTCATTTTTATAAGTTTCGTATCCTTTTACAACCATAGAATGGCTACTGTAATTACCTCATGTTTGGTTCCACATAACTTGATATCCTGCTGAACTAGTCAATAGAAAGTAGACACCTCTCTTAAATTGCTAATGTTCTAAAAATATTATAGAACTTTTACTATTAAAATACTACTAATTGTGCGCATATTCTCGTTATTATTGTATTTTTTCTCAATATTGAGTTAAAATCCATTTAAATACATTCAAACTTACCAGACTAAATCACTCTATATACTTTATATAGTGCAAGGTGTATTAATGTAAAATATATGACTTTTATTATATTAAAGTTTTAAAAGAATGTTCAATATATGTTAGTAAAAAATCATCAATATCTAAGTATTAAAAAATCTTCTTTATTCCTACGTTATTTCAAATCGTGTAAATTTTAGCACCCATACCTGTAATCATGTAAAATTTTTGCACACTTGCTACAAATCGTAAAAATCGTGTATGCCATCTTCTATTAATTTCATTTTAAATGCCTATTTTTAACTGCCAAAAAGCAAAAAAAGTTCAAAATATATTGTTCATACCTATTCTAAATAACAAAAAAGCCTTAAGTTTTTAAATTACTTAAGTTTTTTTAAGTCCGATCTAGTTCGAATCACTCGAAAAGGTTTGGCTAAATTGAACTATATAAAATGATTAATTTAATTATAACCTCTTTGTCCTTTCATTAAGAATAAGCTAATGTAGTGTTATTCTTATTATTTGCATCGAATCAGATGTTGTAGGTTGAGAATATACTTCAGCCTTTACAAATCCATCAAACTTTTTTAATGAAGAATGAATAAAAAATTCAGCGCTATTGTTATCTCCAACATTATAAACTCCAATAAGAACAACACTATTAATTACATCTTCATCAATCTTATTTTCATTAACCATTACATAGTCGAATGTATCACATTTCGAGTAAATATATATTTTATCGTCAGAAATATTATTCCTAATAAATTCGGTATCACGTGTTACTTTTATATATACGCCATCAGAAGAACGTACATTATATTTAAAAGTATATTCTACATTTTCTAAAGCATAGTTCCATGTTTCACCTTCAGAATGATAATCTGTAAGATCAAATCTACTGCATCCTACCAAAAATAATAATGGCAAAAAACATAAAAGTAATAATTTTTTCAAAAAAACCACCTCTGTTTTTATTATAACACATTTTTTAAATATTTAATTTAACAATGCTAATAAAAGACTAATAGTATCAGAATTAGTTCTAATAAAATCATGATTATAACCATTTGAATAAATATTGTAGTAATCCATATATTTGAAAGGAACCTTTTCAGGTTTCTTTTCAAGTCCTGCCATTATTGCTACAACAACATCATAATTTGCAAAATCATGTATATCTTTTCCGTTAATTGCATTGCTTATTAAATTAAATAAGACATCAATTACTGTTCCGCTAAAACTAATCGAACTCAATGTACATTTCTTTCTACAGCTAATATATAAAACACTTTGACTATAACAAACAGACTTTGCAAACCCCTTATCAGAATAATATGGTAAATTTTAATCAGCTAAATGAATCAATTTAGCATTTTGAATATTTGTTTGTTCAGAAAACTTTACCAATCCATCAAAAGGTTCTTTCAATACCGTATCAGGATTATAAACACAATCACTTGAAAATCCTTCAATATAAGTAAATAAATGTCCAGCTGTTCCTGTAATAACAGTTAAGGCTGGTCTTGACTCAAGATTATTCCATCGATTTTTCAAATCAGAATAATATGCGCTAGAACATAATCTTTCTACACAAGATTTATAAGCCGGAATATTTTTAGGATCATTACAAAATAATCCGTATGCAGTTTCACCACCTAATTTAAAGAAAAAATCTAAAAAACTTCATTCTTAGATAACGTTTCTGATGATTCAAATGCTATAGAGAAATCACCATTCAAAAAATTCTTTAAAAAATGCATTATTGTTAAAAAAGAATTCATATACTTTATGGTTGGTAATGATACAGTAACAAAGCCAAAACTAAATCCTTCTCATCTTCTATTTGAAGGTGAACATACCTACACTGTTAGGAAAACACAATTTAAAAACAAATATGGTATAATCATAAACAAATAAAAAATGCCCTTCCTGATTTTATCAAAAAGGGTTTTACTTTGCCTATATTAAAGACCACAACCGGAATTAAATATCGGTTGCACTCTTAAAAGAATTGAACGATATTTGAATTTAGATTTTTGCATTTTTTATATGTATTAGAGTCAGAAATTCTTTCTCTTAGATATTTAAAAGATATAAAAAGTAATAAAAATGCGTATAAATAATGAAAAAACGCTAGAATCATTACAATCCTAGCGTGTACCTTTCTAATGGTAGTCGAGACGGGAATCGAACCCGTGATTGAACCTTGAGAGGGTTCCGTCTTAACCACTTGACCACTCAACCAAATGCATTTACAATTATATCAAAATTTTCCTTTTTTTCAAGTATATTTTGAATAATTGTAAATGAACTTTAATTTTCTTTTTTGGTTAATAAATTCTTAAAATTTTCTTCATCTAAAGGTCTTGAAAAATAGAAGCCTTGAATGTAATCAATAGGAAGCTTTTCAATAGCCTCCTTTTGATATTCATTTTCAACGCCTTCAAATACTATTTCTTGACCTAAGTCTTTAATCATATTGATAGCGTGAGTAACAATTTTTTTACCCTTATCGCTTATAAAATATGAATCAACCATATTCTTGTCAAATTTAACAATATCAACTGGCATATTCGCAACATAGTTAAGATTTGAGTTGCCTGTACCAAAATCATCTAATGAAAACGAGAAGCCAAACTTTCTTAAATTTTCCATCGAAAATATTAAATCTTTTTGTTTAGCAGCAGCATTTTCAGTAATTTCAATATTAATAATCCTAGGATTAATATTGTGCATTTTTACAATGTTAATTAAATCATTCTCAAAATTAATTTTTTTACATTGAGTAGGAGATAAATTTACTTCAATGTATTTCAAACCTAGGCTTTCAAGATTGTTCTTTGAGATAAACTCACAAACATGCTTAAACACTAAATTACCAAGAGAAATAATTCGTCCATCTCTTTCAACCATATCAATAAAAGCTTGAGGATAGACAAGATTCCCTGATTCATCAACAAGTCTTAAAAGAGCTTCGGCAGATGTAAATCGCTTCTCCTTTTGGCTATAAATTGGTTGATACTCAATTTTAATAGAATCATTTTGAATTGAGTAATCAACAAGTTCAGAAATTCTCATCCGATATTGAATATATTCAATTCTCTTAGCATCAACATCTATAATCTTATTATTGAACTCAATTTTATCATTAATTATAAAAGGAATAGAATTTAAAAGTTCGTTTTTAGAATTAAACTTTAAAATTGATGAAATTGTGTAAATTCTATAAGTAAGGCCTCGATATTCTTCATATTTATCTTTAAACTTACTTTGCAACTTCTCTAAATCTGAACTTAAAGAACTATTAGTGTCATTATTTCTTAGTAACATGAATACAGAATCACCATATTTAAATACTTTGCCATCAAAATTCTTTAAGACATCACCTATTTTAAATGAAATATCATTAATTTGATCAATAGTATCTTCATTATACTTTTCAAACATATAGATGGCTAATTCCTTATCAATTCCTTGATTAAACATCTTTCCAACATAAGTGTTAAATGCATTTTTATTCATTACACCACTCACAGGATCAATATTGATTGAAGGATTATCAAGTAATGAATATATAACTAAAGAACCAATCGCTTCAGCAATACCAATAAAATAAATAACATCATTAGGTTTAATAATGAAATCAATTACAATTTGAAAAATAGTTGCAAGATACCAAATTATAATATAAATTATGATACCTCTTTTAACACGACTATTAACATCTGCTGATTTAGCAACAATTAATCCTAAATCAAATAATAGGATTAAAGCGCCACCAGTAAAAGTAGCATCTACCGCAAGGCCAGATAAATATGGTTCTTTTTTAATGCCCTTATAAGTGACATCTATAGGCAACAATAAAATTGAAAAAACATATATTATTGTCACAAAAGTGACGCCTAAATATAAATACTTCTTACTATTTCTTTCTTTAAATGTAATTTGACTTATGATATAAATCGCAAATAAGAATGTCACAATTATTAAACTAATTAAATATAAATAACTTACACCATAGCTATACCAATGAAGCCCATAACGGTCAATTAAATATACTGAAATCAAATCAAATACAATTGATAACAAGATAAATATATTAATTAATATAATAGGAATATTAAATTTTATAATATTTTTGCGATTGACTATATAAAATATTATCACTAATATTTCTAGAATCATCGCAAATATTTCAACATACAAATTCATAAAAAAGCCTCAATCAAACATAGTTAAACATTGTATTTCACATGTTAACCAAATCACAATACTATTTGTCTTCCTCTATTTTAAATATAGCATTATGCTTATTTTTATTATAAATTTCTTTATATTTATCTACGTCTTCTTTTTTTAGTACATCTAATTGATTATATGTAATCATTACAATATAACCATTATAATTTGCTAACAAAATACGTGCAAAATGTTTTGTCAATTTATGATCTCTATAATAGCTTGATAATTCAATCTTCACTCTAAATAATTTACCACTACTAGTCTCAATTAAATAAAGACCATCTTTATTTAATTTATAAATTAAATATTCAGATTCATTATATTTAGTTAAGCTTAACAAAAATTCTTCTTCTTTATCACTTATATCATAAGTAGAGATAACATCTTCTACAAGATCTGATAAATGAGTTAATACATAACTTTGTACATTTTCAAATTCCTTATCATAATCATCAGATACGTGGCTAATCATTGTCTTTTTAGCATGATTAAATAATAATGACACAATATTGTCTAAATCTTTGCTGTCTAATGCACTGATAAATAGATTATCTTTATCTGTTGGAATGAAAGAAGGAAGAGAGCGAACAAATGTATCAAACTTTGAATATTCTTCATCAGTTAAATCAGACATATCATAATCTTTTAAATATTCTTCAAAATCATAATTATTAGAACCAGCAAAAAGTAATAATTCTTCTCTGTCGATCTTAGATAATAAATAAGCTAGTCTTGGGTATGACAAACAAGACTTATAATATTTATTATCAATATCAAAATAGAATCTTCCTCTATTGATAAGTTCTACTTTATCATACACATTTAATTCATTTGCTGATTTATACTTAACATAATCATAATCAATTCCTATGAATTCTCGAAAAATGATATATGTATGCTTATCTTTATAAGTATCAAGTGCTAAAAATCTTTTGAATAATGGATGCATATAAACCACATCGATTATATCTTGAGTAATTGGTACATATAGATTAATAATATCAACCAATTTATCTACTCTTAAAGCCCCTTCAGTTCTAACTAGCCCAAGCAACAAATAAATAATTAATTTTGTATCATCAATCTCTTTTTGATTATTTTTATAGTTATCAAGAGCTTCTAAAACCGCATGATAAATATTTTCAGGAATGACATAAAAACCATAATCGTTTTTTACATATAAACCAAGCTTAGATAAATTTATAGAAAAGAATGTTGGGTCTATTTCTTTACCAAGGGAAGATTTTAAAAAAGATAATTCATCATGAGTTAATGCATAAGGTATCAAATCAGTGTCAGAATTATACATATATTCAATTGATTTTCTTTTCTCTTTTATAGATTTATAATTATTGTCATTTGAGATTCTATCATAAATTTCATCAATAAAATCATCATCAACAAAATCATAATTTAATACTTTCTGTTTCATATAACACCTAAATAATTAGACTTGATAATGAATGCAAATTAATTTCAATATGATATTGGTAATATGAAGTGATTGTTCTAAAAAGTTCCACGAAATCAATATCATTTAATTTGCTAAAATCATCATTATATAAGTCAAAATAATATACTCTTTTTAATTCTATATACTTGTTTATTTCTTCACTATCTTTAGTTTTATGGTTCATGCATAAAAAGCCACCACTAGAAATACTAAAAAAATGAATTTCTGGATTGCCACAAACAACACATTTTTTAAATTCAGGTTCAACTCCAAAGACCTTTAAAAGTTTAGTTTGTACAACTAATACTAAATCCATTGCTTTATTTACTCTTGCAAGCTCTAAAGATTTAATCAATAAATTATAAATATTCTTATAATAAATATTATCTGGTAATTTGTTTATAATTTCTAATAAATAACCAAACCAAAGATTGGCTTTTAAATCTTCTTTAACATAATCAAAAGAATCTATAATTGTGTAATCAACTAAACTTGGGATTTTAGAATCACTAATAATTGCTTTAACACGAGTTAATGGGATACAAAATGCTAATTTATGGCTTTTATATTTTCTAGCCCCTTTACACATAACACTAATAACCCCATAGGATGTTAATAAATGTACAATTTCACTAGATTCATTAAAGTGAATAGTTCTTATAACTAGTCCTTCAATAGTTTTTGTTTCCATTTTTAACCTCCTTTAAAAAATAAGCAGTTTTCACTGCTTATAATTAATAACTATCTTTTTCGTAACCTAAAGCTTTCATTGAATCAGGTCTATCTGTCCAATTCTTTTTAACCTTAACCCACAAATTAAGTTCTACAGGAGAACCAAGTAAATTCTTAATATCTCTCTTAGCTAAATCCTTAATTTTCTTAATTAAAGCTCCACCTTTACCAAGGACAATACCTTTTTGAGTATCACGTTCAACATAAATGGTTGCATAAATTTCAACCTTGTCACTATCTTCAATATTTTTCATTGAATCAACAATTACTGCAATTGAATGAGGAACCTCATCTTGAGTAAGATAGAAGCATTTTTCTCTAATCAACTCAGCAGCAATAAAACGTTCTGGATGATCTGTAATCATATCCTCAGGATAATATTTTGGACCAACTGGTAATAAAGTTTTTAAAGTTGAAATTAATTCTTCAATACCTTCACCTGTCTTAGCACTAATTGGGAATATTTCTTTAAATTCAAATTCTTTAGCATAAGAAATTATAATATCAGGTAATTGTTTCTTATCTTCTAACAAGTCAATCTTGTTAATAACAAGATAAACAGGTTCTTTATAATTTTTTAAGTGCTCAATAATCATTTGATCGCCTTTACCAATAGGATCAACTGCTGAAACCATGAATATAATAGCTTCAACATTTCTTGCAGCATTATAAGCATCTTCATTCAACAATTTACCAAGAGCAGATTGAGGCTTATGGATACCTGGAGTATCAGTAAAAATTATTTGAGCGGCATCATCAGTTAAGACACCTAAGATTGTGTTTCTAGTAGTTTGAGGTTTGTCAGACATAATAGCAATCTTAGAACCAATAACCTTATTTAAAAAAGTAGATTTACCTACATTTGGTCTACCTAAGATTGTGACAAAGCCTGATTTGTATTCATTATTAGTCAAGATCATCAAAACCGTATGGAAGAATTGACTTAACAGTTTCTTCTAATACGTCTCCTTTTAAATTAGATAAAATTACTTTGCAGTCTTTGCTTAAAAGTTCGTTCATAACTTGACGGCAAGAACCACATGGTGCACATGGCTTTACTGAATCACTTGTGATAGCGATAGCTTCAACATCATGCTTTAAGTCATAACCCATGTTATGTGCTTGGAACATTGCAACACGTTCAGCACAGATGCAATCACCATAAGCAGCATTTTCAATATTAGCACCAGTAATTACAGTACCGTCTTTCATAAGAAGAGCAGCTCCTACAGCATAATGGCTGTATGGAGAATAACTTCTCTTTCTTCCTTCAATAGCCTTATTAACTAAATCAATTGTTTTCATAATATCTCCTTATTCTCTTTTTAAATTTGCATTATTTAGAATTTCATCTTGTTTAGCAAACATAACTTTTTCATCTTCAGGAGTCATATGATCATATCCTTTAAGATGTAAATAGCCATGCACCGCTAAAAAGCCTACTTCACGAGCAACTGAATGTCCGTATTCACTAGCTTGTTCTATCGCTCTATCAACGCAAATAAAAATGTCTCCAAGTTCGATTTCTTCTTCTGGCAAATCCATCATTTCATCATTGTCGTGTAAAGCAAATGAGATAACATCAGTAACTCTATCAATGCCTCTGTAATCACGATTAATTTGATGAATAGTATCTTTATCAACAAAGATAATGTTCATCTCATGATTATCATCAATAGTCTTAAATACAGATTTAATAATATCTCTATATTCCTTACAATCTCTTTTATGTTTCTTACCAGATTCGTCTTTTAATATAATTTTATTTGTAAAATAAACTTTCATATATATCTCCTAGTTCTATTTTAGCATATTTTATTTTTTTAAAACAATTAAAGGTACAATCATTTCTTCTTCTGTTATACCAGCATGAGATGATTTTTGAAACATATCATCTTCATGGAAACAAAATTTTAAATTGCAAGTTGCAAAAGCTACAAAGTCAGAAAGAAAATCATCAATACGTTCTTGTGGTTTACCATAGCCAAAATAATTATTTTTAATTATTTCTTCTTTAGTAAATAACTTATAGTATTTGCCATACATTTTGTTAAAGTAACATACAAAACTATCCTTTAAATTGTCATATACACTAAACGATACACATCTTGAATCATTACTAGGCAATCTTTTTAAATAACTATTTAAGACATCATCAAGATATAAAGACAAGTTAACAACATCTTTATGACCATGATCAGCTGATATTACAACTAGTGTATTGTTAGGAATTCTATTATACCACACTGATAGAGATTTTGAATATTCATTTAACCTTTCATAAATAATTTTATTATTTGTTCCTAGCATATGTAATTCTCTATCTGGCGTTTCATCATATAAATACATAGTCTTATATCCTTCTTTTAAAAGTTTTAGACTACGTTTTAATGTATCACTAAATTTATATTTCTTATTAGAAAAATCAGGTTCAACGATACTACCTTTAACTTTTATATCGTCATAATAAGGTTTGTATGGCAAAAGTTTACGGGAATCTATATATTCTTTTTCACCTGTATAGTAATTGTTACCCGTAAATAATATTACATTAGCATTTATTTCTCTAAAGTAATTTTGCCAACCGGTCCAACCAGTTTCAATAGGACATAAGCCAGAAATAATTGAAGTAGTTGCGGCTGCTGTTGTCGAAGGATATATTGAATAAACATCTCTTAAATAATGTTTATTTAAGAAATTATCAGGATATAATTTATTAAAGTTATTTAAAATATTTTTACCCATACCATCAAGAATAATGATAATTGTATTTTCATACTCTTTATCAAATATATCTTTATTCTTATAATTATGGCTTGTATAATTTTCTTTAAAATCATTGATAATGTCAATTAATGTATTATTGAAATTTGGATAAATTACATTAGATTGTTTAATATCTAAATTAAGTTTTAAAGTAATTGTATCTTCTTTAGCTAGAGTATAAGATAAATCAGAAACATCAATTATCTTATAACCAAGATTTACTAATTCTTTAGCTTTTTCAAAAAATTTAACTGAATCATTAATTAAAATTTCCATCATTCTTATGCTTTCTTATATAATCGTTAGCAACTTCAATAAAAGTAATATCAATATGATTATTACGTTTTAATTCTCTAAGCTTAGTAAAACCTTTCTTATCCCCCTTATTTGCAAGCATTATTGCAAGAGGTGTAACAAGGTCTAAATCCTTATCGACTCTAAACTTTTTAGTCAAAGTTGAATATATTAATTCAGCTTCTTTATATTTTTCTACCTTAAGCATATACGCAAGCTTATAGTAATAATAATATTGTCCATATTTGATACTATTTTTATTAATTTGTTCAAGAGTTTCTAAAAACTCATTTCTTTTATCAAGAAGTAATAAACAACTTGTTTTATATACAATCATCTTTTTTCTAATAAGTGGTGTTGAAAACTTATACAGTTTATTAATTTCATTAAGTGCATCATTAAATTTAGCAAAAGCGTAATATTTATTAATTTTTGACCAAATGACTTGCTTGTAAATGTAATAGATTACTAGTAGAGCGATTAATATAAAAGCTACTAATAAAAAAATATCTATTGCTCTCATACTTCTCCTTACTTAATGTTATAGATTTTTTCGAATTTATTCTTTAAATAATCAATGTAGTATTTAGGATTAAAATCTTCACCAGTTGCAAGCTTAACAATTTCTAAATTCTTCTTAGACTTACCATACTTATGGATATTTTCATCTAACCACTTATTGATATTCTTAAAATCACCATTTTCCATTAAAGTATCAAAATCTAAAGTTTTTTCCATTGTATGCATAAATTGAGCGGCATAAGCATTGCCAAGTGCGTATGTAGGGAAATAACCAAAGCCGCTTGACCAGTGAACATCTTGGAATGCTCCCTCAATCATATCACGTGGAGTCTTACCTAAATATTCATAAAATAATTCATTAAATCTATCACTTATTTGATCAACTGATATACGTTTATTAAATAAATCTTTTTCCACCTCATAACGAATTAAAATATGAATTGGATATGTTAATTCATCTGCCTCAGTTCTCTTAAATTGATCTGAAACATAATTAGCATAATAATACAGATCATCTACAGTGATATCTTTAAATTCTTGAGGAAATTCTTTTGAAATAATAGAGTATAACTTTTTAGTAAATGCATATGAACGACCTAAATAATTTTCCATGAAACGTGATTGAGATTCATGAATTCCCATAGATGTACCACCAAATAAACTTGTACCATTCAACTTAGAGTCTTGTCCTAATTCATATAAAGCGTGACCGGCTTCATGCATTACTGAATAAATATTTGATAATAATAAGGATTCATCGTAAGCAGTTGTAATTCTCACATCATTTGAATTAATACCATTTGTAAATGGATGTAATGTTTCTCTTACACAACCTTTATCTTGTGTATAGCCCATCATATCACAAATTTCTCTTGTGATTTTCATTTGTTTATATTTATCAAACTTCAAAGTATCTAGCTTAGGATTATATTTTTTAGGAAGCTTAACTATCTTTTTAGCAAGAGGAACAATTTCTTTCTTAATCAAATTAAAGAATTCATCATATTTCTTAACACTAAATCCATCTTCCATTTCATCTAACAAAATATCAAGTGGATTGTCATATGGTTTCTTCATCCAATCAATGTATTTGAAATTATAATCAACTAATTCTTTTAATTCATTTAAAAAAGCATTATAATCCTTAGTCTCTCTCATACGCTTCCACAATAAACCACACTTATTTACATTCTTATAATGTTGTATCAATTCATCATGTGGTATCTTGTTTAATTTGTCAATTTCTTTATAATCTTCTTCAATTTGTGCTCTTTCAAAATCAGTCAACAAATTCTTATTTTCAAATAAGTATTTTAAATTTTTTTGGTAATCATCAGACATATAAATATCTAAAGATTTTTCATGAAAAAATTCTTGAACTGATAATGAATATTCTTTATCATTTTCAGGACAATCAGTTTCTTGGTCAAAGCTCATAATAAACAAAGCATAGTTATATTTAGCTATTAATTCATTATCACTTTTGTATTTATCAAATGCTTCTCTAATATCCATAAAGCCTCCTATTTTAGATAATTAAATAATTTTTCAATATTTCTTTGGCACGTATTATAGCCATCGTTGTATAGGTTAGATAATTTTTCTAAATCTTGTTCAAATCTATCAAATGACTTTGTTGAAGTAGGTCTTATTACAAATACCTTACCTTCTTCCTCTAGTTTATCTAATAAATCCATTTCATTATTGTAGTTAGCTTCAAGATTTTCTAACAAAGACAATAATTTTGGATAATTTCTATATTTCATCTTAAAGAAAAATTCTTTAGGATCTTCCTTATTTATCTTATCTCTATAACCTTTTTCTCTTGTTGTAACAACAATTATTTTCTTAAATCCACGACGAATTGCTTCCTGGAATGGAATGTTTTCGCAAATACCACCGTCTAGATATTCATTGTTATTGATTTTAACAGTAGGAAATAATACAGGAACAGAACAGCTTGCAGTAATTGCATCGTCTATTGGACTAAAATTCTTATCAAAATATTCAATTTTACCAGTATTGATATTAGTGGCTCCGATGTATAAATTAAAATCACTATTCACTATATCAGAAATGTTATATGGGAAATCTTTATCTCTAATATGAGATACAAAATAATCTCTATCAAAAACTGATTTTCCTAATAATACATTAGACATATTGTATACATTAGGATCACTCATCGCAGAAACATTGGCTTTATATGCAAAAAGTTTTTGGTGTAATGGGTAGTAAACCATATCTTTACTTGCCGCACTAATACCAAAAACATTTAATATATCAATATTATTATCAATTAAACAATCGAGTACGCCATCCGTAAATACGCTACGCATGGCGCCTCCTTGTAAGCATAAAGCTTCATTAAATTTCATTATAAGCTTTTTGCAACACGAGAAACCACACCCATGTCGCATTGTCCTTGATAATTTGCCTTAAAATGTTTCATAACGTTTGGTAAAGACTTATCATCTAAAGATAAAATAATTTTCTTAATTTCATCTTCTGATAATTGTTTTGGTAAAAATTGAGAAATATAAGTGATTTGTCTATCTAATTCATCAACATTGTCTTGTCTTCCAGCTTGTGCAAATGAAGTTTTTTCTTCTTCAAGTTCCTTACATACCTTTTGAATGTTTGCAAGTGTATCTTTATCAGTTAATTCAAGACCTTTAGCTTTAAGTTCTACTGCTTGTAACATAGAACGAGAAATTACTGCTTCAAGAACTGAACGAGCAGATGCATCCTTATTCTTTAATGCCATCATCTTGGCTTTTTTTAAATCATCAAATAACATAATTAATATCTCCTTTTTTCTCTTTTATTATATTCCTAATTGCTTATTTGTTAAATAAATTTTGTCTATTTATTTAAACATTCTACAAGCTGCAACCGCTTTTTTCCATTTGCTATATAATTCTTCTGATTCGGATGAATCAATAATTGGATAATAATACTTATCAATTTCATTAATTTTCTTTAATTCATCAAAATCACTAAAGAAACCTAAATGCAAGAATGCAATAAAGGCAGCACCTAAGGCTGTGGTTTCTATTTGACGTGGTCTTTTAATAATTGTTTGCATAATATCTGATTCAAATTGTAGCAAATAATCATTTTCACTAGCACCGCCATCAACTGATAAAGAAATATTAGATAAATTAGTTTCTTTCTTCATCTCTTCCATCAAATCTTTAGCTTGGTAGGCAATAGCTTCTAAAGTAGCTTTAATAATAGACTCTTGAGTTGTGTTAAAACTCATTCCAAACATAGCTCCTTTACACTCATTATCCCAATAAGGAGTACCAAGACCTTGAAAAGCAGGTACGAATATTAAATCATGAGTAGGCTCTTTGATAGCTCTTTGATAAGTTTCTGCACTCTTCTCAATAATTCTTAAAGAATCTCTTAACCAAGTTATAGCAGCACCCGCAACAAAGACCGAACCTTCAAGAGCATAAGTTGGTTTCCCATCAATCATATAAGCGATAGTTGTAAGTAAACCATTCTTTGAATATACAGGTTTATTTCCTGTATTCATTAACATAAAACAACCTGTACCATAAGTGTTTTTTATTTCTCCCATGTTAAATGCAGTATGTCCAAATAATGATGCTTGTTGGTCTCCAATCATAGATACTACGGGAATATCTACTCCTCTAATACTTGCATATCCAAATAAATCATTATTTGATAAAACAGTTGGTAAAATATTTTTTCTAATATGGAACAATTCAAGTAATTCATCATCCCAATCTAATGTATTAATATTATATAAAAGTGTACGGCTAGCATTAGTAGCATCAGTATAATATGAACGACCATTTGTTAATTTATATAACAAGAATGTATCAATAGTTCCAAATAAACAATCATCATTATCATAATGTTCTAAAACATTCTTATTATTATCTAACATATATCTAATTTTTGTACCTGAAAAGTAGGAATTTATATGTAATCCTGTTTTTTGATATATTCTATTTTCATATCCGTCAGATATGAGTTTTTTAGCAATATATTCACTTTGTTTAGACTGCCAGCATATAGCATTGCATAAAGGATTACCTTTCTTGTCGAACATGACAGCAGTTTCTCTTTGGTTAGTAATAGCTATACCTTTTATATCCTTAGGATCAATATTAGAATTGTTTAAAACATTCTTAATACACTCTAATACAGTCTCATATATTTCATTAGCATTATGCTCTACAAATCCAGGTTTTCTATGAATTTGAGTAAATTCCATCTGGTATTTGTTGATACAATTAGCTTTAGAATCAAACAAAATAGCTCTACTTGACGTAGTACCTTGGTCTATAGTTAAAATATATTTTTCCATAAATATCATCCTTTTTAAAATATATCTAAATTATATCATAAATAATGCAAATGATTTAAAAAAACACCATAATTCAACGAATTATGGTTAGTATCTTTCCAATGTCTACAAAAGTTGTAACATCAACATTTAATACTATAAGACATATCGTAGATACAAAAATGCCTTAAATTTTTATTTCTATTTTTTTATAATTTGTTAAATCATATTCTAAATTTAAATCCTTAATTACACTATCAAATAGATTATATATTCCATATTTTTTAAACAAATTATAATATCCTGGTTTATTTATTGATTCTATACTATCATCTTCATTAAATTCAAATTTTTCAATTATTGCCGTATAATATAGATTATTTTTTATTACGCTAATTCTTGTATCATTTTCTTTTGAATAAAAAATACAAACTGCATTTTGTTGTAAATTTTCATATAACTTATAATCTTTATATAAATCTATAATAATTGAATAAACATTATTTTTTATAAGCTTTATATATTCATCAGATAAAAATGAATATTTTTCTTCAAATTCATTAACTGAATTTAATTCATCTCTTGAAAGGGTTCTTTTCCTATTGATATAACCATATGCATTTTCTAAAGCAGGATTTAAAAGTATATCTTTAATTTCTGGATAAATAATTTCTGATTGTTTAACTGCATTATAGTATATTTTATAATTAATTTTTTCATTTATATTATCAAATAATTGGTATAATTCATTACCTGTTCCAGAAATATCAAATAATTCTTTTAAAATAATTAAATCATAATGAGAATTTTCTTTCAAATAAGTTTTGATGAGTGAATCAAAATATAAATAAGGAGAATCGATAAATCTATAATTAATAAAACCTGTTTTCCTATATTCATTTTTTATTATTTTTAACTGAAAATCACTTATATCACCAATATTATTTTTTATATATTTTTCTAGTTCATTCTTATATTTTTTACCTAAAAATAAATATTTATGCTTATATCCTTTAGCAATTATAACTGATTCTATCAAACATAATATACTTGCAATAACAACAATTGATATAGTTAATGCATATGATTTAATCATTAATATTAGTGCAATAGCAATGATAATTAAATAACTCGCAAGTAATAAATATACTCTTTTTTTCATAATATTCCCTCTTTAATTAATTCTAGCATATAATTACCTATTATTGTAAATATTGTTAATACAAAGCGCCATCTATAGATGAAGGTGCACCATTTAAAACTATATTTTAAGGTTTATACACATAGTGACACATGACTGTCGTGACAGATACATTTAATATAGAATTTAACGATAGACTCTTCAATTTAACAAT
>CAMNGZ010000020.1 GCA_946538835.1 uncultured Clostridium sp. | reverse complement strand
AAAAATGGATTTGCAATATAATCCATTTTCTTTTTTATTTTTAAAATATATTTTGTCGATGTAAATCGAATATAGTGGTCGTTCTTGTTGAAAAAGATTGTAAATCCAATTATAATAATAATTGGTAAAAAAATCAGGAGGATTATTTTTATGGCAAACAAAAAAGTTAAAAGAATGGCTATCGACGGTAACTATGCTGCAGCCTATGCTGCATTTGCATTTACTGAAGTAGCTGGAATTTACCCTATCACTCCATCTTCTCCAATGGCAGAATATGTAGATGAATGGGCATCAAAAGGCATGAAGAACATCTTCGGTATGCCTGTTAAGGTTGTAGAAATGGAGTCTGAGGCTGGTGCTGCAGGTACTGTTCACGGTTCACTTGAAGCTGGTGCTTTAACTACTACATTTACTGCATCTCAAGGTTTATTACTAAAGATTCCTAACATGTACAAGATTGCTGGTGAAAATCTACCAGGTGTTATTCACGTAGCAGCACGTTCACTTGCTGCACAATCATTATCTATCTTCGGTGATCACCAAGACGTCATGGCAGTTAGACAAACTGGATGGGCAATGCTTTGCTCTAACTCAGTTCAAGAAGTAATGGATTTAGCTGGTGTTGCTCACTTAGCAGCTATCGAATCATCTGTTCCATTCGTTCACTTCTTTGATGGTTTCAGAACAAGCCACGAAGTTAACACTGTTGAGCCTATTGATTACTCAGTATATAAGAAGTTAATCGATATGAAGAAGGTTCAAGAGTTCCGTGATAATGCTTTAAACTTCAATCATCCTAAGGAGAGAGGAACAGCACAAAACGATGACGTATATTTCCAAACTCGTCAGTTACAAGCTCAACATTATGCACAAGTTCCTGACATTGTAGCTGATTACATGAAGAAGATTTCAAAGGCTACAGGTAGAAACTATGCCCCATTTAATTATTATGGTGCTCCAGATGCTACTGACATTGTTGTAGCAATGGGTTCAGTATGTCAAGCAACAAGAGAATTAGTTGACGTTCTTACTAAGAAGGGTAAGAAAGTAGGTTTAGTTGAAGTTCACCTATTCCGTCCATTCTCTAGCAAATATTGGTTCAAGGTTGTTCCAAATACAGTTGAAAGAATTGCTGTATTAGACCGTACTATTGAACAAGGTTGCGCTGGTGAACCTTTATATCTTGATGTTCTTTCATTATATCAAGGTCGCGAAAATGCTCCAAGAATCATTGGCGGTATCTATGGTTTATCTTCAAAAGATACAACCCCAGATATGATCAATGCTGTTTATGAAAATTTAAAGAAGTCAAAACCAATCCAAAACTTTACAGTAGGTATTAATGATGATATCGAACATTCTAACGTTGTCGTTAAGAAGCATGTTGACACTGCTGATAAGACAACTACAGAATTATTATTCTTTGGTTTAGGTTCAGATGGTACTGTTGGTGCTTGTAAGAATATTTCAAAGATTATCGGTGATTATACTGATTTTTATTCTCAAAGCTATGCAGCATATGACTCAAAGAAGTCAGGTGGTTCTACAAGATTACATCTTCGTTTCTCAAAGAACCCAATTCGTTCTACTTATTTAGTTAACCAACCTCACTTCGTATCATGCTCACTTGATGCATATTTACGTAAGTTTGATATGATTAAAGGATTACGTGATAAAGGTTCATTCTTATTAAATACAGTTACTCCTGTAGATAAGATTGAAGAATTATTACCAAATTCATATAAGATTCAATTAGCAAAGAAGCATGCCAAGTTCTATATTATCGATGCAACTCATGCAGCTCTTGAATGTGGATTCCGTCCAGGTCTTGGTGTAAACACAATCATGCAATCTGCGTTCTTCAAATTAAATGAACAAATCATGGATTATGAAGAAGCTAAGAAGCACATGAAGGAGTTTGCTGTTAAGACTTACTCTAAGAAAGGTCAAGACCTTGTTGATATGAACATTAAGGCTGTTGACATGGGTGAATCTAGAATTGTTGAAGTTCCTGTTAAACCTGAATGGGCTAACTTAACTCCAGAAACTAAGGCTGTTGATATGTCTAAGCCAGCATTCGTAAGAAATATTGCTGACAAGATTGACGCTCTTGAAGGAGATAGCCTTCCACTTTCTGTGTTCAAGGACAGAGCTGATTGCTCAATGCCAAGTGGTACTGCAGCATTTGAAAAGCGTGGAGTAGCTTCTCAAGTTCCATTCTGGAGTGCTGAAAACTGTATCCAATGTAACCAATGTGCATTCGTATGTCCACATGCTGCAATTAGACCATTCTTAGTTAATGAAGAAGAAGCTAAGAATGCTCCTAAGGATACTACATTATTAGATGCAATGGGAATTAAGGACCATAAGTTTGCAATTTCTATTTCAACACTTGACTGTACAGGTTGTGGTGTATGTACTACAGTTTGTCCAGGTAAACCAAAGAAGGATGAAACTGGTAAGCCAATGAAGGATGAAACTGGTAAGTTAATCACTGAAAAGGCATTAAAGATGATTCCTATCCAAAAGGCTAAGGATCTTGGTCAAGTTGAAGAAGCTAAGTACTTCTATAATAAGGTTACTTACAAGCCAGAACTTGTAAATACAAATACAGCTAAGAATGTTCAATTCTCTAAACCATTATTCGAGTTCTCAGGAGCTTGTGCTGGTTGTGGTGAAACTCCATACGTTAAGGCTGTCAGTCAATTATTTGGTGAACATATGATGGTTGCCAATGCTACTGGTTGTTCATCAATTTATTCTGGTTCATATCCATCAAGCCCTTATACAACAAATGCCGAAGGACGTGGTCCAGCTTGGGCTAACTCATTATTCGAAGACAATGCTGAATTCGGTTTTGGTATGCGTATTGCATATGAAACTATGAGAGATAGAATTCAAAATATCTTTGGTACTCATGAAGCTGAATTAACAGCTGAAGAATCTGCCCTTGCTCATGAATGGGTAGAAAACAGAGCTGACTTTGCAAAGACTAAGGAATTGGCTCCAAAGTTAGAAGCTGCATTCGGTGCAGATGATAGAGAATTTGCTAAAGAAGTTATGTCATTGAAACAATACTTCGTTAAGGCTAGCCAATGGATTATTGGTGGTGACGGTTGGGCATATGACATCGGTTACGGTGGTCTAGACCATGTACTTGCATCTGGTGAAGATGTAAATGTTCTTGTCGTAGACACAGAAGTTTACTCTAACACAGGTGGTCAAGCATCTAAGTCAAGCCGTTTCGGTGCTGTTGCTAAATTCGCAGCTGCTGGTAAGAGAACTAGTAAGAAGGATATGGCTTCAATCTTCATGAGTTATGGTAACATTTATGTTGCTACAGTAAGCCATGGTGCTAACCAAAACCAAGTAATTAAAGCTTTAAAAGAAGCTGAAGCTTACCATGGTCCATCACTTGTTATTTGTTATGCTCCATGTATTGCTCATAACATTAAGGGTGGTTTAAACAGAAGCCAATTAGAGGCTAAGTTAGCTACTGAATGTGGTTACTTCCCAACATTCCGTTATAATCCAACTCTAGCTGAGGAAGGTAAGAATCCATTTACACTTGATTCTAAGGAACCAAACTGGGATTTATATGAAAGCTTCTTAAAGAGTGAAGGTCGTTATAACCAATTATTAAAGTTAAATCCTGAAAAGGCTGAAGAAATTCTTGAAAGAAATAAGAAGGATGCTCAAAAGAGATATGCTTCTTATGTTGCAAGAGTTAATGATCCAATGTATCAAGATAAATAAGATATATAAATGATGATGCGTAGAAATACGCATCATTTTTTTTACCATTAACATTTTACCATTTCACGTGGCATATGAGTTTAAATGTCGAATAATGTTGAAAAGGAGAAGAAAATAGATTATAATATAGGTAATAAAAAGAGGGGAGTGGCTGGTATGGATAAAGAAAAATTCATAAATAGTTTAACTAAGTCTGATAAAGTTAATATATTCATTTCCCAAAGTGGCCTTTTTAAACTAAATCGAGACCACTTTTTAGAACTTTCTTTTGAAAATATTGATTCACCATTCTCACTCTATTTAAGTGCCATTTCGTTAAATGATTCTTTAGTTAGATCGTATATTTGTGCTAAAGCTAGCGATATGAATCAGGTTCATATCGCTTCTTCAGCGTTAAAAGATAGATATAATTTGAATACTATATCTTGTAATGAATACTTAAATTATCACTTTTTAAATATTTATTATGATACTTTAAAAAAGAAAAATTTAATGTCTGCAATCGAGATTGAGTTGCCTAATCAGGATATGGATATTGAATATTATTGCCTATTCTCTAAAAAATTAGTTCTCGATAATGATATAAAATATCTTGTATTGGATAAGTATATAAATAAAGAAAAATTAAATATTATTTTCAAAAAAAGAAAATACATTTTAAGAACTGAAAATTTAAATGAAATATTTAAAGCTATTAAAGATAATTATGATTTTATTATTACAAGTGATACTAATAAGATTAATATTCTAAACGCAATTGGAGAAAATATTACTATTGATGAAATAGATTCAATGGTCAGTAAGGCAATTGATAATATTTTATTCAAAAAGAATGTTTATAATTCTTTTTCTTTTAATAATTATGTTAGAAAAGAAGAACTATTTACATTACTTAAGAATGATGATATCTTGCCTCTTGCAAAAGAAAACGAATTAACATTTATTTCAAATACTAAATCATTTAGTGATATGAATATAAGATTTGATTTGTTATTAAAGGATACAGATTTAAATATTAAATATTTGTGTCGTGGATACGATAATTTGAGCGCATTAAATCTGGCCCAACTTAGAAAAGATGCAGTTATAAAGGCTGTTGAAACAAAGATTTGTGTAGTTGTTCTTGGAAATACGTTTAATAGAGATTTGCCACAAAGTCAAATATCACTTCTTGAGGATTTGAAGTTAAATGGTGTCAAAGTGATTGCATTTGTATACGCATATCAATATGTAGATGATGCTATATATGATTTATGTGATGCTATTCTAACATTCAATGATTTAACATTGCTAGATATAAATATATCAGACATGTTGCTTGGTAAGACAAGTCCTAGTGCTAAGACATTATGGGTGACTCCTTTGAATAATAAAGTAGAAAACAATTTGATGAGATATCCCTTAGGATATGGTCTAACTTACGGTAAGGTAGAAGTTTTAGATGCAAAAGTTGATTTTGAATATTATGAAATTGTAGTTAAGAATAGTAGTGATTATCGTCAAAAATTCAATTTATTCTTATACATACTTGAAGAAAATAGAATGATATCTACAATTAGCTTTTATCTAGATAAGCATGAAGTTAATTCATTTAGATTTAAACTAGATTTAAATGATTTAAATCAATATGATTTTGAGAATCATAGATTTAATAAATATAAGAATCTTACATTAGTTTTAAAGGACGGGGGTGAAATTCTTTCTATGTTAAATATTAATAACAATCTTGAAGATGAAAAAGATGAATTATTTGATAAAGATGATATCTTAAATGATGAAACTAATACATATCAGAATATAAAAATAAGTATAAAGAGATGCAGGATAATTGGAACCATAATCTTTATATATATTCTTGTAATGAGCATTATGATGTTTGCTATTTTTATGAATCACAAAATGAATATAGGAAGTATTATTTCACTTTTAGTAGGATTCGTTTCTATTGTGATTTATTGTGTATATATGTTTAAAATAAAGAAATTAAAGCCAACCACTTTTAGTCCTAAGAATTATAGCGATATCATTGAGAATTTTAAAACAGTAGATAAAGAAGATGATTTAAATTTTGTTGTTGAGTCTGACAGTAATAATGAAAACGATGAAGAAGATAAAATAGACAAAATAAGAGTTGAAAATAAAAAGAATTTAAAAACTGTTGCAGCTGAAATTTTTAATTTTGAAGAAATTCATTCTGATTATCAGAATTTAAGTGAATCAAATTTTGAAGAAGTTGATGAAGATTATGAATATATAGATGTTCCTAATGAGGAATTAAATTATTTAAAACTAGTTACTGATTTTAAATCTTATCTTCTAACTAAAGGATTAAATGTGAGTCAAAGTCAATTGGCTGTAATATTTGCAGGCTTTTTTGGTACAAATGAATTATTAATTCATCCAAATGATTCTTTATTATTTGAAAGATTTGTCTTGGCATTAGAAGAATACCTAAATAATCACGAAATCGTGATAGACGTAGCAAATAAAGCTAGTTTTGAAGAATTAATTAGAGAAGACTCAAGTGCGACTAAAGAATATTTTGATATAGCTAAAGACAACGATAAATATGTTCAAATAGCTCTTGTTAAAGGGGCTACAAATGATAATTATGGAAAGATATTTAGAATCTTTAGAGAAGCTAATATGCATCGTATTAGAGTTAGACAAATTGTTGATGGTATCAAATATGATGTTAGACGTAATATGATTTTACTTGTTGATGCAACTAATTTAACTATTTCAGCAGATGAATATTTAAATATTGACCTTGATATTTTAGAAACTAAACCTTCACAAGGAGCTGTTTCTACGATTTCTCTAGAAACAAGTCAAATTATTGGTCTTATTAAGGCTTTTAGAGATACTATATATTTTTCTGAAGATGATTATAAGAAGTTTGACCAATTGGTAGAGACAATAGGAGATAAAGATTTCACTTTATCTAATAGAACAACTGTAGATATTGATCAAATGACAGTGTTGCTAACGTTGCAAAATGTTTCACAAGAAGAAATTGTTGATATTTTCCTTCGTACAAGAATTATGCCTTGTATCTTTAATACAGAAACTTATAAAAAAGATAATGGTGATTTTGTAGTAAAGACTTTAAACAGAATCTTTAATGAAGATACTATCCCATTAACTATGCGCTTACTTAAGAAAGTGAGGGATAGTAAGAATGAATAAATTAATTATTTTAGAAGGTCTACTTGATTATTTATTTAGCTTTCAGGCTATTGTTATTTATTTGATAATTATTCTTGTGATGATTTTGTTAATTATTATTAGAATAATAAGTTTAGCTCACAAGAGAGTTGAAGATCAAATAGATCAGCTTAAAGGGCAAGAGAAGAATAGTACTAATACGGCGGTTAATGTTTTATCTAGTCATATTGATGATTTGATGAAACCGTTAAATGATCGAATTGAAAAATTTGGTGTGGATTCTAATTATATTTCGAAAGGCTTTATACCTGGTGAGATTGGGTTTACTGAAGAAGAAAAATTAAAAAATTTAGATAGGGCTAACAAGTCACGTTTCTATATGCTAACTACAATTGATGAAGGTATGCAAAACTACGTGGAACCAGAATATAATGAAACTATTTCACTAAAAGAGTTTTGTGAAGAATTTAGGGACTATTCTTCATATAAATTGCACCTTTATTACGATATCAAAGATATAAGACGTTTTGTGGCAGGACTTGCTGTAACTAGATTAATTATTTTACAAGGTATGTCAGGTACAGGTAAAACTAGTTTGGCATATGCCTTTGGTGAATTTGTTGAAAATAAAACAGTTGTTGTACCTATTCAACCTATGTGGAAGGAACGTAGTGATTTGATTGGTTACTACAATGAATTCACTAAGAAATTTAATGAGACAACTCTTTTGTATAAGATGTATGAGGCTTTGTATACAAGAGATATTTATGTGACAGTACTAGATGAAATGAATATTGCTCGTGTGGAATATTATTTTGCAGAATTCTTATCTTTATTTGAATTACCAAATCCAGATTCAAGAAATTTAGATGTTGTAAGTGATGTCTGGGATAATGATCCTGTTTTGCTTAGGAATGGTAAGTTGAGGCTACCATTAAACATGTATTTTATTGGTACTGCTAACAATGATGACTCAACATTTGCGATATCAGATAAGGTATATGATAGAGCTATTGTGTTAAATCTAGATAATAAATGTGATCCATTTGAAGCTAAAAGGACAAGTCCTGTTAGAATTTCATGGAATCATATCAATGACCTATTTTATAAAGCTAGGCAAAAATATGAGTTATCATATCGTAATTTAAGAAGAATAAATGAATTAGATAAATATCTAATTGATACATTTAATATCACATTTGGTAATCGTATTATGAAACAAATAAAAGAATACGTACCAGTTATTATTGAATGTGGTGGTACTGAGCTTGATGCGATAGATGATATCGTATCAAGAAAGATTTTAAGAAAGCTTGAATCAAAGAATCCAGTTTATGTTAAGAGTCAAAGCGAAGCTTTAATTAATAAACTAAATGATTTATTTGGTGATAACAAGATGAGTCAATGTATTAATGTTATCAACCAGTTATTACAAAATTAGTAAGGAAGTGATGCAATGAAACTACTTGATTATTATTTTCAAGCCTTTAGAAAGTATCGTGAGATTACTAATAAGAATAAGAGTCTTGCAAGCGATAGACAATTATATATTAAATCTAATCCTAATCTAGACAGTTTCATTGTTAAAAAATACCATATTGAAATTGAACAATCATGGTTAGATGAAATAGATGCTAATCTTGAGTTTATTGATAATGCGATTAGAGAGGACAGACAATTTATTCAATCAAAGGGAGAGGTTGTACCGATTGAAAAAGTTAAAAAGGTATCGAGAGAATCTGTTGTTCATTTAGCTAAGCACAGTGATCTTATTACTCACGTGAATAAAGATAATCCTAATGATATTATTCCTGACAAAATCTATATGACTGAGAAACTTGCTGATTACCAAGTTTATGAAAATAGATTTTTATATAAGGTTGTTTTATATTTAAAAGAATTCATATCTTTACGATATAGTAATATTAATAAGTTAAGAAGCACTTATATTTGTGACTTTAAATCTAGCAAAGAATTCTTATCCAAGCATAGACAATTTAAATTAGATATAAACTTTCATGATTTAAATTATCAAAATGAATATCCATTACCAAACGCAAGCATTGATAAAGCTTTAAAGAAAATGGAGGACTTACTTGAGATTGTTGAGATGTATTTGAATACTCCTCTTTTAAAAGAAGTATCTAAAAGCCCTATAATTAAGGATCCGATTGTTAAAACTAATGTTTTAAGGATGGATAATAATTTCGTTCATATTGTGTCATTTTATGATTATCTGACTGGATATAGTGGACTTGGATATAATTGTGAAGAGATAGTAAATACATATACTCCTTACACTAATATCATGGCTGATGAACTTAGTGAAGTATCTACATTGTTGTCTTTCTTAACTAATATGTATGGCAATCAAATAGAAGAATTATTAGAGAATAATTATCTTCTAGAGGAACAAAGACTTAAAAAAGAAGAAAGTGATGCATTAGCGCTTAGAATCAAAAGGCTTAAGAAAAATTTAGATGATCCAAAGACATTAAATGATTACATTTTAGCATTAGAAGATAGAAACAAATATCTTGAATCAAGAGATTTATTGGCTTTGGATTTAGAAAAAGAAAATGCTAATCTTAAAATAGATAATAATACGATTTTGGCTGAACAAAAGATATTAGCTGATAGAATTAAAAATTATGAAAAAGAAATAGAAGAATTAAATCTAAATCATAAGATAGAACTTGATGAATTAAATAAAAAACATAATGAAGAAATAGTAGAATTGAATACGCAAAACGCGTCTCAAATTGAAAATATTACTAATGAATATGAATCTAATATTCTAGATTTAAAAAATAATCATATAAATGGATTATCATGTTTAGAAGATACATATAAAGAAAAAATACTTGATTTAGATATAAATTCAAAAAAAATAATAAGTGAAAAAGAAATAGAAATTGAAAATTTAAATAATGATTATAAAGAAAAATTAAATTCTTTAGAAAATAATCTTCTTTTAACTCAAGCTAAATTAGATTTAGCGATTAAAGATAAAGAACAAATTCAACTTGAATATGATGCATATAGGGTTTCAAATGGAGCTCTTAAACCTAGTGTTGAATTATCTAATGAAGAAAGATTTACAGAACTAGAAAAAGAATATGATTCATTTAAAAAGTTCTTTAAAGAACAATGGAAGATCACAAAGAAAGAGATAAAAAAAGAAATTAATAAGAAATAGGAGGTGATGAAATGAGTAAAAATCATAATGAGAAACAATTAGTTAATAGTTCTAATAAAGGATATCTTATTCCGATTTTTTTGGTACTTATTGTGTTTTCTTTATTGATAGGAGCCATAATATATCAAGGACTTAGAAATAAAGAAGCATTTTTGTTACAAGATTATCGTTTCTTAGTCATTGGTTCCATTTCGGTTTTATTCATTTTGTTGCTAATCCTTTATAGAACTATATCAAAATCTTTTTATAAGCTTGATCTTGATTCTAATAAATTAAATCTTCATTTAGATAAAGATTTAAAAATACTAGATACAAAATCAATTCAAACAGATGACATCTTATATGAAAAGATTACAGGCGAAAAGGCTTCTTTAGTTACTGAACAAAAAATTAAAGAATCTAAATTATCTAAAGCCTCAATTGAAAAAGCGAAGAATTCTCGTTTCTATATGCTTACTGCAATTGATGAAGGTATGCAAAACTACGTGGAACCAGAATATAATGAAACTATTTCACTAAAAGAGTTTTGTGAAGAATTTAGGGACTATTCTTCATATAAATTGCACCTTTATTACGATATCAAAGATATAAGACGTTTTGTGGCAGGACTTGCTGTAACTAGATTAATTATTTTACAAGGTATGTCAGGTACAGGTAAAACTAGTTTGGCATATGCCTTTGGTGAATTTGTTGAAAATAAAACAGTTGTTGTACCTATTCAACCTATGTGGAAGGAACGTAGTGATTTGATTGGTTACTACAATGAATTCACTAAGAAATTTAATGAGACAACTCTTTTGTATAAGATGTATGAGGCTTTGTATACAAGAGATATTTATGTGACAGTACTAGATGAAATGAATATTGCTCGTGTGGAATATTATTTTGCAGAATTCTTATCTTTATTTGAATTACCAAATCCAGATTCAAGAAATTTAGATGTTGTAAGTGATGTCTGGGATAATGATCCTGTTTTGCTTAGGAATGGTAAGTTGAGGCTACCATTAAACATGTATTTTATTGGTACTGCTAACAATGATGACTCAACATTTGCGATATCAGATAAGGTATATGATAGAGCTATTGTGTTAAATCTAGATAATAAATGTGATCCATTTGAAGCTAAAAGGACAAGTCCTGTTAGAATTTCATGGAATCATATCAATGACCTATTTTATAAAGCTAGGCAAAAATATGAGTTATCATATCGTAATTTAAGAAGAATAAATGAATTAGATAAATATCTAATTGATACATTTAATATCACATTTGGTAATCGTATTATGAAACAAATAAAAGAATACGTACCAGTTATTATTGAATGTGGTGGTACTGAGCTTGATGCGATAGATGATATCGTATCAAGAAAGATTTTAAGAAAGCTTGAATCAAAGAATCCAGTTTATGTTAAGAGTCAAAGCGAAGCTTTAATTAATAAACTAAATGATTTATTTGGTGATAACAAGATGAGTCAATGTATTAATGTTATCAACCAGTTATTACAAAGTTAAGGAGGACTATTATGGCTAAAATTAAAAAAATAATTATATTTTTATCATTATTAATATCAGTTGTAGTAGGAGTTCTTATTTGCTTTTTTACGTTAAACGCTCTAGGGAAGATTAAAAATGGGATTAATCTTGAAATTAAAGTTAGGGATAGAGAAGTTATTTATAATGGTGAAGTTCAACGTGCCAATGATTATGAAATTGTATTAGGACTTCTTTCTAGTGGAGATATTATAGAAGCTAATTATATTGATGGTGCTAGAGATGTAGGAACATATACTACAACAGCTACTTTTAAAGTGTTACATGGAAATACTGATGTAACTAACAACTATAACATCAAAGTAGATACTGGTAAATTAACAATTTTAAAGAACAAAATTACAGTTTCTAGTCTAAGTGAAGTATATCCTTCTAGCGAGATGATAGATGATATATCTTTATATGTTTCAAAAGGTTCTATTAGCTTAGATGAGCATTTAGTTCCTTATGAAATTGATAAATATATTGACGGGGAAGATTTCTATAATGTTGGTGCTCATGTATATGACAATTTAGGAAATGACAGGTCATTTAATTATGATATTTCATTTGAAGCTACAAGAGTATTAAAGAAAAAGCTTATTATAACAACTCAAAGTGAATCATTCACTTATGATGGGCAAGAACATTCTAATACTAACTACATTACAAGTGGATTAAATAAGGGAGATTCCTTGAGTTTATTAAATGTTAATCCTACTAAGGTATCAACTTATAATGCTGAAGGTTATGTAAATGAACTTAGAGAAAGCGAAGTAGTAATTGTTGATTCAAAAGGTAATGATGTTACAGGTAATTATGATATCGAAGTTATCAATTCGGGTAGATTATATATTAATCCTTTGACTGTAACTATTACGACATCTAGTGAAAATGTTATTTATGATGGCGAGAAACATCAAGGTAGTTATATGGTTGATAACAGCTTATTTGAAGCCTTAGTCAATTCTATCGAAACTAAAATATATGTAGAAAGCGGTATTTATTTAAATAGTGTTGAGATTGTCGCAAGTGAAGATTTGTTAAAGAATTTCGATATTCATTATTCACTTGGTATTATCAATATCATGAAGAAAAGGGTGGATGTATATTTACCTACACTTATTGCAAATATTGGAGACACTAAAGGAGACATTGAACAAAAATTTAGTGTGTCTGATGTAGTAATTTCAACTTATGATTACGATGTCATTGGTTCAATTAGCGCAGTTGTTGCAGATATTTCTTATTCAACAGCAGGTACATATACCTATGGTGGCCAAATATTAGATGAAGATGTTTTAGCTAATTATGATGTCATCATTCATCAAGGAAATATCATAGTTAGGTAGATATAAAGAAAGAAAAAGGAGGTGATTATATGAGATATGCAATCTATAAAGAAAAGATGCTAAAAAGAAAAAAGATTAAAGAAATTATTTTTAAATTCAGATGGTTAATATTGGGTGTATTTGCTACACTTGTTTTAGCATTTATTATATTTAATACTTTATTTGGAAAAGTAGATAATATAGTTATAGATTCAGTCACATATGGTACTCCTTTTGAGCCGAGAGCTAATGTTAAGCTTAGTAAAGTTTTAAGATATGAATATAAAACTAATAACAGCGATTGGACAACTGAAAAACCAAAAATGGCAGGTAAATATTTTGTTAGAGCTATAAGTAGTGGTCTATTTGGTGAAAGAAGTTCTGCAGAAACTTCTTTTGAAATATATAAAAAAGATTTAACAATTGATGTAATAGATACAGAAATCACGTATGGATCTTATCCTAAATCAAATATAGATGGACTTTTAAGTAATGAAAATATTACATTAAGTTATAAATTTTCAACATTATCTACAGTTAATAGTGTCATTAGCTTAACACCACAAGGTGTAGTAATAAAAGATATAGATGGAGATGATGTAACTGATTGTTACAACATTGTCACAAACGCAGAAAATGGTAAAGATATCACATTTAAGAAATTAGATGTTACACTTACTCCTGATGCTACTGACGCTGTATATAACGGAAAGCCTTATGAATATAACAACCAATATAGTGTAACTTATAATAGTCTAGGATATGATGATACTATAAAAGTTACAACTAAGATATTAAATAGTAAAGGTGTTGAGGTTAGTGAAGCAATCTCTCCTGACACTTACACTATTCTAATTGATAAAATTTATTTAAACGACCAATTAGATACTACAAATTACACAATTACTAAAGAAACTAAGTCGTTTGTAATATTTAAAAGAAGTCTTAAGGTGGAAGCCATTGATTTAGAAAAGACATATGATGGATTGAATGCTACATATGATGTTGATGATATAAGCATTCTAGAAGGTAGCTTGTTAAGCACTGATAAGATAAAAGAAGTTGTCAATAACAAAGATATTTTAAATGCAGGATTTTATAAATCTGATTATCATCTTGTAATTAATGATATTAATAACAAAGATGTAAGTTCTTATTATCAAATTGAATATCAAGAAAATGATATTGTAGTTAATAAAAGAAACTTAAATGTTCGTTCACTAAGCGCATCAAAAGTTTATGATGGTACACCATTATTTCAAAAAGAATTTGAATATAGTGGGTTAGTATCACAGGATAGTATTACTATTGATACATTTGAAGAAATCACAAATTCATCAATTAAACAAAATGTTATAACAGTAGTTACTACTAATAATGATAATTATAATATCAATTACACATACGGAACCCTTAATATAACAAAAGCTAAGTTGTCAATAAAGCCAATTGATTATGTTAAGACTTATGATGCAAATACATTTGATCTAGTTGATTCAAATTATGAATTAGTGTCAGGTACACTATATAAAGATGATGCAATAGCGACTATAAATGTGACATCTAGCAGTATAAATTTTGGCAACTCGCTAACTAGTATTACCAATGTCACATTTACAAATGATTCAAAGAATAATTATGATATCACTTTATTAAATGGTAATCTTAAGATTGAAAAAGCTATAGTTAACATAAAACCTCAAGATGTCACTACAACATATGATTATAATTATTTTGAATATAAAGGAACTTATCAAACCGATGATTTTATTTCAAGCGATGAGTCTAATTTGACTATTAATGTAAAATATTATAAAGATGACAAAGAAGTTAGACCAATTCATACAGGTACATATCAAATAGTAATTGATAATATTATAGAAACTAATGATTATCATAATTATGAATTTATATATGGCACATCTACATTAACTATAATAGCTCGTGATGTCGATGTAAAAATTGCTAAACAAGAAGCCATTTATAATAAGCAAGTTCAAAATTATGATATGAATAAAATAGAGACAGAAACTAATATTAAAGATAAATTCAAAGTATTATCTTCTACAATATCAAATTTTGTAAATGCTGATGTATATCAAATAGATATTCTAGATTATATGCTTATAGAGACTGATACAATGTTTAATACTGATTTAAATATCAATTTAGTATCATCAACATTTGAAATATTGAAGCGTGATGTTACAATTAAAGCTTTAAAAAAGGATGATGTTACATATGATTCAGAAAATCACGCATTTGGTATTACGGATTATAGTATTGTGGATGGTTCTTTTGTAGATGATGCAGATAGAGCGGAACTCATTGTAGAAGTTAAAGATAAAGATAATAAAGAATTAATAAATAGTGATAATTACAATATGGTTGTGACATCAGCTAGCGTTATGAATAACTATAATGTGATTATTAGTGATGATAGTGTTGAATTTAATATTTTAAAAGCCGTTGTTAATATCTCTTTAGATGATGAAACTGTTATCTATGATGGATTAAATCATGAAGCTGATAATTCATTATTTAGTTTAAGATTAGATAATGGTAATACGAGCTTATATAATGGCGAGATGTTATCAATTAATATAACATTAGATTCTAAAATGAGTCAAAGAAACAGTGGTATTTATCAAAAAAAGATTAATTCTTTAGCTTTAATAGGTGGAAATGAATATTCTACATTAACAAATTATGATTTTATCTCAAACAATGATTCTACATATACTATCTTTAAAAGAGAAATTGATCTTAAACTAGAAGAAGCTACATTTAGTGTATATGATAAGTTGTTAAAGCCAAATCTTATTTCTACATTGACAATGGATTCTTCACAACCTGGATTTGTTGATATTGGTTATCAATATACAACAAATTATGAAGAATCATATAGTTTAGAATCTGATTCTTTAATGGATTATTATTTTGATAATCTTCGTGTTGGTGTATACAATCAAGAAATCAATGATATCAGTTTTATAGATTATGATTTAATTAATAATTACATTATTAATAAAAAGGTGTCTAACCTTAATATTGTAAAAAAAGATATTACAATCACCTTATTAGATAAAGAGGCTACTTATTCTAAAGAAGTTGTGGCTAAAGATTATGATGCTTATACAATAAGTGATATGCCAAATGGAAAAATAAGTGGTCATGACTTTGTTGTTAAACCTGATATTAATTATTATAAAGATGGTGTATTAGTTAATCCTATCAATTGTGGTTATTATGACATCAAAGCTAGCATGTTAATTGTTTTAGATATAAGTCACCAACCAATTCTTGATTTTTATAATGAATCATTTAATATCACTTATAATTACGGAAGATTAAATATTAAACAATTAGATATTACAGTAAAGGGCGTTGATCAAATTGTTTATTTCAATAACACTTATCAAAGCCCAACAAATGAATTCATTTATTTAAGCGATAATAAATTTATATCTTCAACACCAAGCTTTATTGTGACTGATTCATTTATTGATAGTGGTGTTTATTATTATTTAATTGAATTTGATAATTTGGATAATGATTTAATTAATAATTATAATTTAAACATTGAATATGCTAAATTTGAAATATTAAAAAGAGTTGTTGAAATAACACCAAGTAATCAAAATTATATTTATGACGGATTAATCATACATGATTTGACAAATGATTATGTTGTAAAAGACGTTTTGACATCAAATGACTATATTAATTCTTTACCTTATGGTGAAAATTTAGATATAAATGTAGTTTATAAGTTAGATAATAAGATAGTATACCCAATAAATACTGGTTTATATATTATTCAAATAGAAGATGTGGTAACATCATCTACAAATTATGAATATATATTTAAAGAAGCTACATTAAATATTTTAAGTCGTAATTTAACTATTAGTGCATTATCTTTGTCTTATGCATTCGATGGTTCATTTAATAACACACATTTTAATTATGTTGTCACAT
>CAMNGZ010000019.1 GCA_946538835.1 uncultured Clostridium sp. | reverse complement strand
GTCCTATTGATAGTCAAAGTGAAGTAGAACATTCATCAGGTGAAGAAATTGCATCTAGTGAACAAACTTCACTTGAAAGTGGATCAACAGATAGTTATGATTTTTCACAAGACAAGTCACATGATAGACTACCTTCAACTGAAGGTAGCTATTATGCTAACGTCAATTTAACTTTAAAAGATGCTGAATTTAGAAAGAATTTGTCTAAGGTTATTAACAATGGCTTTAGACATAGAAGCTATGATGAAGCATATAAGATTATTGCAGATACTGATGAAGATCCTAATAATAAGGCTAATTGCATTTGCTTGTACACTGGTAGATCTATCCAAAAATCTGATCATAGTAATACTACAGGATTTAATAGAGAACATGTATGGGCTAAATCACATGGTTTCCCAAAGTCTGGCAACCCATATAGTGATGTTCACCATTTAAGAGTTACTGGTATGCAAATCAATTCAACTCGTGGGAATTCAGATTTCTATGAATTTGGACCAAAAGAAGAATATAAAAATTCAGGTTTAAACAAATATACTAGCAATCATTTTGAACCAAGAGATGAGGTTAAAGGTGATGTAGCTCGTATGATGTTCTATATGGCTACTATGTATGGCTTTGATGGAACTTATAATTTGACTTTAACTACTGATAAGACTACTAGTGGTTCAACAGGTAACGGTAGATTTGGTAATCTTGAAACTCTAGTTAAATGGAGCTTACAAGACCCAGTTAGCGAAGCTGAAAGATTTAGAAATGAAATAGTATATAAAGAACAAAATAATAGAAATCCTTATATTGATCACCCAGAATATGTTTTAAATGCTTATCCTGAATTTGCACAAAAATATATAGGTGGTTCAATTATAAATTATCCTTCAACAACAGATTTAACTGAAACTAGTACTGATAACATTGAAGTTGAATCTTCATCATCTGAAGAATCAACTACATCTAATGAAATTGTTACAGGTAGTGTAAGATTAGATTTATCTGATACTGGATTAAAGAATAGTTTTAATGCTGATGTGACATATTCTACTGGTGGTTATACAGTTTTGGCTAGCTATGGTGCGGGTGTAAGTAAAGGTGAACCAATTGGTTTAAAACTTGGTGCTAACACTAAAAACAGAGGTAAAGCTTGTGTTGAAATTAATGGCGAAGAATTTGTTGCAACATTAAGCATTAAAGATACTGTTTTTAAAAATGTAGAAGCGGTTCAATATGTTACTACATGCGCTTGGGATGATATTGATTGGAAGATTTTCTTCTTCGATGGTACTAATTATCAAGAAATCTCTAGTGGTTCTTTAGCTGGTACTCGTAAAGATGATGCAACTGAAGTAGTTTTATCAGCTAAATTAGATGCTCCAAAGGATGGTACATTTGTTTTAGCGATTACAAATACCTCTACAAGTAAAGGTTGCCGTCTAAATGTTAAGGAAATTGCTATTAGTGTAAAGGATTAATAATCAAAATTAAATATTTATGGTATAATTGGTAGCGTAGGTGATTTTATGGCAAATTTTAATCAGGTAGGTCATGACTGCGCTACCTTTATTCCATATCCTGATGCTAGTTCAGGATTTAATTTAATGATTACAATCAAATATTTTGAAACAGAAGATGCTAACAAAATTAAAGCTGAAGCTTCTCTTGTCGGCCTTTATGGTTCAGAATATGATAAATCATGCTTATTTACTAAAACATTATCAAAAGAAATCTTATTAGATACTAATGGTTTAGATTATACAAAGTGGTTTGAACAAAATTATGAAAATAAGGAAGTTGTTGATAAGGTTTTAACTGAATTAGCAAGTGTGTTTAATGAAAACTTTGGTTTATATCAAGGTGAGTTTATTCGCGCACTAGAAACTATTACACAAGAAGACTAGATATTTCTAGTCTTTTTCATTTTAGGAGGCATATATGGATAAGATATTATTAGGTGTTTTATTTGGATTGGTAATAATTAATATTATTGTTAGTCTTATTTTAGTTTTTAAAAAAACTAAGAATAATAATTCTTTTGATGTGACAAGCTTTCTTGAATCAAACAAAAAGATTCTAAAAGATAATAATGAATATTTACTTGGAATTATCAAAGAGAAAGTTGATAATTTAAATCAAAATCTTCATATTATTGAAGAATCTAACAACAAGTTCTCATCTAAGTTAAAAGACATTGAAATTAATCTTATTAAAGATATAAACGAAGAATTTAAATCTTTAAACGAATTAATTTCTAAAAATAATATTTATAATATCAATCAAATAAAAAGTTTCTTAGATAGTTATAAAGAAGAAGTTTCTAAAAGGCTTGATAAGGTTGATTTAACTATTAAAGAAAGCCTTGATAAAATTCAAAAAGATAATAATATTAAGCTTGATGAAATTAAAGGTACTGTTAATGAAAAACTTGAAAAGACTTTAGAGGATAGATTAAATAAATCATTTGAAAATGTCTTCAAACAAATCAATGAGTTAAATAAGACAATTGGTCAAATTGAAACAATGGCTAGTGACGTATCAAGTCTTAAAAATGTTTTAGCTAATGTTAAAACTAAAGGTATAGTTGGTGAAGTTATATTAGGTAACTTAATAAGAGAAATATTAGCACCTGAAAATTATTTAGAAAATGCTGTAACCAAAGTGGGAAGTAGTGAACGTGTTGAGTTTGCGGTTAAGATTCCTCAAGCCAACGCTAAAGATATTTTACTTCCTATTGATTCTAAGTTTCCAACTGATTCTTATCAAAGAATTCTTGATGCCATAGATACAGCAAATAAAGATGATCTTTTATTGGCTAGAAAAGAATTAGTTCAAAAAATTAAGAGTTTCGCTTCAGATATTAAGACTAAATATATTGATGAACCTAATACTACTAATTTTGGTATTATGTTCTTACCTATAGAAGGATTATATAGTGAAGTCATTAATATGAATTTATTTGAAGAAATTGAAAAAAAGTATAATGTTATTATTTGTGGACCTTCTACATTTAGCGCTTTATTAAACGCTTTACAAATTGGATTTAAATCTCTTGTTATTCAAAAGAAATCAGCAGAAGTATTCCATTTGTTGCAAAGTGTTAAGACTGAATTCAATAAGTTTGCTGAATGCCTCGAAAAAACACAAGCCAAATATGAAGCAGCTGGAAAAGAACTTGATGACTTAGTTGGTGTTAGAACTAGACAATTGGTAAGAAAACTTGATAAAGTAGAATCTTTAGAATTTGAGGATAAAAATGCAAAAATTGATTAATTATTTAGATAAAGAATTAATGGTTATTACTAAAGGTAAGTCTAATAAACTAATTTTAATGATTGGCGAAAATGAGGCTTATAAATATTTAGACGATATTGATTATAATATATTAATCATTAATAATATTGATTGGGATAATGATTTAGCTCCATGGGATATTAAAGAAGGTAAGATGTTTACATTCAATGGTGGAGCTGACTTATTTTTAAATAAAGTAGAAGATATTTTAAAATATGTAATAAATTTATTAAGTGAAGAAAATATACATATTAGTAATGTTACAATATGTGGTTATTCTTTAGCTGGATTGTTTTCAACATATGCTATATTTAAATCTAATTCATTTGATTCTTTAATATCAGTTTCATCTTCTTTTTGGTATCCTAAGTTTATTGATTTCGTAAAAAGTCATAAAATATCTGATAAAATTTCTAAAATATATTTCTCTTTAGGAGATTTAGAAGGAAAAACTCGAACAAAATTTTTTAAAGATATAGATTTAGCAACTGAAATGGTATATAATTCAATAGAAAAAACTATATCGAATAAAAAATTCGAATATAATCATGGTAATCATTTCGATATGCCTGATCAAAGATTAGCTAAAGGTATTAGATTTATATTGAGTAAGTAAATCTAAAATGGGATAGTAAGATGAAACAAAATTATAAGCAATTTAATAAGTTTGTAATACCTTCACTGGTTTCTGCAATCTTTATTTCTATATATACAATATTAGATGGTCTATTTATAGGACGTCGTGTTGGTGAAACTGCGTTAGCTGGAATTAATTACGCATTTCCAATTGCCGCTTTTATTCAATCTGTTGGGTTTGGATTAGGACTTGCGAGTGCTATTAAAATTAATATCAAAAATGGTATGAAAGAAGAAACTAATGATTTGATTGGTGCTGCATATGTTTCATTTTTAATTGCTACTATAATTTTGATGCCTCTTTTATGGTTCTTTAAAGATGGTATTTTAAACATCTTTGGTGCAACTAACTCTCTTGTTCATAAAGAAGCAGTTGAATACATCAAAATTGTTATTATATTTTTCCCTGTTGAACTTTTAAGCCAAGGATTGATTCCTTTATTGAGATCACATGGTTATAATAAATATTGCATGACTATTGTATCTTTAGGCTATGTAATTAATACTATCTTAGAGTATATATTCTTATATAATTTTAATTTGGGCTTACCTGGTGTTGCTTATAGTGTTTTGATTGGTCAAGGATTTGTAATCTTGATGGCTATTATATTATTATTTAAGAAAGAATTTTTACCTAAATTTACTAATTTATTTTATAATTTAGGACAAATATATAGATCAAGTATTTCAAGTTTTGGACTTGCTTATTCCTCTAATTTAATCACAATTATTATTAATAAATCATGTTCAATTTATGCAAATGATTTGGCGGTAGCCGCTTATACAGCTATGAGTTACATTTCATATATGATTCAAAAGCTTATGCAATCTATTGCCGATGGCATTCAACCTTTATTATCATTCTCTAAAGGTAGCAATAATAAAAAAGAAGCTTCATTTATATATAGAGTTGGATTAATTCTTGGTGGTGCAATTAGTTTATTATTTATGCTTGTTGTACTTTTGTTTAACGAAAAGCTTGGAGAAACTTTTAAACTTGAAAATTCGCTTGAATATTTTAAATCTTGTGCGATTTTTATAAGCTTCTCATTTATATTTGTATCTATTACACGTATATCAATATCTTATTTTAATTCGAAAGATAAGAAGTTATATTCTAATATACTTATTTATTCTGAACCAATTTTGGTGGCGTTGTTTGCACTGACATTCCCTAAATTCATGTCATATAATGGTATATGGTTAAGTTTTGCATTAACTGATATATTATTATCAATTTTGATATTGATATTAATTATTATTGAACGTAAAGAGGATACAGATAAGTTATTAAAGTAAAAAGTGATTTAATCACTTTTTCTTTTTATATATTTTTGATAAAATAGAAATAGACTTTAAAGAGGTAGATAGTTATGATTATTACACATGCATGTTTAGAGATATTAGATCTTCGCACTAGTACTCATCAATTTTCAGATTTTGAACTGGATTTTACTAAAGATCTCACTCATGATTATGTTACAAAAATCATCGAAAAAGTTAACAAGAATTGTTCTAAAAGAGCAGGTTCTTTTCATGAAGATTCTAAATTAAAACAAGTATTAAAAACTTATGATAGTAATCATTTTATAGATTTTTCTAAAAATGTTGCAAAAGTTTTTTTAGAAAGTTTAAAAGAAGCGGGAATTTTAGAATCTAGTGATTTATTAGTAGTTGAATATAGAGAAGATTCAAATACTATGTTAGGACTAATTTTGCTTGAGAACCAAGAAGGTATTACTCATGAGTCATTTGCTAGTGATGGTAAGGTTAATAATGAGATTACTAAAAATGTCTATATTTTACCTACATCAGGACTTAGAATTAATACATTCTTACTTGTTTCCATACCTGATTTAAACTTCTATTCCGTTGAAAAATTAAGAGAAATAGACGGAGTTAAAAAGAAAGTGTTAGAAGAGTCAATAGTTAATGCAACATTCCACCCTTCTACAAATGAAGTTTTAAAAGCAATTAAAGAAGAAGCTAAAAAAATAAGTGAAGAAGCTGGTAATGATTCAATTCAAGCCTTATCAACTGTGAAAAATTATATTTATAATCATGGCGCTGATGATGAAATTGATATCAAAGATTTAGCTGATACATTATTTACTGATGAATCAAACAAGAAAGATTTTAAAGAACACTTAGCTTTACGTGGAGTTTCTTTAAATGAACCTCTTGAATATAATTTAGTTGAAAATAAAGTCAAGAACCAAAAGATTAAGACCGATACAGGTATTGAATTAATTGTACCAAGTGAATTTTTTAAAGATAATAATAATTTAGAAATTATTCAAAATGATGATGGTACAATGACTATTCAAATTAAGAATTTTACTAAAATAATAGGTAGGTAATTATGAAGAAAAAAGGATGTTTAATCCTTTTACTAGGGTTATTATTGACTTCATGTACAAAGCTTGATGTCAATACTGAATCATCTAGTAAAGATGGAGAGAGCAAAATTAGTGAAGAATCTAGTTTTGAATCACTTGATAAATCAAGTGATGAATCATCAAAAGACTCTAGCAGTAATTTAGTTGAAGAATCAAGTAGTGAGTTAATAGAAGAATCAAGTAGTGAGTCGACTACTATTGATTTTCAAAAAGAAGCTAATGTAAATGCTAGAACTTCTGATGTATTAGAAAACTCAGCAGGTAGTTATCAGATGATAGCATCTAAGTTTGGTAAATTACAATATGAGACTGGTGATTTTGTTGAAAATAAAAAAGGAATTGGAATTTATCGTTGTTACAAGACTAAAACAAGTGACTCATTGAAACTTCTTGCTAAACCAACAATTTATGAATATGAAATGGAATCAATGATTTATAATACTGATGCTTATAAAGGAATTTATGAATATCAAATAGAATATAAGTCTGATACAGGTATTCGTTTGACTTATTCTAAGGATAGAAGTTATTCAAATGAAGTTATTTTAGGTAAGACAAGTGGATTCATGACAGTAACTGTTAAAACTGATTTGCATTGCTTATTTAGAATTTCTGCTATTGACACTGAAGCTTTAATTAAGTCTGTCAAATTATATTATAATAACGAAGGCTCTGATTATGATGCTACATATATGTCATATTCAAGTTATAGACTAGATGTTCCATACAAAAATTTTGATAATATTGCTGAAGGTGAAAAGAGAAGTATGCCTACTAAGGTTAGTTATCAAAATGGACAAGTCAAGGTTGTTAAATCGAAAGAATATACATATCATTCTTATGATTATTTACAAACTCATCAAAATGAAGCACGTGAAATTTGTTACATTGATCCCGTTGATGTCGCAAATTATTATATGTTATTCCGTGACTTCCCTTTAAATTATCAAGATCGAAGAGATGGTTCTGTACCAAGCGATATGGTAAGAGCTTACTCCACGTGGACAAGAGAAGATGGATACGCTTTAAGTGTTCCATATAAAAAAGATGATAGATTTGTATATTTTGAGTTAGATATTGATAACACTGGCAGATATAAACCATCTAAAGGAAGAGGAGTTGGTAGACTTGTTGTGTGGGAGAAGTCATTTGATTTTGATGAATATAATGATCACCCTGTAATTGTTTATACTGATGACCATTATAAGACATTTAGAGAATATATGAATGATGGTACATTTGGACCTCGCTTCAATGCTGAAGGACATTTGGCTTCATATAAATATAATAAGCCAACTACTTTAACATATTAATATTCTAATCTACTCATTTGACTTTTATGGTTAATTGAGTAGATTTTTTTTGTGTTTTTATTTATAATAAAGTTCACAAAGGAAGGTTTATATGAAAAAAATTAAATTTTTATCATTTTTAAGCATATTTATATTAGCCGCATGCGGCAAAGAAGTTACAACTTCTAGCGAAATTATAAATTATGAAGTAGATAAGACTTATGAATTGAATAAGAATGTGATTGATGAATCTAATTCTAAAACTTTATCATTTAATCAAAATAATAAAGTTTACGGTACTGATACAGGTTCTTATGAAAAATATGATAATACTTATGTTGAAGGTTATCGTATTACAGGTGGAGCTTTAACTGATTTTGTATGTCTTTTAAAGACACCAAGTTATGAAACTTTGTCTAATCCTTTAAATTCAAGTTTATCTAATTCGGCCTCTTATGATGGTATTTATGAATTTGATATTACTTACAAATCAGAAACCGGTTTTAGTTTATATTATTCTAATTCAAGATTATTTAGTGATCCTTGTGTGTTTAAAGGTACCAACGGAGATTATGTTAATCTTAAAATTAGAATTGATCACTCTAGCTTTTTTAGAATTGAATCAAGCTTAAGTGATGTTTATATTAAAACATTAGTTATTAAATATAATCCATCAATAAAAAAAGCTGATTCTAGTTATTTAAATTATCAAAATTATAGATTAAACATTGAATATACTGATTTTTCAAATTTGAAGGATGGAGATAAGAGAAGAATACCTTCTAGTGTTACTTATACTTCTTCAGGTGAATATAAAATTAATTCTTATAAAGAATATACTTATCATACTTTTGATTATATTGAAAATAATCCAACTAAAGCTAAAGATGTTGCGTTAGTTAATCCTGTTGACGTTGCAAGCTATTACATGTTATTTAGAGCTTTTCCCCTAAATTATGTTTATAAGGCTGAAGTTAGTGAAATGTCTCAATATTTTGGTGATAAGACTAGAGCTATATCACATTATGATGGTACTTATGGTTATGCTAAATCTATTCCATATTTTATACCAGAAGATAAAAATAAGCCTAGTTATTATGAACTTGATTTTGATACTAATGGAACTTATTATGGTGGAAGCCGTGGAACAGGAAGGGTTGTTATTTTTGAATATGGTTTAACTAATGAAGAATATAAAGGTGTTCCTGTTTGCCTATATACAGATGACCATTATGCTACATTTGCTGAATTTATGAATGATGGTACATTTGGTACTAAGTTTGATGCTGAAAAGAATAGAACATTTTATAAATATTCTATTCCTAAAACTCTTTAAAGCGAAAAAATTGTAATAGATATAGAATTATTATATAATAAATATGATCTTCAGGGTTGGATGCAATTTCCTACCGGAGGTAAAGCCCTCGAGCGTAAGCTGAACCTGTGAAATTCAGGTGCCGACAGTTATAGTCTGGATGAAAGAAGAATAAATTCTTTTTTAAGCCTGGAATCACCAGGCTTTTTTTATTTAGGAGTGTGATAAAATGAATAACACTGTAAGATTAAAAAAATGTATTATTACATCGCTTTTAGCTGGTATGAGCGTTGTATTGTATGTTATTGGACCTAAGTTTAAATTACCATTTTTTCCTAGTTTCTTAACCATTAATTTTTCAATGGTTCCAATTTTTGTAGGGATTATTGTCCTAGGGGCTCAATATGGTGCCTCAATTGTAGGAATTCGTTTCGTAATCGGATTAATATCTGGTTCTAGTACTGCAGGTATAGGAGAAACAGCAGATTTGATTATTGGATTATGCTTAGTGTTATTTACTTGGATTGGTAAATTATTATTTAATAATAAAGCTAAATATGTTCCTATGTTTTTGTTCGCAATATTAGGCTGGATTATAGGTGGCTTGTTGTCAAATAGTTTCGCTCTTCCTATGTATATCAATGTGTTAAATGCTAAAGGTTGGGTTGTATCATCTATGCATTCTATTATTAGTGATGCTAATGAATCAAATTACGTAATGTATTATTTCTTATGTGCAGTATTACCATTTAACGCTTTATTGTCTTTTATTGTTGTAGGTATCACTTATTTATTGTATCTACCTTTACATAAATATACAGATAATTTATTTGATAAGACAATAAAAAGTAAAGAAACTGTAATTGATGATAAAATTGATGATGTTTATAAGGATTTACATTAATTGAATGTGCTTAGCACATTCTTTTTTTATCATATCATTTTATTATTTTTTTGAAATGGAGTAAAATATAAATGGTGAAAACAATTAAGAAAAGGAGTGTGTTTTTATGCCTTATATTACAAGTGTATATGCAAGAGAAGTTTTAGATTCTCGTGGTAATCCAACTGTTGAGGTTGAGGTTACAACAGAAAGTGGTGCTTTTGGTAGAGCTTTAGTTCCAAGTGGTGCTTCAACTGGTGTTCATGAAGCTCTTGAGCTTCGTGATGGTGACAAGTCACGTTATATGGGTAAAGGTACTTTAAAAGCTGTTAAGAATGTTAATGAAATTATTGGACCAAAGATTATTGGAAAAGATTGCCGTGAACAAACAGCAATTGACAAGTTTATGATTGAATTAGATGGTACTGAAAATAAGTCTCATCTTGGAGCAAACGCAATGCTTGGTGTTTCAATGGCTTGCGCACGTGCTGCTGCAGATTATTCAGGACTTCCTCTATATAAATATCTTGGTGGTGCAAATGCTAAGCAATTACCACTTCCTATGATGAATATTATGAACGGTGGTGCTCATGCTGATTTCGTTATTGATTTCCAAGAAATCATGATTTTACCAGCTGGTGCTCCTAACTTCCACGAAGCCCTTCGTTATGGTGCAGAAGTATTCCATAACCTTAAGAAGATTTTAAAAGATAAAGGTTATGTAACTAGTGTTGGAGATGAAGGTGGATATGCTCCAAAGCTTCATTCTAATAAAGAAGCATTTGAATTAGTTATCGAAGCAATTAAAGCTAGTGGTCTTGTCCCAGGTAAGGATGTGTTCCTTGGTATTGACGTTGCAGCTAGTGAATTCTATGACACTGAAACAGGTAAGTACACTTTAAAAGCTGATAAGGGAGTATTTACTTCACGTGAAATGGTTGACAATTATTATGTTCCGCTAACACAAGAATTCCCAATTATAACTATTGAAGATGGTCTTGCTGAAGATGACTGGGAAGGTTGGCAATATTTAACTGAAAAGTTAGGTAAGAAGGTTCAACTTGTTGGTGATGACTTATTTGTTACAAACACTAAGCGTCTTGAAAAAGGTATCAAGATGGGGGTTGCTAACTCTATTCTTATTAAAGTTAACCAAATTGGTACTTTAACTGAAACATTCGACGCTATTGAAATGGCTAAGCGTGCTGGTTATACAGCTGTTGTATCACACAGATCTGGTGAAACAGAAGATACTACAATTGCTGATTTAGTTGTTGGATTAAATGCTGGTCAAATTAAGACTGGTTCATTATCACGTACTGATAGAATAGCTAAGTATAACCAATTACTTCGTATTGAAGATGAATTAAATCAATTTGGTGAAGTAGAAGTTGCTAAATTTGATGGATTAAAGTCTTTATATCAATTAAACAAATAAAAAATTGAGTTTGTAAGAATATTTTCTTACAAGCTCTTTTTTTCATTGGCTCTATTAAATTTTATAAGCATATTTTAAATAATGATTTCCTATTTGTGATAAAATAACAATTGTAAAATGAGGTTTTTAAGTTATGGATGTTTTAAGAGAAGGATTATTTACTGGTGAAAGAGCCTTATATAATTTAAAAGATACTGAAATTTTTGATTCTACATTTGAAGATGGTGAATCTCCTTTAAAAGAATCTAAGAATATTAAACTTCATAATGTTATTTTTAAATGGAAATACCCAATGTGGTATTCTAAAGATATATATGTAGAAAATAGTTGTTTGCTAGAAACTGCTCGTTCTGGTATTTGGTATACAGAAAATATTACGTTAGTTAAGACAATGATTGAAGCACCTAAGCAATTTAGAAGAAGTAAAAATATTACTTTAATTGATTGCCAAATTCCTAATGCTGAAGAGACATTATGGAATTGTGAAAATATCAAGATGACTAATGTTAGCGCAAAAGGTAATTATCTTGGATTGAATAGTAAAAATATTGAAATTGAAAATTTCCAATTAAATGGTAATTATGCGTTTGATGGGGCTTCTAACATTCATATTAAAAATGCAACTATGATATCTAAGGATTCATTTTGGAACTGCGAAAATGTTGTGGTTGAAGATTCTACAATTATTGGAGAATATCTTGGATGGAACAGTAAGAATCTTACATTTATCAATTGTACAATTGATAGTGAGCAAGGCATGTGCTATATGGACAATATTAAGATGATTAATTGTAAGTTATTAAATACCAATTTAGCATTTGAACTTTGTACAAATATTGATGCAAAAATTATTTCTCATATTGATTCTATTAAGAATCCTTTATCTGGAAGCATTGAAGCTAATTCGATTGGAGAAATAATTCAAGATAATATGAACTTTAGGGGTACAGTTATTGATAACTCTAAAACAAAGATTAAAGTGGGTGAATAATTATGTATGATTTTTCTCACATCGCTAATAGAAGAAATACTTCTAGCTTGAAATGGGATGTTAAAGATAATGAACTGCCTATGTGGGTAGCGGATATGGATTTTGAAACTCCTGATTTTATATTAGAAAGTTTAAAAGAAACTATTAGCATTAAAAATTTTGGATATAAAAATATTCCTGCTCGTTATTTCAAGTCTTTTAAAGATTTTTGGGCAAGACGTCATAACTTTATTATGGATGAAAAGGATATGATTTTTTCTACAGGTGTTGTACCTGCTATTTCATCTATTGTTAGAAAAGTTACTTGTGTTGGTGAAAAAGTATTAGTAACTACTCCATGTTATAACATTTTCTTCAATTCTATTGTTAACAATGGTAGATTCATTGAAACAAGTGAATTGGTTTTAAAAGACAATGAATACTATATTGATTTTTTAGATTTAGAGAAAAAATTAAGTGATCCTCAAGTAAGCATGTTCATTTTATGTAATCCGGAGAATCCTGTTGGCAGGATTTGGACTGAAGAAGAATTGGTTAAAATTGGTGAACTTTGTAAGAAATATAATGTAATTGTATTAAGTGATGAAATTCACTGTGATATTGTTAATCCTAAATTTAAATATATTCCTTTTGCGTCTGTCAATGAGACTAATAAAGAAATATCAATTACATGTATGAGTGCATCTAAATGTTTCTCACTTGCAGGATTACAAGGTGCATTAGTATATGTATCTAATCCTAAATTACACCATTTAGTTTGGCGTGGTTTGAATACTGATGAGGTTGCTGAAGCTAACGCTTTTGTTGCTAATGCGTTTATTTCGGCTCTTGACAATGGGGATTTATATTTAGAAGAATTGAACCAATATATTCAAAATAATAAAGATTATGCTAGAGAATTTATAAAAAATAATATTAAAGAATTTAATGTTAGAGAATCTAATGCTACTTATTTATTGTGGGTTGATGTTAGTGGATTGACAAGTAATGCTAGATTATTTACTGATTTTTTAAGAAGACATACAGGTTTATTTATTACTCCTGGTGAGGAGTATGGTAAAAATGGTGTATCTTATGTTAGAATAAATCTAGGAACAAGTCTTGATATAGTGAAAGATGGAATGTCTAGACTTAAGAATGGCGTAGATTTATTTAAGGAGAAACAATGCAAGTAGTTTTAATCATTATTTTTACTATTATTATTCTATTTTTATTATATTTAGTTGCAAAGCCTTTTATTGATACTGCAAGAGAAAGAAATATAAATAAGAAGAAAAATAGAATGCATATTGACAAGAAGAAATAGTTTTATTTCTTCTTTTTTTGTGCCTTGGATTGTTGCAAATAGCTATCTTCTATGATAAAATTAGATATGTTAAAAGTTTAAATTTAAAAAGAAAAGTGGGGACACTCTATGAGACCAATTGATTTTATAATTTTAATCGTTTCAATTTTATTAGTATTAATAGTATTAATGCAACAATCTAAAGATGACATCAATGATGCATTCTCAGGATCTAAATCAGAATTATTCAAGAACCAAAAATCTAGAGGTATTGAATTATTCTTAAAAGTTGGTACAGCTGTTCTTGCAGTATTATTCGTTTTATTAGTACTTGCAGCTGCTGCTATGCAAATTAATGGTTAAAATTAAGAGATATCATTCGATATCTTTTTTTTAATGTATATATATTTTATAATTATGTTAGGAGGGATACATATGACAAATAATGAATTAGTATTAAAGGCATTATCTAGGCCATACACCCATACAATTTCAGATATAAGAAAAATCACTAAATTGAATAGTGATGTAATTATTAATAGTTTAAAAGAACTTGTTGATGACAACAAGTTATATGTTAACGATAAAAAGAATCTTTATTACATTAAATATGAAGGTGTTATTGAAGTAAAAGATAAAGGCTTTGGGTTTATCAAGGTAGATGGAATTGATGAAGAATTCCATGTTGATGAGAAAGATACACTAGGTGCTCTATCTGGAGATACCGTAGAATTCTATGTTTTACCTAAAGCTCGTAACAGTCATTTAGATAGTGCTGTTGTAATAAAAATTGTTAAGCATTCTAATGATTATGTTTATGGTCTATTATGTCAAAAAAAGAATAAACAAGGTATTAGTTATTATATAGATTCTCATAAGACTGATTTTGATATTAAGGCTGAAGTTAACGAGAATCGTTTAAATGGTGCTGTAGCCGGCAATATTGTTGTTGCTAAAATTTTAGATTATATTTCACCAAAAAAAGTATATTGTGAAGTAACTAAAATTTTAGGATATAAAGATGATCCTGGTGTTGAAATAGCATTAATTGCTGAACAACATGGTTTTGTGACTGATTTTTCTCCTGAGACATTAAAAGAAATCAAGAATCTTCCAAATGAGATTGATCCTAAAGATTTTCCTAAGAGAAAAGATTATTCTAATCTTCCAATTATTACAATAGATGGTTCCGATTCAAAAGATTTTGATGATGCTGTTTATGTTAAGAGAACAAATAAAGGATATAAGATTATCGTCTGCATTGCCGATGTTGCATATTACGTTCGTGAGAATACAAGTTTAAATGCTGATGCTTATTCTCGTGGTACATCTGTTTATTTAGCAGATAGAGTAATACCTATGTTGCCTCAAAAATTATCAAATGGTATTTGTTCATTAAATCCAGATGAATACAGACTTTGTGATGCTTGCGAAATGGACATTGATTTTTCAGGTAAGCTTCTAAATTATGAACTTCATGAAGGTATTATGAAGAGCGCTCATAGAATGACTTATGAAGATACTAATAAGATTTTTGATGGTGATGAAACTTTAAAAGAAAAATATAGTGATATTTACCAAATGCTTATTGATATGCTAGAAGCTTCAAATGCAATTCGTAAGAGAAGAATAGATAAAGGTGCTATTGAATTTGATACGCCTGAATATGAAGTTAAGCTTGATGAGAATGGAGATCCTGTTGAATTTCAATTGAGAACACGTGGCCGTGCGGAAATGATGATTGAAGATTTAATGTTAATTACTAATGAAACTGTGGCTTATCATTTAAACATTTCAGAACTTCCTTGCATGTATCGTGTTCATGAAATTCCTGAAAGAGAAAGAGTTGAAAATGTATTTAACTTAATCAATAATTTGACAGGACATAAGGTTAGAGTTCCAAAAAATGATGTCTTACCTAAAGATGTTCAAAAGGTTATGGAACTTGTAAAGGATAGTCCATCTTACATGGCAATTAATACTTTGATGTTACGAGCTATGAAGAAGGCTAGATATAGTGATGAATGTTTAGGTCACTATGGATTAGCTTTAAAATATTATTGCCACTTTACTTCTCCTATTAGAAGATATCCAGATTTGATTGTTCATAGAATTTTAAAGCAATTAATATTCCATCCAACTGAATTCAAATACAATATTAAAGATTTTGAATTCTATTTGCATCAAGCTTCAATTGATACATCAAATAGAGAAAAAGCTAGTATTGAATGTGAACGTGAAGTTGATGATATGCTTGCAGCTAAATATATGACTAAGCATTGTGGTATTCCTTATGAGGGTATTGTCTCAAGCGTCACATCATTTGGTATGTTTGTAATGCTTGATAATGGTATTGAAGGCTTAATTCATGTATCAAACATGCACGGCAGATTTGATTTGAATGATAAATTAATGGAATTACAAGGTAGACATAAGACATATAAGATTGGTCAAAAGGTTGAAATTGTCTGTGTATCAAGTAATGTAAAAGATAGAAAGATAGACTTCGTTTTAAAAGAAGACTATGAAGAGGAACTAAATTTTGGAAAGAGAAATATGTACAAATAAAAAAGCGTATCATGATTACTTTATCGAACAAAAGATTGAAGCTGGTATCAAATTAACAGGTACTGAGATTAAATCTATAAGGGAGCATAAATGTAATATAAATGATGCATACGCAATTATTAAAAATAATAAACCATATATTTTAAATATGCATATTGCTAAGTATGATTATGGTACTCATTACAATCATGATGAAACTAGAACTCGTGAATTATTATTACATGAAAATGAAATAATTCGCTTATTTAATCGTGTTCGAATGGATGGTGAAACTTTAGTACCACTTCGTGTATATTTAAAAGAAGGTTTATGTAAGGTTGAAATTGGTGTCTGTAAAGGTAAAAACGCTAGAGATAAGCGTGAAGACATTAAAAAAGAAGATGCCAAGAGAGCAATTAGAAAAGCTTTAAAGGATAGAAATAATTACTAGGTTGAGTTATATAATCTCAACCTTTTTTATCTATATTAACTATTTAAATAAATCTGTTTTGTGATATAATGGATTTGCTTGGGGATGTTTTAGGATTCGCCAGGATTATTGAAGGTTTATAAGCATGTGAAGGTTGCTCTTCTAAAAAAGCCGAGGTTTAAATTAACCGCAAACACAAATTTATTCGCAACTCGTAATCAACAAGTTGCATATGCTTGCTAATTATTTAATGTAAGCTGGCACATCTAAATTCTCCTATGGTTTAGATCTTGCCATCAGTTTAGTAGGATATACCTTATTTCTGCTTTTCTAAGATATAAGAAGAATTTAATAGAAATAAATTAAGATCTTACTTGTTCATTCATTTGTCTTAGTTGAAATTATTGAATGAAATAAACATGTAGAAATTAAATTGGATGTAGTTTTGTACCAGGGTTCAATTCCCTGCATCTCCACCA
>CAMNGZ010000018.1 GCA_946538835.1 uncultured Clostridium sp. | reverse complement strand
TCAAGTATTAGTTCTACAAGTGTTACGATAACTGTCGATTTTAAATAAATTTAAACTCACTCTAGATTGGAGTGAGTTTTTGCGTTATTTGTTATGATTGTAAAAAAATGATGTTTAAAGTATAATAAAGTATAGTAGGTGATTATTATGTTCTTTAATAAGAAAAGCAATAAAGAAAATGAAAAAAAAGAAGATTTAGTTGAAGAAACTAATAAAGATGAGGAAGTTTCAAATGTTTCATTTGATACAACTGAAACTGATGATAAAAATATAGATGAAAAGGAAGAATCAGATGCTTCAAATGATAATCAAGAAGAAGTAAAAGATAATTTTGAAAATGAGCAAGAGGAAGTATCTGATATAGATAAAAAAGATGATATCAAAGATACTCCTATTACTGAAATAGTTTCTCAAAAAGATATTTCTGATAATGAAAATATAAAGAAAGATGAAAAGAAAGCAAAAAAAGAAAAGAAATCAAAGACTCAATTTGTCACTAACCCAATTACTTCATATCGTTTCTGGTTTAAGATTATTGGCGGTGTAATTTTATTAGGATTAACATTCGCTTTAATTTTTGTAAAAACTGATAATGACCAATATTTGCGTGATCAATTAGCTGTAGGTATTTTTGGTGGTATCATTTTAGTATATGCTGTTATCCGTACTATTCCTTTATTTAAGACATTAGAAAAAGGTTGGTCTAAAGGATTAAATATCATTGAAGTTTTAGTTGATGTAGCAGTTGGTGCATTCCTTGTATCTGGTGGATTTAATTTCTCTAGTTCTTCAAGTGAATATGTAAAATTTGTGCTAAAGTATTTCCGCTTTTTCTTAGGTGGAGTATTATATCTTCGCGGCTTGGTTTACTGCATTACTTCAATTATATTTGGTGAAAAATCTGATAGTAAGCAATTCGTTGCGAATATCCTTTGTTTCACTCTTGGTGTTGCAATTTTCTGCTTAGAAAAGTTTAATGTTTCATATCTAGGTTGGATTCTCGTAGTATTAGCAGCTTTATCAGGTGGATATCTTGTTGGTGAAGGTTCAATCAATTACTTTAATTATAGAAAAGAATTTGCTGAAAAGCGTGACAATAAATCAAAGAGTGATACTAAATCTAGCGAACTAGGTGATAAGTCTAAAGATGAAAATATTGATAAACAACCTAATTTAGATAGAGATAATATTGAAAAAATTAATCCAGAAATCATTTCGGATAATGATTCTAAAGACAATAATTTATATAGCTAATTAGATGGGGTAAATTCCCATCTTTTTTTATAATTTAATCCACATTTTGGTAAAATTATCTAATAATAAATAGGTCCTATCTCTTTACTTTTAGTTATATATTTGATATACTTTATCCGTGTGAAATCATAGTAAGAAATTTGGAGAATTACTATTTTGAAGGAGGAGCAGCATTTCCCACATTTGTGTGGTCTCCAGCTGCGATATAAAAATGAATACTGAATTTTTAGCAGGTAGCAAAGCTAAGGTTACTTTTGAAGTACAACCTGAACAATTTGAAAAAGCATTAGACGCTGCATTCGTTACTGAAAGCAAGAACGTATCAATTAAAGGTTTCAGAAAGGGTCATGTTACTCGTGAAATGTTTGACAAGTATTATGGCGAAGAAGCTTTATACAATACAGCTCTTGACAACTTATTCAATGACTTCTATAAAGAAGTATTAGCAAATAAGGAATTAGCTAATAGAGTTATTTCTCAACCAATGCCAGGTGTTGAATCTAAGATTGAAAAGGGTAAAGCATTCACTGTTTCACTAACTTTCGATGTATATCCTGAACCAACTTTACCAGCTTACAAGGGTGTTGAAGTTGCAAAGAAGAATGTTGAAGTTACTGATGCAGAAGTTAACGAATCAATCAACAACATTTTAAAGAGCCAAGCTAAGTTAGAAGAAAAGGCTGAACAAGTTATCGCTAAGGGTGACACAGCTAACTTCGACTTCGAAGGATCAGTTGATGGTGTTAAGTTCGAAGGTGGAGCAGCTAAAGGTTATGAAATGGAAATCGGTTCTGGTCAATTTATTCCAGGATTTGAAGATCAAATGATCGGTATGAAGAAGGGTGAAACTAAGGATGTTAAGGTTACTTTCCCAACTCCATATGCTGCAAAGGAATTAGAAGGTAAGGAAGCTGTATTCGTTGTTACTGTTAACTCAGTAAAGACAACTGTTTTACCTGAATTAAATGATGAATTTGTTAAGACTTTAAAGAGAGAAAATGTTAATACTGTTGAAGAATTAAAGGCTAGCGAATTAGCTAACTTAAAGGCTAACAAGGAAACTTCTGAACACAACAGACAAATCGATGAAGTTGTTAACAAGATCCTTGATGGTACAACTGTTGAATTACCAGAATCATTAGTTAAGACTTATGTTGAAGCTTACAAGAACCGTTATACTGAACAAGCTAAGGCTTACAACATTCCACTTGAAACATTATTACAATTATCAGGTTTAGACCAAGCTACATTCGAAAAGAATGCTAATGAAATTGGTAAGAGACAAGCTTTATTCCAAGTTGTTCTTGATAAGGTAGTTCGTGATGAAAAGCTAGAACCAAGCCAAGATGCATTCAAGGCTCGTGTTGATGAAGTTGCAAAGAACACTAACCAAAAGGCTGATGATGTTGTTCGTACTCGTGGACAACAAATCTACTCAGAAATGGTTTATGATGCATTCATTAACTTAGTTCTATCTAACGCTAAAGAAATCTAAGTTTTCGAACCAAATTAAGGCCTCCATTTGGAGGTCTTTTTCTTTAGTTGAAAATAATAATTAACCGAATTGGCAAACTACTTGCAATATTGCCAATTATGTAGTAGTATATAATTACTAGCAAATAGCTAGGCTAATTTTTCTTTGAAAAAGAGGTGGGAAATATGGCAGAATTAGAGAATAAAGCCTATCCAGCAATAGCATTACGTGGAATAGTTCCACTACCACATAATGACTTTAGAACTGAAGTAGGTAGAAAAAGTTCAATCTATGCATTAGAACTTGCTGAAAAAGAATACGACAATAATATTATTCTAATCATTCAAAAAGATCCTCTTGTTATCGATATCAAGCCAGGTGACGTTGAAAAGATTGGTGTAAGAGCACATATTGATTCTAAATTGACATTGCCTAATAAGAATTATAGAGTAAAATTCTCTGTTATTGAAAGAGTTAATCTAGATACTATCAGTGAACCAGAACCATGTTTCATGGTTACTACAAGTAATCTTGAAAGTGTTGGTGAATCTGTTGAAGAACAAGCTGCATTAGTTAAGACAGTTATTAGTGAAATCACAAATAATCGTTTCTTATTAAATAGTCCTGAAGAAGTAATGAGACAAATTTCAAGTGGTATGACTACTGAAGATTGCATCGACATTATTGCAGGTCATTTAAAGACTTCAACTAATAAGTATCGTTATTTAGCCGAACCTAGTCTTTCTAAGCGTATGAAATATATTTTAGAAGATATCAATAGAGAAAAAGAAATCTCTAAGATTGAAGATAAAATTAATGAAGACGTTAAGAAATCAATTGATGAATCTCAAAAAGAATACTATTTACGTGAAAAGATGAAGGCTATCCAATCAGAGCTTGGTGAATCAGGTAGAACTGAAGAAGAGATAGACGAGTTAAAACAAAAAATAGATAATTGTGGTATGCCAGAAGAAATTCATAAAAAGGCATTAAAAGAATTAAAGAGATATCAAATCACTTCAAGCCAAAATGCAGAATCTGGTATTATTAGACAATATTTAGAATTTATGGTTTCTCTTCCATGGAAGAATGAAACTAAAGATAATGATGATATTAAGAAGGTTGAAGATACACTTAACAAGAATCACTATGGTCTTGAAAAGGTTAAGGAAAGAATTCTTGAATATTTATCAGTTAAAATTTTAACAGGTAAGAATCCACAAACTATTCTTTGCTTATACGGACCTCCTGGTGTAGGTAAAACTACATTAGCTCGTTCAATTGCCGAAGCTCTTGGTAGAAAGTTTGTTAAGGTTTCACTTGGTGGTTTATCAGATGAGGCTGAAATCAGAGGACACCGTAGAACTTATATTGGTGCTCTTCCAGGACGTATCTTAAAAGGTATGCAAGATGCTGGTACTACAAACCCAGTATTCTTACTAGATGAAATTGATAAAGTTGGTCAATCTAGTTATAGAGGAGACCCTTCAAGTGCATTACTTGAAGTCCTTGATCCTGAACAAAATGCACACTTTAGTGATAACTACTTAGAAGAAGATTATGACTTATCTAAGGTATTATTTATCACTACAGCTAACTCACTTGATACTATTCCAGGGCCATTATTTGACCGTATGGAAGTTATCACATTATCAAGTTATACTGAGTTTGAAAAGACTCATATTGGATATGATTATTTAGTACCAAAGGTACTTGAACAAAATGGTTTAGCTAGTGATAAATTTAAGATTACTGAGGATGCAATGCATGAAGTAATTGAATCATATACTAGAGAAGCTGGTGTTCGTTCTTTACAAAGAAATATAGGTACACTTGTTCGTAAAGCTATTAAGGAAATCTTAATGGATAAGAAAGAAAGTGTAGAAGTTAATAAGGATAACTTAGAAAAGTATCTTGGTAAGAAGATTTTCTTCAGTAATGAAAATAGAGAAAAGAACCAAGTAGGTGTTGTAACAGGTTTAGCTTACACATCATTTGGTGGAGATACTTTAGACATTGAAGTTACAACATATCCAGGTAAAGGTGGATTAGTCTTAACTGGTAAGCTAGGGGACGTAATGAAGGAAAGTGCTATGGCTGCTCTATCTTATGTTAAGAGTCATGCTGCTGAATACAATATTGATCCAAAGAAGTTCCAAGAAGAAGATATCCATGTTCATGTGCCTGAAGGTGCTGTTCCTAAAGACGGACCAAGCGCTGGTGTTACATTAACTACAGCAATTATGTCAGCTTTGACTAATATTCCTGTAGATTCTCATCTTGGTATGACTGGTGAAGTTACTCTTCGTGGTACTGTTCTTCCAATTGGTGGTTTAAGAGAAAAGTCAATCGCTGCCTTACGTAGTGGATTAACTACTATCTTAATTCCAAGAGAAAATGAACGTGATCTTGATGAGGTTCCAGATGAAGTAAAAGCTAAGCTTAAAATTATTCCTGTTCACAATGTTTCAGAAGTACTTGAAAAAGCTTTAGTTAAGCCAACAACAATTAATTAATCAATTAGGCTATTCTTAGAATGGCCTTTTTCTTTTCTTTGAAAATAAAAAATTGTATAATTTATTTAGGAAGTGATTATTATGTTATTTATCCATTATTCTGTTGATAACGAGGAACATATTGGTATATTTAAAGACCATAAGATTTATAGAACTAAATATAAAAATATTTTTGAACTATTTAATAATGATATGGTTGCTGAATCTTTATATGAAGAAACAAGAGATATAAAAGAAGAACCTATTATTAAATATCCAAGTCAAGATATTTTATGTCTTGGGATGAACTATCGTGAGCATAAAAAAGAGTGCTTAGATGCAGGTCTTGATACAGAAAAAAAAGAAACTTCAGTTTATTTTTCAAAGCGTTGTAGCGAAGCTATAACAAGTGGTGATTACATTGATTTGCATAAAGGCTTAACAAAATTTGTTGATTATGAGGGTGAACTTGGTATAATCTTAAAGAAAGATTTATGTGGAAAAGTTACAAATAGTGAAATCAAAGATGCGATATTTGGTTATTGCGTCATCAATGATGTCAGCGCTCGTGATTTACAAAAGGATCATCAGCAATTCTATTTTGGAAAGTCTTTAGATACATTTACAGTTATTTCAAGTACAGTTTTAACTCAAGATGAATTTAAGAATTTTCCACATTTAAATATCAAAACTTATGTTAATGAAGAATTGAGACAATCAGATAATACTCGTAATATGATTTTTGATATTCCACATTTTATTAAAGAACTAGCTAAAGGAATGACTCTCAAGGCTGGTACAATTATTGCAACAGGCACTCCAAGTGGTGTTGGCAAAGCTTTAGGCAAACCATTAAAGACTGGTGATATCGTTTCGGTTGAAATTGATTACATCGGTCGATTAATCAACGTATGTAAGTAGGAGAATGTATGAATTATACTATAGTAATCGATTACCAAAAGGATTTTATAGATGGGGCTTTATATAATGAAGAAGCCATAAAAATTAGACCTAATGTTATTAAAAGAATAAAAGAAGGTATTGGTTGTAAAAATAAACTTGTTTTCACTCGTGATACGCATGATGAAGACTATTTATCCACTAACGAAGGAAAGAATCTTCCAGTTATCCACTGTATAAAAGGCTCAACGGGTCATGAATTAGATAAAGAAATGATGTCCTCATTTAATTATCCACATGATATTATTGATAAGCCTACATTTGGATATAAAGATTGGAATTTAGATAATCCTGAAAATATCTATATGCTAGGAGTTTGTACAGATATTTGTGTGATTTCTAACGCTCTTATTTTAAAGGCGAAATATCCTGAGGCTAATATTTATGTATATAGAGATGCTGTTGCTGGTTTAAGCATCGAAAAAAATAATGCAGCGTTAAATGTGCTAGAAAGTTGTCAGGTTAAAGTTATCTAATGGCCGTTCCTATTATTTATGAAGATAATCAAATATTAGTTTGTTATAAAAGAGAAGGAGTATTATCTCAAGAAGATATTTCTAAAGATCCGGATCTTTTAAATGAATTAAAAGAATATATTAAAGTAAAATACAATAAACCAGGGGCTGTTTATTTAGGTCTGGTTCATAGACTTGATAGAAATACTAGTGGCGTAATGGTTTTTGCGAGAACTAGTAAAGCGGCAGCTAGATTATCTAGTCAAATTAAAGAACATGATGGCTTCAATAAGAAATATCTTGCGGTAGTTGAAGGTAAGATGACTAAAGGTGAAACTAAGACTTTAGTAAATAAACTTTTAAAAAATGAAAAAGAGAATAAGAGTTATGTATCTAATTCAAAAGACGCGAAAGAAGCTATTTTAGAATATAAAGTTCTTGATTCTAAAAGTATTGAAGGAAAAGATTATAGCTTATTAGATATCAGATTATTAACTGGTCGTCATCACCAAATTAGATGCCAATTATCTTATATAGGCCACCCTATTGCAGGTGATATGAAATATGGCGCTAAGCGTAATGGTGGTAATACTTATAATTTATCTAGCTATAGCTTAACATTATCACATCCGGTTTCTAAAGAGATTATGACTTTCAATTACTTCATTCCTAATCACTTATTTAAACGTTTTTGTGATTCAAAAGATTTTTTAAAAATCTTCCATTTAATTTAAAAAAGAGTTTTACAACGCTTATGTTGCAGAACTCTTTTCTTTATAGTATTATTTTAACTATTTTGTCAGACATATTAGAAATATATAAGGGAATATTATGGATATTTAAATTATTTAATATGTCTTTTTCTTTAGTGTTTAAATTATATAATTCCTTTGTGTCGCTTGAAATAGCTATTGCGACGATGTTGTGTGCTCTATATCCCTTGTTAATTAAATTATAAATAGCACTTTCTAACGCGCTTATATTCAATTTTGAATCTTCAAATTCAATATTAGCACCTGTTACAATTCTATTATCATCTAATTTGATAGCCGCTCCTATTTTAATAAAACTGTAAAGAGCGTAAGAATTTACTCTTTGTTGAGTCGCTTCTAAAATTAAATTATTATCGATCATAAAGCCACCTTATTGTAGTCTTTATAAATATCAAATGTTTCTCGTTCTTTTAAATCTTCAATTAAAATATCACGTATTAATGCATGATCATCAATAGCTTCTGTTCTAATAGAATCATAATAAGTACCATTGTATACATAAGATATTGTAGCTACTTTAATAATGTCATTACCTGTAAGGGATACTCCAGGTCTTACATAACAAAAGTCGTAATTTGATTCAGAATCCATGAATTCTTTGACTTTTGAAGCTTGTTGGTTATGAACAAATATATTATTATCAAAAGGAATATATGAATAGAAATCAGATTTTTTTATTCTTCCTTGTGGCAAAACCACTCTTGTAGAGCCATAGTTCATAATAAATACATCAGCACCGGTTTCTTTTAATGCCACTCTACCCATCCATTCTTGAACACGTATATCAGTAGCTTTAGGTAAAGAAGATGTTAATAATGTTAAAATGGTATCATTATTTTCAAATTCTTTTGTGTAAGTATCAATTATATTTTGAACTTTTTTATCATAATTATCTTTAGCGCTGCTTACTTCATTATGTTTTATGGTAGAAGATATAACTTTTTTAGTAGAGTTATCTATTTTTAAATCAATTTGCCCAAAAGAATATAAATGATTTGATTGATAAGATTTAGATTGAACAACTGGTACATCTAATCCGTTTGGTCTTTCGATATAGCCATCTTGATAAGTGTGAGTGTGGCCATTTATTATAGCGTCAACTAAGTAATTGCCATTTTTATCTTTCGCATTTGCAAAAACTTTATTAGGATTATAGTAGTTTACTCCTGTAGTAGAACCACCATGAATGGATACAACAATGATGTTTGCTCCATAATCTTTTAGCTTTTGACCTATGTTTTCTACACTAGATTTATAATTTGTGTCAAATATATAATTGCCTAGCTGTTGTTGGTCTATCGAATTTTTCACATCACCTATGTATTCAATGACACCAACCTTAATGTTTGATTTATCAAATATATAAGAATCATAAATCTTACCATTATCAATAGTTAATAAATTATTACCATCATATATGTTGGCATTTAGTAAAGGAAAGTTGGCTTCGCCATTACTTTCATTTCCATCAAAGTAATTTAATATTTTATCTAATCCCCAATCAAATTCATGATTTCCTATGCCTAAGCAATCGAATTTCATTTGGCTCATAGCGTCAATCATAACTCTTCCGTATGACTCTTTTACAAGAGCAGTACCTTGGAACATATCGCCATTTCCAAGTAATAATACATTATCATATGTTTCTCTAACTCTAATATTATTTATAAGATAACTAGCATTAGATAGTCCTTGCATATTGTATTCATCTTGATAAATGAAACCATGAACATCATTGAATTCAATTATTGATAAATTAGTATATAAATCTTTAGAAATTGATTCAATATTTGATTCGGTTTTTGATTCTATATTTGGTGTAGTACTTGATTCAACACTTTGTACACTAGTAGAGGATACAGATTGACAACTTGTAAGAAGTAAAATTGGAACAAATAATAATTTCTTTTTCATATATTATAATTTTTCGTATTTAATAAAGTTTTCATTGATGTCACTCAATTTATGGCAACCACATAGAAGCATTGTGTCTTTTAATTCGCCAATAAGCTTATCAGTGTAAAGCTTAATTCCTTCGCTTTGTGCACCATAAATAGATACTACATAAGGTCTAGCGATAAGGACAGCATCAGCACCCAGTGCCAACGCTTTAAAGATATCTGATCCACTACGGATACCACCATCTACAATTAATGTCATCTTACCTTTAAATTCTTTAGCTATATCTTTTAAAGCTTCAAGAGTAGAAATGGTAGATTCTAAAATTCTACCACCATGATTTGATATTACAATTGCACTAGCACCAGCCTCATAAGCCTTACGAGCAGTTGCTAAACTAAGTACACCTTTTACAATGAATGGAACTTCGGCTCTTTTAATAATATTTTTAAGCTCAGCTACTGTCTTAGTACCTGCTGGTGGATTTTGATTTTTTAAGAATGGTAAACCACATGCATCAATATCCATGGCTATCGCTTTAGGATTAGCTTTTTTTACTAAATCGAGTTTAGAATAAACAGTATCCATATCCCAAGGCTTAATAGTAGGGATACCAAAACCATCTAATTCAGAAAGTGTTTTAGCTGCACTTTCCATGACACTAGGATTTTTACCATCACCAAGACAAGCTAAAATATTAGCTTCTTTAGCGCCTTTTAGTAGCATTTGATTATATTCTAAATCATCATATAAGTCACCATAATGACTTTTCACACTACCAACAGGTCCAATAAAGATAGGAGCGTTTAATTTGGTTCCGAAGAAATTGAATGTTGTGTCGGCTTCTTTAACATCATTTATTGGGTCAGTTAAAATTCGATAGTTTTGCCAAGCTTTATAGTTATTGATAGCGTTGTCACCATTACCTTTGGCACCTGGTCCTGGAATTTGATTACGACATGCAAGACCGTTACAAACTATACAGGCTTTACAGTATGGTCCAATATTCTTTTTCGCGTTTTCTAGCATATCATTGTATGTCATATTATATTTCCTCAGTTTTATTATTTTCTTCTCTTACATGTTGAAGTAGTTTTAATAAATAAAGTACTCTTTTTGATATTGTTGCGTAAGCATTAGCTTTCGCAGCAAGCTTTAGAGCTAGATCGGTTAAATCTTTATCATCATTCTCTTTACAGTTCTTTAAGCTTTTTAGTGTTTCGTCGATAGAACTTTTAAATGCGTCTTGATTTAAATCAAGATATTTGTTGTATTCTTCTCTGTAGTTAGATTCTTTATATTCTACATCTAGAATTTGTTTGATTTCAGGTAAAGAAAGAATTTGTTTAAGATAAACCACCTCACCTAATAGCGATAATTGTTCACGATTATATTTCTTAGCCTTTGGAGCTGGTACAATGTGAGCTTTTACATAATTATTAATCATAGAAGAAGTAATTTGTTTGTCCTCACTATGTCTAGCTAATACATTTGATTCTCTTTCTAGATAAGTTAATAATTGTTCCATATATAAATCAATATCTGGAAGTCTATCGTAATCTGGTAAGTTAAATGTATCTAAATCATTTAACCACTTTTCAATTGTTTTATTTACATTAATATCCATGTTAATCCTCCCGTTTAATTCATTATAACATTAAGCTGTTTAAAAGAGAATATAAATTAGATATAATAATATGATTAGTAGGATAAATAATTATTAAAACTAAATGATGTAAAAGATTCTTAGATTTTAAAAATGTATTTATAGTACTGATTTATATCCATAGATATATTTTCTTGATAATGAAAATGATTTAATTTATAATATAAAGTAGTAAAGAAGGTGTTTGTATGTTTCTTGAAAATTTGAATACTGGAGCAATCTTTGGGATTGTTCTTGCATGTGTTGCAGTAGTAGCAGGAATTATTGTTATACTACTTACTAGAAAAAACAAAAATAAAGTTGTTGTTGACGAACAACTTGTGAATAATATGATTAGCTTTCTTGGTGGAAAAGAAAATATTTCTACTTATAAACAAGAAGCTGGTAGAGTTAAGTTTGAGGTCATTGATTTAAATAAAGTAGATCTTGAAAGTTTAAAAACAATTTCGTCAAAGGGTGTATTTGTTACTGGTAATAATGTTAAGACATTATTCAAGTATGATTCAAATGTCATTATCAAAATGCTTGATAAGACTTTAAAATAGGAGGGATAAATTTATGGCAACAAAAACTTATAAAATTACAGCAGAAACTGGCATTCATGCTCAAAGTGCAGTTTACCTTGTAAATGAGGCTATTAAATATAATAGTAATATACTTCTTGAGGTTGAAGGAAAAAAGATTAATATGAAGTCAATCATGGGTGTAATGAGTCTTGGTGTTTACCAAGGTGCTATCATTACTATTCATGCTGAAGGTAGCGATGAGGAACAAGCAATCGCTGGTATCGAAAATCAAATTTATCAATTGAAGATAGGAAAAGAATACTAATGAAAAAGTTTTTACAGAATTTGGCTAAATTCTTTGTATCAATTTTTAACGGATTCTGTATCGGACTTGCAAATATGGTAGCCGGTTTGTCTGGTGGTACAATCGCAGTAATTAGAGGCGTTTATGATGATATGCTAGATTTGTATTCAAATCTAGTAACTCACCTATTCAAAGCTGTTCATAAGCATTGGCGTCTTATTGTTGGTATTGTGATTGGTGTTGTAGTTGGGACACTTACAATTTCTAAAGCGTGGAAATATGTCCCACTGCCAGTGACTGGCTTTTTTGCTGGTATGGTACTTTTCTCTTTAATTCCTTCTGCAAAGAATTTAAAGATATTTACAAAAAAAGATGGTTTAACTAAAGGTGGATGTTTCAAAACTAATCTGATTCATTTCCTTCTTTTAATTATCCCATTTGGATTAATGGCAGCATTGCCATATATTTATAGTAATCCCCATCCTTTAACCTTAAGTTTTAAAGGATTATCTATCGCTTTTGGACTAGGTTTAGTATCAAGTATTGCAATGGTTTTACCTGGTGTATCAGGTAGCTTATTAATGGCCGCCTTTGGTTATTATGATGACTTTACTAATCTTGGTAATGAGATTTTACATTTGGAAAATTTACGCACAAATATTTCTATTGGGTTTACATTTGGTGTTGGTTGTGTAATTGGTCTTGTAATTTCCGCAATTAGTATTAAGAAACTTGTTCAAAAATTTAGTGTATCTATGAATTATTTGATTTATGGATTAATTGCTGGTTCTCTAATTTCAATGATAATTGTTGGTGAATCTGATCAGATAAAGGCTAATAACTTTCAAGAATACAGTAAAACTGTTGTAATCATCATTTATGTTATAAGTGGGGTCTTATTATTATTAGGTTTAGTGGCCGGATATTTTATGAATAAGAAAGAAATGATTAAAAATAAAGAAGCTAGAGAAGCTAAACGTAAGGAGGATAATATGAATAATAAAGAATTGACAATGGATGACTTTTTGGCATTAGCTGAAAAGAACTTTGATGATTTTAAGAATGATTTAAAAGATCTTGTTAAGATTCCTTCAGTATTAGATGAATATAAAGAAGGTAGTGTTGCGCCATTTGGTGAAGGTAATAAAAAAGCTCTTGAGTTTATGATGTCATTAGGACAAAGAGATGGATTTATGACTAACAACTGTGATAATTACGCAGGAGATATTACATTTGGTGAAGGAGAAGAATCATTAGGATTACTTGCTCACTTAGATGTTGTTCCTGTAACTGGCCAAAAATGGGATCATGATCCATTTGATATGGTTGAAAAGGATGGTAAGCTTATTGCTCGTGGTGTTAACGATGATAAGGGACCTCTTCTTGCAAGCTATTACGCAATTAAGATGCTAAAGGACTTAGGCTTTAAGCCAAGTAAAGAAATTAAGCTTATTATGGGTTGTGATGAAGAATCTGGTTCTCGTTGCCTTGAACATTATTTCCAATATAACCCAATGCCTACAATGGGCTTCTCACCAGATGCTTGTTTCCCATGCATCAATGGTGAAAAGGGACATGCTCATATTGATGTGGTTGGTAAGACAGAAGATAATTCAATTATTGAATCATTCGTATCAGGTGAACGTTATAATATTGTTCCTGAAGAAGCTCATATGACTCTTACTAAAGATTATTCTAAAGAATATTTAGAATTCTTAAAGAAAAATAATTATAAGGGTGAATATAAGGACAACACTTATTATGCTTATGGTGTAGCCGCTCATGCTATGAGCCCTGAAAAAGGATTCAATGCCACATTTGTTTTATTCAGCTTCCTACAAGAAGTTGCTCCATGTGATATTTCTGATTTTATGACTAAATACATCACATTTGATCCATTTGGTGAAAAGCTTGGTATCAACAAGACTTATGATGAGCTTGGTAATTTGACAATGAATGTTGGGGTTGTACGTATTGCAGAACGTCACATTAAGGTTGGATTTGATTTAAGAGTTCCTGCTGATGAGATGGAACAATTAATCAGAGATAGCTTTGAAAATGCGCTAAAGAATTATAAAGATTTAAACTTTGATATGCCTGCTATGACTAAGGTTCATTATGTATCTAAGGATTCTTTCTTAGTTAAAGCTTTAGTTAAATCATATCAAGAAGCTACAGGTGATTTTGAACATGGCGCATACTCTATTGGTGGAGGTACTTATGCTAAGTTTATGCCTAGTGCAGTAGCATTCGGACCTCAATTCATTGGTAGAGAAGATGTCGACCATCAAGCTAATGAATATATTTATGAAAGTGACTATAAAAAGATTATTGCGATTTACGCAAAATCTATTTATGATTTGACAAGATAATGAGACTACGTAAAGTTAAAAATGCATTTGAAGATTTATGCAAGGATACTAAGTACTTTGTACCTAATCCTAAAGATTATTTCTCTAAATGGAATGAATTAGTATTTAAAAATAATAACCCTATTCATATCGAAGTTGGATGTGGAAAAGGTCAATTTATGATGGGACTTGCCCAAACATTCCCAAATATCAACTTTATTGCGATTGAAAAGTATGATTCTGTATTAATTAGAACACTTGAAAAAGCTTTGACTTATGATATTCCTAACCTTCGTTTAGTACTTCTTGATGCTAATATGTTATCAGAAGTGTTTGATAAAGGTGAAGTATCTAGAATATATTTAAACTTTAGCGATCCATGGCCAAAGGCTAGACATGCTAAGAGAAGATTGACATCTTCATTATATCTCGATATTTATAAAAAGATTTTACCTGAAAATGGTGAAATTTATCAAAAGACAGATAATAGATTATTATTTGAATCAAGCCTTGTATCATTTAGTCAAAATGGTTGGTATTTATCTAATATCTCACTAGATCTTCATAAAGAAGAAGGTATCTTTAATATTCAAACTGAATATGAAGAGAAGTGGAGCCCTAAAGGACCTATTTATAGACTTGAGGCTAGACAAATTAAAGGTGAATTTAAATCATATCCTGAAGAAGAGACCAAATAGTCTCTTCTTTTTTTCACATTGATTTCACAATCAGAAATATATATAATTGAATTGTAAATAATAGAAAAAGGGTTGGAATTATGCGTGTTTTAATTGCAGATAAAGATTTAGATTTTATAAATTTGCTTAAGGAAAAATTAAATGGATTTGGTTATGAGGTTGATAGCGCGACTAATGGTCTTGATGCAAAAGATTTATTCTTAGAAAAGACATATGAAGTTGTTATATTAAAAGCCAATCTTAACGCTATTGATGGAATCAGTTTGACTAAATACATTAAGAATTTAAAAAGCGGTGTATTTGTATACATTAAAGGTGAACAATATGATTCGATTTTAGAATCATATTGTTATAAAAGCGGAGCTAATGATTACATTTTAGATAATGTTAATGTAGATAATCTTTCTTTAAAAATTAAGAACTTATTTGATTTACACAATAAGCATTTAATAAAAGTTGGACCGCTTGAAATTAACATTGATTCAAGAGAATTGTATATTGATGGCACTAAAAAAGAAGTGACTTTAAAAGAATTTGAGCTATTGGTATATTTGATTAAGAATAAAGGAAAAGCGGTATCTCGTGAACAAATATTTAAAGATGTTTGGGGATATGAAAATTTTTCAACTGACGATAGAACAATTGATACTCATATTAAGATGCTTAGAAATGAGCTTTCTGAATACAAGAACTTCATTGAAACTTATCGTGGATTTGGATATAAGTTTGAGGTTAAATAATGTTTTATTTAATTGGTGGAAAAGATGATGATTTGAAATCAAATCTAATTGAGACTGAATTACTAAAATTAACTAATAAATATTGCCCTAAAATGTTATATTTTGCAACTGCTATGAAAGATAATCAAAGGTCTATTAATCATTTTATTTCTACATTTGATAAATTAAATGTAAAAATAACAATTGCCAAGCTTAATGAAATTAGCTTTGAGGAATTAAATAATTTATTCAATGAATCAGATATTATCTATATAGGTGGTGGAAATACTGATTATTTAAGAAATGAATTTATTAAATATAATGTGGATAAGTTGCTTATGAAGTATCATAATACTGATAAAATTTTTGCAGGAATTTCAGCAGGGGCTATTTTATATACAAATTCTGGTATGGGTGATAGTTATAGTTATCAAAGTGGTGGAAATATTTATAACTTCAAGATGGTAGATGGATTAAATTTAATTAATTTGAAATTTTGTCCTCATTATCAAAAAGATGATTTATACATATTTAATGATATAGGATTATCTTCTAAATTGGCTTTGGCATTAGAAGATGATACAGCTGTTGTTATTGATAAAAACATATTAAAAGTATATAAAGCTAATAAAAAACATTCGGTTTATTTATTTAAAGACAATAAAATGACTCCTATTTATCCTAATATAACCTATTCTATTTGAAATATTAGTTAAATTGATATATTATTAAAGAGTATCGTTTGTTGAGTCAAATTAACAAATTATTCGTTTGAGGATATTTAAGAAATTGAATAACATTATATTCTTTTTCGGTTTGTAAAAAACTAAAAGATGTTTAATGATTTTGAAAGTACTAGGACTTGCCTAGAAAGGAGATTAAACATTATGTTAATGACAGAAATTATTGAAAAAAAGAGAGATGGCTATAAGCTATCTAAAGAAGAAATTGAGTTCTTCGTAGAAGGTTACACAGCTGGTTCAATTCCTGATTACCAAGCTAGTGCCTTATGTATGGCTATTTACCTTCGTGGTATGGATGATGAAGAAGCTACTAATCTAGCTATCGCTATGCGTGATAGTGGTGATAAGATGGATCTTTCATCAATTCCTGGTAAAAAAGTAGACAAGCACTCTACAGGTGGTGTTGGTGATAAGACTTCTTTAGTTCTTGCGCCACTTGTTGCATCATTTGGATTAAAATTTGCTAAGATGTCAGGTCGTGGTTTAGGACATACTGGTGGTACATTAGACAAGCTTGAATCTATTAAAGGATTCAATATTGCAGTTTCACCAGAAGATTTTATTAAGCAAGTTAAGAATGTTGGTATGGCTATTGTTGGACAAACTGGTAACTTAACTCCTGCTGATAAGAAGCTATATGCATTACGTGATGTAACTGCAACAGTTTCAACTATTCCTCTAATCGCATCATCAATTATGTCAAAGAAGTTAGCTGCTGGTGCAGACATCATCGTTCTTGACGTTAAGGTTGGTGCTGGTGCATTTATGAAGAATTTATCTGATGCTCAACATTTAGCTAAATTAATGGTTCAAATTGGTGATAACTGTGGTAGAAATGTTACAGCAGTTTTAACTAATATGGAAGAACCTCTAGGATTGGCTGTTGGTAATGCGCTTGAAGTTATTGAAGCTATCAATACATTAAAGGGTAATGGTCCTAAAGATTTATTAGACCTATGTCTTGAAATTGGTTCATATCACTTAACTGATGCTGGTATGTTCAAAACTCGTGAAGAAGCTAAGGAAGCTATGAGAGAACATATTAAGAACGGATCTGCATTAGCTAAGTTCAAAGAATTTGTTGCAGCTCAAGGTGGAGATGCATCATTTGCTGATGACGTTACTAAGTTCGCACAAGCTAAAGAAATTAAAGAAGTTAAGGCTACAAAGGATGGATTCATCTCTCATATTGACGCACTTGCAATCGGACATGCTGCTATGTTACTAGGTGCAGGTCGTGAAACTATGGCTGACGCAATTGATCCAGCAGTTGGTATTGTGTTAAATAAGAAGGTTGGAGATAGCGTTAAAGCTGGAGAAGTTTTGTGCTATATCTATACAAATGGTAAGAACACTCTAGAATCTTCAAAGAAAGCATTCGATGCCTTTGAAATTTCAAATACACATGTAGAACCACAACTTATTTTGGATGTAATTAGATAATGAAATTATTAACTTATGATGAAGCTTTAGCTCAAGCTCAAAATAAAGATTGGTTTAAAGGATTCTATAATAGAGATGAAATATTATCTGATGATTTAGTTAAGGAAGTAAATGAATTAGCTGAATCTATTGGACCTAATACTTTATCAGATTATTTTGAGCAAGATAAGGATTTATTGTTATTCGCAATGTATTATCCTGATTTAAAAGATTATTTAGATGATTTAAAATATAATTTTGTAAAAGTTACAAAATAATATGAACAAAAAAGCCATTTAGGA
>CAMNGZ010000017.1 GCA_946538835.1 uncultured Clostridium sp. | reverse complement strand
CTAACAATGATATTCAATTATCTGGTATTCAAGCATTCAAGTTCTGCTTTAATAATGTAGAAGAATTCTCTAAAGCTTTTGAATATGATCTTGCTTTACAAATTTTGTTTATCATTTGTGGTATGGGATATAATGTTTATTTAGTTAATAAACAAGTTAAGAGAGTTAAGAATATTTAAAGAAATTGAAGTGGAATTCCACTTCATTTTCTTTTATTTATCAAATATAATGATTAAAAAGAGGTATATGTATGGAAAAAGATTTTGAAAAAATAAAAGAATTTTGGGATAACACATTTAAAAATTATATAAATGATAAAATAGACTATAGTTATCTAGAACTAGCACCTTCAAAAAAATTAGTTGAGGAAATCTTAAATATTAAAGATAAAGATAATGTATTAGATTATGGTGCTGGCAATGGTTGGGCTAGTTTATTATTAGCTACAAATAATAAAAAAGTTCTTGCTGTTGATACATCATCTAATAGTATTGATGTAATAAATAATTATGCCAAGCATTATGGCTTTAATAATATTATTACTAAAGTTATTGATTCAAATTGGATTTACAATAATAACCTTAAATTTGATGCTATCGTCACATCTAATGTTATAGACGTATTACCTGAAAATATTTCAAAAGATATTTTAAAATTTTTTTATCAGTCTTTGAATGATTCTGGAATCCTTGTTATAGGTATGAATTATTATATTGATCCTAAACAGGTTAAAGATATTTATGATGTTAAAGGAAATGAAATATATATTGATAATGTATTAAGAATGTATAGTTTATCAGATGAAGAATGGATTAATGAATTTAATAAGTATTTTAATGTTATTAAATTAGAACATTTCATGTGGCCAGGAGAAAAAAAAGAATTGAGAAGACTTTTTATTCTTAATAAAAAATAAATATATTTATTTTGTGTAATTTTTGCCGTAATGGGTGGTATTACTATATATAATAAAATTAAAATAAGGAGTTTATTATGATTGAAGTTAGTAAACCTATAATTAAAGATTGTGAATATGATATATTAGATTTTGGTTCATTATCAAATGATCCGTTCGAAAATCAACAAACTATTCAATTTGCGATAGATAGTGTATCAAACCTAGGAGGAGGACATTTAAACCTTGTCCCTGGTTATTATAAAGTTGGACCTTTAAGTCTAAAGAGTGGCGTAGATTTAGTTATTCCATTCAATTGTTACTTAAAATTTGTTAAAGAAGAGCGTTTTTATAAGACTAGAATGTTTGATTACGAAGGAATGGAGGCTATTAGAACTAATAGTCCTATTGAAATCCATGGTCAATCTAATTGCTCAATCACAGGCCTTGGTACAATAGATGGTTGTGGTGATGATTGGAGACCTGTTAAGAACTGGAAATTAACTAATAAGCAATGGGAAGCTAAACTTAAAAAGTTTGATAAATATTTAGAAGAAAAAAATACTTTATTATGGTATCCTAGTGAATCTAGTTTAAATGGAGCTAAAAAAGGTAGAGACAATATCACATTAGAAGAAAGCCAAAAATATTATGACTTTTTTAGACCCGTATTAATTTCTATTTATAAGTCTGATAAGGTTTTAATTCAAGGAATTACTTCTTCAAATTCTCCAGCTTGGAATATACATCCATTATTTTCAACAAATGTAACTATCGATTCAGTATCTGTAAAAAATGAATATAGTGCGCAAAATGGGGATGGTATTGATATTGAATCATGCAAAAACGTAGAAGTTATGAATTCTAACTTTGCGGTAGGTGACGATGGTATATGTCTTAAGAGTGGTAAGAATAAGAAGGCAAGAGAAATAAAGGTGCCATGTGAAAATATTTATATTCACAATAATACGGTTTATCACGCTCATGGTGGGATTGTAATCGGTAGCGAGATGTCTAGAGGTGTTAGGAATGTTAATGCCTTTGATAATACATTTATAGGTACTGATGTAGGACTACGCTTTAAATCTGCAATGGGTCGTGGTGGAGTTGTTGAAGATATACACTTTGATAACATTGTTATGTCTGATATTAATGGTGAAGCTATTATATTTGATTTAGGTTATTCCCTTGAAAAAATGAAGAGCGAGCTTAAAGACAATGATACATTTGAATCAAATGATGATATTCCTTATTTTAAGAATATTACTATTTCTAATAGTCAAGTAGGTAGCTGTAATACATTCTTAAAGATTAATGGAATTAATCCTGATACTGTTTCAAATATTCATATTGAAAATGTTTCATTTGAGGCAAATAATCGTTTTGATTTAAATAATTGTCAAAATATTGAAGTTGTTAATACAATAGATTTATTAAACGGCGAATGCATCAATGAGACATTAAATAATTAGAGAAGTTTTACTTCTCTTTTTTAAATGCTATAATAAATATATAATTATTTCAAAAAAGGGGGAATATTTATTATGGAACGTATCAATTTACTTGATCTTGTCAGTTTATCAAATGATTACAAGATGAGTTATAAATATGTTAATTATTTAACTAGTAATAGGCTACAACAATATCGTCATGAAGAGATTAAGCAAATTAAAAAGCTTATAGAAGCTACCAATTTAGAGAGACAATATTTTAATGATTTTTATTATAGTTATCAAATCGTAAGACTTAATAAAGAATTTGACTTAATTAAAATTTCTAATAACTTTGTGTTAAACATTGAACTTAAGAGTAGAAATGTTGGTAATAAACGCATTTTGAAGCAATTATCAAAAAACTATTATTATTTAAGATTAATTGGCTTAAATGTGATTGAAATTTGTTATATTGAAAAAACTAATACTTTATTAGAATTTAAAAATAATAATTTGGAAGAAATAACATTTGCCACATTAAAGAAATATCTAAAAGATAGTAAAGAATCTCGAAATATTAATCTTGCTGATGTGTATTCTATAGATAATATTTCAGCTTCTCCAATTCAGGCTCCTTTAAGATTTATTAAAGGTGAATATGTATTAACTGAGAATCAAGAAGTGGCTAAAAGGCAGATATTAAAATCTTTTGATGAATATAAATACACAACATTAAAGGGAGACGCAGGTACAGGTAAGACATTATTATTATTTGATTTAGCTAAAGAACTAAAAAATTCACTTATTATTTTGCAAGGTGAATTATCTAAAAATGAATTATTAATAAAAGAAAAATTGAATCTTAAAATTATAACTATAGAAGAAATCAAAGATTATGATTTTAAAGATATTGATTATATTTTAATTGATGAAGCTAATAATTTAACTACAAATATAATTAATGTATTAAAGAATACTTCTGCTAAAATATTATTCTCATATGATAAATTACTTCAATTTATAGAAAGTGAATCAGATAGCATAGTTGCTATTATTGAGTCATTATCTCAAAATGTAGTTAAGCTTAATATTAAGATTAGAATTAGTGAAGAAATTAATAATTTCATTAATAAATTATTAAATTTATCTAAAGATATAAAAATAGATTATTCTAAAATACATTTTAGATATTTTAATAATTATTGTGATGCGATATCTTGTGCAAAAGAATTAAAGGATACATGTTATATCGATTATAATTTAAATGTTTACTACAACCAAAACAACTTAGCTAAGAAGAATACTTATTATATTTATGGTAAAGAATTTAATAAGGTTGTGATGATTTTAGATGATAGATTTTATTATCAAAATAATAGATTATACTCTATTAATAAAGAATATAATTATAAGAAGATGTTAATTTATTTTTTAACACGAACTAAAAAAGAATGTTATATTTTTGTAACTGATAAAAAGTTGTTTAAACAAATAGAAAAAATGATGTAAATATGTTGAAAATATCCTTTAAAAAGATTAAAATTTTTTTGAAAGTGAGAATTCAACATGAAATTAATTAAAAAGATTATTATTCCTTTAACTCTATTATCATTATCTAGTTGTGGTATTTCTGGTGGTAACAATTTACTTTCTAAATATTATAATGAAATGCAGACAAAAGAAAATTATAAAGTGGAAATTAAGATTTCATCAAAAGATACTAATGTAGAAGCGGTATATGAGAGAGATGAAAATTATTATCATACAAATGCTGATAATGGTAATTCTAAGTATGACTATGTTGTAGATTTGAAGAATTATAAATCATATGATTATGATTATGAATCTAGTACATATAATCAAGGCGATACTTTTAATACATTTAAGAATATTGGTGAAGTATTATCTAATTATGGCTTTACTAATGGGATATTCAATGCTTCATCTTCATATGACGAGACTAATAAAATATTTAAAATAACTAAAAATTATGAATCTGGTAAATTTACCATTACAAAATTTGATGTTTCAGTTTCTGATAAAGAGATAAAACATATTGATAGTGTTATTATTTCAAATGGAAGAGAGTCAACATATTCTATTGATTTATCATATAATCAAACTGTTGAATTCAAAATCTAGGTGAATTATGTTTAAATCAAAATTTTTAGTTCCTGCATATTATAAAGATTTTAAATGTAAAGGAATGGACTGTGTAAATACTTGTTGTCGTTTCTGGAACATTACTTTAACTATGGATGATTACAATCATTTGTCAAATCTTGATGTGTCTAGTGATTTGAGAGAAAAAATTGATAATGGTGTATCAATATTTCCTGATGCCACTAAAGAGCGTTATGCTAAAATTGATTTATCTTATAGTGGAGAATGTAAATTAAGACTTCAAAATGGATATTGTGGATTGCAATGCGAACTTGGCGAAGAAAACATTCCTGCAGTTTGTCGTTATTATCCTAGAAGCCCAAAATTACATCCAATTCCTATGTGTTCAATATCTAATTCATGTGAATGGGTTATTGAAAAATTAATAAATGATGATTCTAAAATGACTTTTGAGACTCTTGAATTATCTTTTTATTTTGATTCTGAAGATCTTCTAAAAGATTATCCTAAAGATTTTTTAAAAATTCAACAAGATTCTTTTGATATATTGTCTGATAGAAGTATAAATATGGATAATCGTTTTGAAAAATTAAGAGAATATCTTGGAGTTCCTATTCTTGATAAAAATGTAATTGAAAAAGTTTTATTTCAGTTAAAAAAAGTATATTCTCATTCATTTTCTATAAGAGATTTTTTGGAAAATGATTTTTCTTATAACGATAAATTACTAGAAAGTGCTTGTAACAAATACAAGGATTTTGAAATTCAAGTTGAAAAAATTATGATAAATCATATGTTTTATATGAGATTTCCTTATGTGAATTATGAATTTGACAAATCATTTGCGTATTATGGCGCATTCTTTGTATATAAATTTATTTTATTTATTTTAGACAATAATAATATTTTAGATCCAATTTCATTTATATCTAATTTCTTCCGTGTTGCAGAACATGCTAATATGTATGATATTATTAACAACAATATTAATAGATTAAAATAAAAACTTATGAGCTTTAAATAGACTATATAAAACATATTGTTTATATTATCTTATTTAGCTCATAAGTTTTTTTATTTATCAAGTATATCTTCTTTAATTTTCTCTACAAGTTCATCTTTTCCAAAATATCTTAAGATTTCATAAGCAAAATCTAAAGCTGTACCACATGATCTTCCGGTTATTATATTAGAGTCTCTTTGAACTCTAGCATTTGTAAATTCTCCTCCAAAGTTTTTGTTCATTGGGGTAAATAATGTGTATTTTTTATCTAGTAACATTCCGTTTTCACCAAGAATTGTTGGTGTAGCACAAATGGCAGCGACAGCTTTTTTTTCATAGAAATAACGAAGGCATTCTAAATATAATTTATCTTCTTTATTGTGTTGATATTGTCTGCCTCCTGATAAAACGACCATATCAAATTTTTTAAAATCTACCATCCTTAATAATTCGTCACTTTTTACAATTAGATCATGACTCCCTTTGACGTATATATCATTTGAAGCTAGAACTACATTAAATCCAGCTCTCTTTAATAAGTCATAAGGAGTAATAGTTTCGACTTCTTCAAATCCGTCATTTATAACAAATAATATATTTTCCATTTTATCGCCTCTTTATATTATTATAACAAATAATAAAATTTTATGTTATACTTTTAATAAAGAGTGATAATTGTGAAAGAAAATATTTTAAGTTTAATAAAATCTAAATATAAGGTTATTAGGGAAACCAATACAGAGATTAATGTTTTGATTAACGGACATAATCTTCGTTATATCAAACAAAGTCACAAATATATAGTTGATGGTTATAATACTTTAAGTGTATCTGAACTTATCAAGAGAACTAATCCTGATTTGTATAAGGGTGTTGATAAATCATTTCTTAAAAAGGGAGGACATCGTGGAGATATTATGCATGAGCAAATAGCTTACTATGAGGCTACAGGTAATATTTCATTTTCTACTGAATTTAAGAACTACTTAAGTCTTAAAGAGCGTAATAACATGGAAACTATCGATAGTGAGATGTTTGTGTTAATATGTAACACAAACAATGAGCCTCTTTGTGCAGGTAGACTTGATTTATTCTATATTAATAAATTAACAAATCAATTAGGAATTTGTGAATTTAAAAGAACTGCAGAACTTTATATGGATAATGTCACATTACAACTTAATTTATATGCCTATGGTTTATATCAATCATTTGGTATCAATGTTGATAATTTAATTTGTATGAGACTACGTAATGAATTAAACGAAATTGTTCCAATTAAACTTGATAAACAAATTGCGATTGACGCAATTTTAGCATATTTATAGGAGTTATTATGAAATTAGAAAAGATATTGTTAAAGTATAATAAAGAAGAATTAAAAGTTAGCCTTACATATTTAGGCCTATTCTTCAATGAAAATGATACTGAAGATGATTTAAGAAATATGATTTTATCATATCTATTAAATTTTGATAATTTTAAAAAGATTTTAAAAGTTTTACCAGAATATTCTTACAATAAGATTATTTCAGGTGAGACAAAATTTAAAATTGATGAAGATATGAGATTATACAATGAACTTAAGGTTTATTCCCTTGGATTTGGTGATTCTAGAAAAGTAGAACTTGCAGATGAATTTATAGAATACTTAAATAAGATTGATTTTAAAGAGTTTAGCAAGTCAAGAGAAAAACAATTATGGTTATATGCTTGTGTAAACTTTGCAAATACTTTCTATGGTATTTATAATTTTGATGTTTTAGAGAAAATGATTAAACAAAATACTAAGATTCATTTGTCTCATACAGAAATTCGTACTCGCTTTTTAGATTTACCACAATCAGTTGAATGTGAATATTTTGATAGTGCTAATATGATTGTTAATAAATCATATAGTGATGAAATCAAAGAAATATTGAAGCGTCAAGGTAATAAACCGTTCTATATTCCTTCTTATAAAGAAATCATGGAATTCTTTATGAAAGGATATATTAATAATGTTTATTATGATTTATATGAGAATTATAAGGCTTATTTAAATGACGGACTTGGTGATGAAACTAAGATTATTATGTATAATCAATTAGCGACAAATTACACAAATCTTGATGAAATTTTTAGAGAATTCTATTCGAATACTAAATTTGAAACAATTCAAAAGTTAAATGAATGTAAATCAAATTTTGAAAGTATGGCTTTGACTACTAGAAACGTTTATAACAGAGGTTTTACAAGCCAAGAAATTACAAATATAAGAAATTAGGTGTATTATGGGATTAAAATATGAGGGGCTAAAAGATATTGAAGTTGCAAGTCGTGTTGAGAAAGGGCTTGTAAATAAGGCAGTTAAAAATACATCAAAGACTAATTTGGATATTATTAGAGAAAACTTTTTGACATATTTTAACTTAATTTTCTTAGTGTTAGCTATTTTGTTTATTGCGGCTGGTTATTACAAAGGTTTAACGTTTATACCATTAGTTTTGTTAAATACTTTGATAGGTATTGTTCAAGAAATTAAATCAAAAAAATTAATTGATAAACTATCTTTTTTATCTAGTCCAAAGACTAATGCTATAAGAAATGGTAAGATTATTGAATTAGATACTGAATCATTAGTAGAAGATGACATTGTAATATTTAGTGCTGGTAATCAAATTCCTGCTGATGCTGTTGTACTTGATGGACATGCATCATTAAATGAATCTTTACTTACAGGTGAAGCCGATGAAATAGAGAAAGGCGAAGGCGATAAACTGATGTCTGGTTCATTTGTGGTATCTGGTTCAGTTACTGCTAAGTTAACTAATGTTGGCGCTGATTCTTATATTTCTAAGCTTACTTTAAAAGCTAAAGAATTTAAGAACAAGGAAGATAGTGAAATAATAAAATCATTAAATAAGATTTTAGGATTAATTGGTATCATAATTATTCCTATCGCAATCATTTTGATGGTTGAAGGTATTTTTATTCAAAAAAAAGGTTTTAACGAGGCAACAGCTTCAATGGGTGGTTCAATTTTGATGATGATTCCTGAAGGACTATTCTTGTTGGCAAGTGCATCACTTGCAATAAGTGCTTATAGACTTGCAAAAAAGAATGTCTTAATTCAATCAATGAATTCTATTGAAACACTCGCAAGAGTAAATGTATTATGTATTGATAAAACTGGTACTATTACTAACAACCATATGTCAGTCACAAAATTTGTACCATTAAATGGTGCAGATGAGTCTGATCTATTTAAAGATATATCATCCTTTGTAAAATATCAAAATATTGATAATGCGACCATGGAAGCATTAAAAGTATATTTTAATGATCCTAATGATGAATTAGAATTTGTAGATAAGATTTCTTTTTCATCTAAATATAAATATAGTGCTATTGACTTCAAACAAGGTACTTATATTATTGGGGCACCTGAGTTTGTAATAAGTAATTATGATGATTACAAAAAAGATGTTGAAGTATATGCGCGTGATGGCTACAGAGTTCTAGCATTCTTAAAAACTGATGAAAAAATTAATGAATACAAGATTAAGAATGCCACTCCATATGGCTTAATTATTTTAGAAAATGCAATTAGAGAAAATGCTAAAGAAACATTTGAATATTTTGCGTCTCAAGGTGTAGACATTAAAGTTATTTCAGGCGATGACGCATTAACTGTATCAAATGTTGCAAAGAGAGCTGGTATTAAAAATAGCGACAAATATATCGATACAACTAACTTAAAGGATGAAGACATTGATGATGTTATTAAAAATTACAATGTTTTTGGTAGAGTTACTCCAGAACTTAAACTTAAATTTGTTAAGTCATTGAAGAAACAAGGTAATAAAGTAGCTATGACTGGTGATGGTGTGAATGATGTATTGGCTTTAAAGGAAGCAGATTGTTCTATAGCTATGTCTGAAGGTGCTGACGCAGCTATTAAGACAAGTAAGGTTGTATTAGTGGATTCTGATTTTTCTCATATGCCTCACATCGTTTACGAAGGTAGAAGAGTTGTAAATAACCTAGAGCGAAGTGGTTCAATTTTTATCACAAAGAATATATTCTCAATTTTATTAACTTTAGTTTGCATCATTTCGAATATTCCATTCCCAATTAAGACTACACAAACTGGATTAATTAACACATTTGCAATCGGTGTACCTGCGTTTATGCTTTCTCAAGTACCAAATAAGAATATTATAAAGGGTCGTTTTGTGCCAAATATCTTAAAATATGCATTGCCAGCAGGAATAACAGAAGCAATTACTGTTGGCATCTTCATATTTGTTGGAAAACAAAATGGTATGACTTCTATTGAAATCAACTGTGTTGCAACTATGCTTATGGCAGTAGTAGGTACTCTTGTAATAATTAATATTTCAAGGCCTTTTACAAAATATAAGCTATTTGTAATCATATTTAATGCTGTATTTTTAGTCGTAAATATTATTCTTGCCTTCTTAGTACCATTGTTAAAAGAATATTATGATTTTAAAATTTTATCTAAAAAGAGTTGGATTATTTGGGGAATATTTAGCGTTTCTAGTGTGCTATTATTCGTTTTATTAACGTTCTTATTTAATAAGATTAAAATTAAGACACCAAAATATATGGAGCGTATGTTTGATAATGAATAAATTAGTAATTCATGGCGTATATAAGCATTTCAAAGGTAATTATTATATTGTTGAAGATGTAGCTAAAGATTCAGAAACACAAAAGGATGTTGTAGTATATAGAAGACTTTATGATGATGGCTCTTTATGGGTAAGAGATATGGATATGTTTTTATCTGAGGTTGATCATAAAAAATATCCTTCTATAAAACAAAAATATCGTTTTGAACTATGTGATATAAAAAAAGTTGATTTAACTAAATAAAATTTAAAATACACTTTCGGGTGTATTTTATTTTTTTTGTGCTATAATATATGTAAAAGAGAGAGGTAAAATGTATAAGAATAAGAAAATTTATTTTATTATTTAGTGTTTTATTATTTAATCTTGTAGAAGTTAATAATGGTAATTATTATCAGCAAAAAGCTAATCTTTCCGATTGTATTAAAAAGAATAGAAAAGAAATAGAAAATAGTATTTCTCAACGCTTCAAAAATTCAAGAAATTTTGATGTGATTTATAATTGTGTTCCTTGCCAGAATTTATCTCAGGATGATTTGAACTTTGTTTACAATCGTAAACATAATGTCACCTATAATGGAACGTGTTCGATCGTGGCTGCAACTATGTGTGAAAAGTTTTATATGGAAAATAGTAATAAGCCTATTTATGTTTCAACAAATACACTTTTTGATGAATCAATGATTTATGCACGGGCAAAGGGATTTTATGATGGTAAAGGAACTATAAGTGAAAAATCTGGAGATATTGCTAGCTTTATCTTTAAAGAATACAGTATTAATAATTCAATTTGGGTCAATAAAGATAATATATTCCAAGGAATAAAGGACTTTACTGTTTCAGATAATTGTGGGAAGAAAGGAAAGGTTCAAATTTTTGGCGTAAAAGGTCATGATATGATAGCTAATGGATGGCTTGAAATTTCATTTGATTATCAAGAAGAACATCAATTTTTATGGAATCATTGGGAAACAACTGAGCACAAGACGATGCAATATGTAATTGTATGTACTGGGTGGACTAATAGTTACGAATCCAATATGCAAGATTTAGATAAGATTTCAAAGGCCTATGATTTCTTTGAAATGGGAACTATTGAAAATTATGTTATTGGAATTGATTTTCCAGAAAGAAATTGGTAATAGATGAGAAAAAAATTAGTGTTTTTAAGTGTTATTGTTTTTGTTTTGACTTCATTAGCAAGTGTTTTAGTGATTGTAAAAAACAAGCCTAAAACCGTTGAATTGTATGCAATTTGTAGTGCTGATAAATCAAAATTATCTTTTGGCTCATTTGACGGAATCACTTTAGTCAATGAAACATTCTTAGGATTTGATGATAATAGGCATTATTATTGTGATGACTTAGAAGTATACGACGGATTTATTGAATATTTTACAAATGATAATAATATTAAATGCGAAGGTAATACTCACGATCGGAGTACTTTCGTTTATTTGTATAACGGAATGTATTACGGCGTAGAAATGCTACATCTAGTAAATGGGGAAGGTGAAACGTTTCATATTAAAACATACTCATTTGTTTCATTAGAAGATGGATGCTTGGTACCAACTTTTTATGGATTTAGTTCTTATAGATTATTCGGAAATGAACGTAATAAAATTGGTCGATCTAAGTACGAAATGGATTACACATATTTTTTTACAAGGGAAGACTTAAATCCATTAAAATTACGCACAAAAATTGATATATTAAATTTTTATAGAAATATTGACCATAAATACTTAACTATTTCAGATAATGTTATTACGTTCAAAAATCTAAGAACTGGTTTCGATGATTTTACTATGACATTAAGTGATGACTCTTTGATTGTTGAAAGTATCGAAGTTTATCATGATGATATAGAGAGCAAGGGGATAAAAACTAATGAGTTGACTGTAGAATCTGATTTAAATCATAAATCGTTATCATTGGGCATGTTCGATAATCTTTATGTTAAAACTGATACTTCTAAAAATGGATTGTATCTAAAATTTCTTTGTGAAAACGAAGAAAAATTTAATGAAATATTAACTAAATTAAAATCTGATGAGAATAATATTAAATGTGATAATAAAACGTTTGTTTATTTATATGAAGGAATGTACTATGGTGTCATTTGTAAATCTTCTTTTGACGTTAACCAAAATAAAATATATGAAATATTAACATATTCGTTCGAAAGCTATGATAGAAAATTAGTTCCAACATTTTATGGAAGCTATTCAGATATTTTTACAAATTCAAAATTCTACGATTCAGAAAAGAAAAAATATATTGTGCCATATGATAAAATGTTTGAAATATTTGATTCAAATATTGATTTAAATCCATTAAAAATTAGGACTAAGGAGGAGATGCTATCTTTTTATAATAAACTTGGTATTAATAGTGTAGAAGTGAACGGGGATGTAGTTAAGTGTAAGGATTGTGATGGGGATTTTATTGAAAAAATAACTTTTTATGATACTTATCTTGAAGTTGAAAAGATGTAGTTAAATAATATTTGGTATTTATTTAATTATTATTTGCATTTGATACTAATAGGGGTTAATAAGTTTAAAACGATTTGGAGAAAGTATGAGAAAAAAAGTAATAATATCAGCGTGTGTTATTGTTATGCTCACTTTAATAACAATTTTCATCGCGTTTCTTAATGTATATAAAAATAATAAATTGGTTATAACAAGATTTGATAATAGTGCTGAGGTAGTAATTGGAGAATTTCCTATTGTTAATAGAGAAAATATGCTACTTATTAAAAACAGAAAAAAATTTGATAAATCTTTAAATGATTCTAACTCAATATATAAAAAAATTAATGATGATAATTATATTTTATATAAAGATGGTTATTATTTTAGTATGAGTATAGATAATAATATTGTTAAAATTTCTAATTATGTTTATGAAAGTGGTAGTATCAAATATGAGTTCTTCACATTAAATCATATCTTACCACATACTCAGATGAAAGATGGTTATTTTTATAAAGAACTAGCTTATAGTGATATTAAAGATAATGATTTTGGTATTAGTGACAAAGAGAGCATGTTAAATTATTTTAAATCTTTAAATAGCAATATTTGTCATATTGATGGGAATAACGTTAGTTTGTTATGCTTTACAGATATCAGCTTAGGATTTGAATTTAAATTAGAATTAAATGAGGAAAGGTTTACTATCTATGAGAAGTATTTCTGTTAAACTTAATAACATTAAATTAGCATATTGTAATAATGTTTTTATTAAAGATTTGTCTTATGAATTTAATGGTCCAGGATTATACATAATTAAAGGAAAAAATGGTTGTGGTAAATCAACTCTTTTCAAGGCTCTATTAAATTTAAAAAAATTAGATGGAGGTTCAATAGAATCTACATCTAAGATAAAAGGAATAATTGAGGAACCAAGTGGCTATTTTGATTTATCTAGTGATAAGCAGCTTGAATATTTAACCGGCCATAAAACTACAGATTTATATGATCTAATTAATAAGTTTGAAATGAATGAGCATTTAAAAAAGTCGTTTAACAGTTTATCGCTTGGTATGAAAGAAAAACTCAGTTTGTTGTACCTTTTAAATAAAGATGATGATGTTCTGTTACTTGATGAACCCACAGTGGCGATTGACTATCAAGGTGTTGAAACTTTAATTAAAATCATTAATGAATTAAAGATTAATAAATTAATATTAATAGCTACACATGATTATTATTTCATTAACAAGGTTAAACCTGATCACATTTTACAATTTGATAATGGTATGTTTGTTGAAGATTTTACTAACGATAAGATCAGTGTTAATGTTAAGGCTAGAAGAGACCTTGTTGATTATTTTGAATCAAATAAACTAGAATATGAGAAATTGAATGATTCATATAATGTTTATTTGACCGATTCAGAACTCAATGATTTATTCAGTTCTAGAAAGGATTTAGAAATATTAGATATTTCCTTTAAATTATGATAAGAGAACTAAAAAGATTAATTAATGACAAGTTCCTAATTCCAGTTTGGACTGTATTTATATTATTAATTTGTATTTGGCCAATTGTGTTTATTAATTCGGCTTCATACACAAGTCGTAATCAAACCTATTGCATTAGGTACAATAATCAAGAAGAATTAGCTTTAATTATTGAAAACTATCAAACTGAGTATGATAGAGCTATAACATTAGACGCAAAAAATAAAGTTAAAAAGGAACTTGATTTTTATAATTATTTATATGAATCTAAAATTGCTTATAAAGATTTTAGAGTTGATCAAGAATTAACAATGAATATGACAAAAATATCATTTTTAAGATTTGTCATCCCATTATTATCTATCACTTTATTTTCAATTATTTCTCTAACTAACATTAAGATATTTAATTTTGATGTTTCAGCAAAAACATATAAATATTTATATAATGATTATAAAGATTCATTCAAATTGTATTTGAACAAAGTTTTAACATCTATTGTTATAAGTGCATTATATTTATTATTATCTATTGTTTTGATATCTATCATTGGTTTATCTTTAACTAATTCATTCAAAGAAGTGATATTTAGATATAATGAAATATTTACTATATCATGTTTAAAGTTAATATTAAATATTTATTTATTATTCATAATTCAATTTGTTACATTTGAAATTTTAAGTTTAGCTATTAGTTCATTATATTTATCTTCTATTATTACATTTATAATTAATTTAGCAGTTGCAGTAATAATGTATGCGGCTAATGGCGTTAAGCAATTAGCTATATTCAATTATTCTTTAGATATTACTAAATATGGATATAATATTCAATCTATATATCTAATCGCATTAGTTTATTTTGTTGCTTGCGCATTCTTATTAGCTATGTCAATTGTTTATATAAAGAATTTCAAATTTAAGAATAATATTAAATATGTAAATGTTTAATTAAAGCGCCTTTTTAAGGCGTTTTATTTTTGTAAATGTTGTGAATCACGTGCAAATTGGTTGTAATATAAAATAATAATTTGTATAATTCATGTGATGGATTAAAGGATGTGGTGTTATGCTAAGACTTGAAAATATTAAGAAGGAATATAAAGTTGCTGATACTAGAGTAGAAGCATTAAAGGGAATAAATTTAGCATTCAGAAAGAATGAATTTGTATCTATTTTAGGTCCATCTGGTTGTGGTAAAACTACAACATTAAACATCATTGGTGGACTTGATAGTTATACAAGCGGTGATTTATTTATTAATGGTAGATCCACTAAAGATTTCAAATCTCAAGACTGGGATGTTTATAGAAATCATAGAGTTGGTTTTATTTTTCAAAGCTATAATTTGATTCCGCATGAAACTATTCTGGAGAATGTAGCCTTAGCATTAACAATTGCAGGTTATTCAAAGATTGAAAGAGAAAAGAAGGCCCGTGAAGCGTTAGATAAGGTTGGTTTAAAAGGACAATATAACAAAAAACCTAATCAATTATCTGGTGGTCAATGCCAAAGAGTTGCGATTGCCCGTGCTCTTGTTAATGAACCTGAGATTTTGCTAGCAGATGAACCAACAGGTGCATTGGATACTAAGACTAGCGTACAAATAATGGATTTAATTAAAGAGATTTCTCGTGATAAACTTGTAATCATGGTAACTCATAATCCTGAATTAGCAGAGCACTACTCAACACGTATTATTCGTTTACTTGATGGTGAAGTCCAAGATGATTCTAACCCATATAGTTTTGATGAAGAAAAAACTGAAACTTTTGCTCCAATTAAAGATGAAAAGGCTAAGATGAGTTGGTGGACTAGTTTTAAATTATCTAGCAAAAACCTTTGGAGTAAGAAGAAACGTACTATTCTTGTGTCTGTGGCTGGTTCTATAGGTATCATAGGTGTTTCAAGTGTATTATCAATTTCAACAGGTGTTAATGACTACATAACATCTATGCAAGATGATATGTTATCAGGAAATCCAATTAAAGTTAGCGAGTCTAGTTATGATTTATCTAGTATTATGTCATTAATGACAGTTGAACAAAAGAAACAAGTTTATGAAGGTATTGCTAATAAAGTTAATATTCAATATTTAATTGACCAAATTATGGAAACTATTGGTAAGACTGAAAAGGTTACAGTTTCTAATGTAATTAGTGATGACTATATTAATTTTGTAAAAGACATGCCTAAATCTTATTATGCTGATATAACTTTAAGATATGGATATCAGATGGATAATAATATTTACACTGATTTCAACGCTGTAACTGGAAGTTCACTTGAAAAAGATAAAAGGATTTACACTGAAGGTAATAGTATTATGTCATTGTCTAGTATTCTTGAACATTATCAAGCTGTACTAGGTCAAGTTCAAGGATTTGATTCTAAGTCTAGTTCTTACCTAACTGGACTTGTAAATTCAATTTCTCAATTACCAGCAAGTGCAAATTATATTAAGACGCAATATGATTTGTTAAATAGTGATACGTTTGTTGGTCATTTCCCAGAAAAAGAAGATGAATTGTTGTTGGTTTTAGATAAAGATGAAGCTGCAACTGACTTAGTATTAGCTCAACTTGGTTTATTATCTGAACAAGAATTTGTATCTATTGCAAAGAATAGTAGAGCTATTGCACAAGGTGAAAAGAATGCATCTCATGCCAATGATAAGAAAGCAATTGATTACAGTGACATTGTAGGTCATTCATTATATTATGTACCAAATAGTGTAGCTTATACTCAAAATGGCACATATAATGTTGAACGTAATGGCATAACACAACAATTACCTAAATTTAACTACAATTATATATTAACTAATGAAATGAAAAATATGAGTGGCGTTAAGAAATTAACTATAACTGGAATTGTAAAGCCAAAAGAAAATGTTAATTATGGCTCTTTAAAAACAGGTTTCTATTATACAGGAGCTCTTGCGGTTAAACATTATCAAAACACTAGAAATGAAGTTAATGGATTAATTGAAGATTTGAATGAATTAAAAGGTAAAGATGCTAATGAAATTGCAAGTATTTTTAAAGAGAAGATGTATGCAAAGATAGCGTCTAATGAAGTGCCATTTAGTGCATTTATTGACTTTGTTGGTAGCATTTATAATGGAAATACAAATTCTGCTGTCACATTCGAGTATGATTTTTATAACTTTACTACTGAAAAAATGAATAGACAAATAGGATATGTTGGTAGTGTAAATCAAACAATGTCGGCTATTTCATCTATGTTGCCTGAAGAATATAAGCAACAAGCCAGCGCATTAACTATGAAAACTATTTCTGCTAGAATGATTGGCGATGTAGAATCTCCTTCAAGCATCAATATTTATCCTAATAGTTTTGACGAAAAAAATAAAGTAACTGATTATTTAGATAGATGGAATAATGAAAAAAATATCACTTTATCTAATGGCATAGTTGTGACACCAACTTCAAAAGTTACTTATACTGACAATGTTGGAGTAATTATTGGTATGGTACGTACTTTAATTAGTATTGTTACTAATGCGCTTATCGCATTTACTGCATTATCATTAGTAGTATCTTGCTTTATGATTGCGATTATTACATATGTTTCTGTTATGGAACGTGTTAAAGAAATTGGTGTTATTCGTTCATTAGGTGGTAGAAAGAAAGATGTTACTCATTTATTTAATGCAGAAACATTTATTATTGGTGCTGCTAGTGGAATCTTTGGATTGTTTGTTACAGGAATTATTGGATTAGGATTCAATGTTATTATGAGAAATATGGCGGGGGTATCTAATATTTCTACGCTATATTGGTATCACATTGTAATTATGATGTTATTATCAATTGGTCTTACAGTTATCTCAGGAGCATTACCAGCTCGTTCAGCTGCTAAGCAAGATCCTGTTGATGCATTAAGAAGTGAATAAATTTATATAAAAGTTTAAAGTGAACCCTATAAGTTGGAGCAAGTAAAAATGTGAAGATTTATAGGGTTTTTAATATATATTTAAAATTTTAAAATAATTAAGTTTTCAAAGTAAAAAAATACTAATTATTCTAAAATTTTTCTTGACTATTTCCATCGTTTGTTCTATAATGAATGAGCAATTATATGGCCCTGTAGCCAAGTGGTAAGGCACGGCACTGCAACTGCCCGATCGTTGGTTCAAATCCGACCGGGGCCTCCATTA
>CAMNGZ010000016.1 GCA_946538835.1 uncultured Clostridium sp. | reverse complement strand
TTTAATAATATAATTATTAACAAAAATACTAGAAGAAAAGTGCTGCCAATGATTTTTGAAAAGTTAATATAATTTATTTTTATAAGCACTATTTTGGTCTTATTCAAGGTGGTGTTTTTGTTTAACTACGAAAGCGTCACAAGATGTTTTCTTCCAAGGATGATGCATAGGTGGAACATAAGTTTGTTTAAGTTCCTTTTCTTTTGGCTCATCAAATTCTAGAGATAGATAAAATCAAAATAATTGGTAGTTATAGCAGCAAATACAAGACAGATGGAAAAGAAAAAACTATACTATTGTTTAGGGGGAAAATTAAATGAAATATTTAGATGATGAAATAGTTAAACCATTTGTTGGAATAGGACAAATTAAATTAGGAATGAATTATGAAGATGCTATAAAAGTATTAAAAAATGATAATATTGTTTATAGTATGGGTATAGATTCAAATAAAGGTTGTACACCAGAAGTACCATGGAAAAAGGTTTTTGTTAAAGATTATATGGTGCTATGGTTTGCAGAAGATGTTTTATGGCAAATATCATTTGAGGGAGAATTTAATGGTTCACTAGAAAATGGTATTAAAATAGGAACATCAATTGAAGATGCACAATCCATCGATGATGAGTTGGAATACGATGACTGGAATGAAATTTGGTCATCTGATAAAGGGTATAGATTAGTTGATACAGTTGAATCAAATAAAGTAATTATCTTTTCAATATTTATAAAAGAAGTATTAGATGACGATGTATTCTATTCATACAATTGGGTTAATGATTATAAAAAATAATGGATAAATTAAGGTTAAAATATTAATGTTTCGTACTTAAAACCTCATTGCCATCCATTTCACTACAAGATAGGCAATTATTGTATAACATATAATTAAAAAATATGTCTACGTTTCTTTAAAATAGTCAAATAACAGAAAAAAGAAAATATGATAAATTTATAAAAAGATTTACAAAACAACTTGAATTTGGGAAATAGGTGTGTTAATATAGAATTAGACTGGTATTCGAAAAGGGACAACTTTTCGAATACTTTTTTTCATTTTTCAAGGAGGTTTAATTATGATACGTGAAAATGAACTTATATTCATCAACAACTTTGGAGTTTCGAAAGTTATCAACATTAATTCTGATCAAGCATCTATTAAACCATTATATGGAACGACAGGAATCATCACTATAAATTTAGAAAGTCAAAATCTTCGTCCTATTCTTACAAAAGAAGAAATAGATGATATGATTATAAGATGTCATGATGAAAAAACTTTTTGGATTTCTAAATTTATTACTCGTGCTGATAGATATAGTCAAATAAGATCATCAAATGATCCATATGAAAGACTTGTGATGTTAAAAACTATATACAATCAACATTTGTATAGAATTTCTCATCATTTAAAAGGTGGATTATCTACACGTGATTTAGAATTCTTTCATCGCTCATTAGATCTTCTTACTTATGAGTTTTCTACAGCACTTAATATTAGTTATTCTGAAGTGCCATGTTATATCGCGAAATTATTAAACGATAATGTCATTTTTGAATATTATAAATTATGAAATTAAGAACCACTTTAAAAGTGGTTTTTTATTTTGGGTAAAAGAAAAAATAAAGATTAATTCTTTAAAAAAATAATAAAATATTATATGATATAGTTAATAAAAAGAAAGAAGGTACTACTGTGAGAGCGGCAATTATTGGATACGGAAGTATGGGAAAATTATTAAAGGAAGAATTGGGACCAGAGTGCGTTTGTGTAATAGCGCCACAATCTCCTGATATTTATACTTCTTTATATGAATATGAAAAAGAAATTGATGTTATTTTAGATTTTTCAAATCCTGCTAATTTGGATATGATTTGTTCATACGCAAAAGAACATAATACTCGTGTAGTAATTGGTACTACTGGTTATTCTAAAGAACAATTAAAGAAAATTAAAGATTTAGCACGTACTAATGCGGTATTAAAGAGTAGAAATTTTTCAATTGGTGCTAATTTAATTAATAAATTAGTTAGAGAAATCACACCATATATTTCTGAAATGTATGATATTGAACTTGTAGAACGTGGACCTGCATCAAAGATTGATACACCTTGTTCAATCATCACTGAGGATTTAATCAAGTCAATTAAAGATGGTACAAAAGGTAAACCTAAATATATGAGAAAAGGTAATAATAGAAGACTTGATAATGAAATTGGTGTTCATCAAATTAGAGGCGGAGAGATTGAAGATGAACATGATATTTTATATTGTGGTGAAGATGACTATATTGAATTTATACATAGAGGAATTTCAAGAACGCGTTTTGCAAAAGGTGCAATCCATGCAGCTGAATGGTTGTTAGACCAAGAAGCTGGTTTGTATGATATGGAAGATGTTTTATTTAAAAGAAAATAGGAATAGGAATTAGAGCAATGATAAAAGTATGTAAGTTTGGGGGTTCATCTTTATCAGATTCGAACCAATTTTTGAAAGTTAAAAAAATTGTTAAAAGCGATCCTACAAGAAAAGTAGTAGTTGTGAGTGCGCTTGGTAAGCGTGATAAATCAGATTATAAAATTACTGATTTATTATATATTTTACACGCTCATATTAAGTATAATGTTGACATTTTAAATGTTTGGAATTTAATTAAAACACGTTTTATTGAGGTCCGTGATAGTCTAAATATTTCGTATGACATAGAATCTGAATTAGATAACTTATATAAGTCATTGAATAAGAATATTAGTGAAGATTATCTTGTATCTCGTGGTGAATATTTGACTGCACGTTTGATGTCTTCTTATCTAGATTTCAAGTTCGTTGATGCTAAAGACTTAATTTCATTTGACTACAATGGAAAATTAAACGAAGCGAGAACAGAAAAAAACTGTAGTGAGCATCTAGATTTGACTAAAGGAATTGTTGTACCAGGATTTTATGGTAGTTATCCTAATAAAGACATTAAAATTATGAGTCGTGGTGGTAGTGATATTACAGGTTCACTACTTGCACAAGCTATTAATGCGTCTCTATATGAAAATTATACTGATGTATCTGGTATTCTTGCAGCAGATCCTAGAATTGTTAAGAATCCAAAAGCTATTAAAGAAGTTACATATGATGAATTATCAGAACTTTCATATATGGGGGCTAACGTCTTACATGAAGATACTGTTTATCCTGTTCAAAAATTGAATATTCCAATCAATATTAAAAATACTAATGAACCGGATAATCCAGGTACTTTAATTAAAGAAGAATCATTAGATGATACAAATCTAGTAACTGGTATTACTGGTAAGAAAAATTATGCATCAATTACTATCAGTCGACCACGTATGGCAGGTGAAATTGGTGTTATTAAAAAGGCTCTTGAAATATTCGAAGAATATAATTTATCAATTGATCATGTACCTAGTGGTATTAATTCATTTTCAATTGTTCTTCCTATGGATAAAATTGATCACTTGAAATATGAATTAATTTCTAGTTTAAAAGAAAAATTGAATTCTTTAGTTATTCTTGATACTGATTTAGCTTTAGTAGCTGTTGTTGGTAGAAACATGAAGAAACGTGTTGGTTTATCAGGTAAGTTATTTACTACTTTAGCCGAAAATAATATTAATGTTAAAATGATGGATCAAGACCCACTTGAATTATCAATTTTGGTTGGTGTATCTAATAGTGATTACGAAAATGCAATAAGAGTTTTATATGACTCTCTTGTAAAATAAATAAAATTTACAAAAGCATCAAAATATGGCTTAACTAAGGCCATATTTTTTTTCGATAACCTAGATTTTTAAACCTCTTTATAGTATCATAATTAAGGAGAGGTGATATTATGTATCATTCAACAAGAGGAAAAGATTTAATTAAAGCTAGCCAAGCTATTTTAGCAGGTTTAGCAAGTGACAATGGTTTGTATGTTGTTGATAATATTCCAACATTAACTTTAAGTCAAAGTGATGCTACTTTAAGCTATCAAGAGATTGCAAAAAGAGTATTTAAATTATATTTAGATGATTTTACAGAAGAAGAAATTGATGAGATTGTTTCATTATACAATGAGGAAGCTTTCCCATATGGATTTAGTGAAATTAAGGGTACAACTGATTATTCATTTTTGTATTTAACTAAAGGACCTACTTTCGCTTTTAAGGATATGGCACTTCAAGTTCTTCCTAAGATGATTGAAATTGCAAAAAGAAAGAACAATGATTCAAGAAAGACTGTAGTACTAACTGCGACAAGTGGAGACACAGGTAGTGCAGCCCTTGCAGGCTTTTCTAGAAATAAGTCAAATAATATTTTAGTTCTATACCCAAATAATGGTTGTTCAGAAGTACAAGAAAGTCAAATTTTATCATTCTCAAATAACAATGCTAAAGCTTTAGCTATCGATGGTAATTTTGATGATTGCCAAAGAATAGTTAAAGATATTTTTGCTCATGAAAAATTTGCAAATATTGACTTAATTAGTGCTAACTCAATTAATATCGGTCGTTTGATTCCACAAATCGTTTATTATTATGCGGCATATTTAAAATTGGTTGATGATGATTTAATTTTATTTGGCGAGCGTATTAATGTAAGTGTTCCAACTGGTAACTTTGGCAATATTTTAGCAGCAATTATCGCTTCTAAGATGGGATTACCTGTTAATAAAATTTGCCTATGCGCAAATGAAAATAATGTTTTAACTGATTTCATCAATACTGGTGTATATGATGCAAATAGACAATTTAAAACTACAAATAGTCCATCAATGGATATTTTAATCTCTTCAAACTTAGAACGTTTCTTATATTTAATGTATGAAGATACTAACAAAATTAAAGAGATTGAATTAAGTCTTGAAAAAAATCGAAAGTTTAGTATTCCACTAGAGGATTTAAAAAAGAAATTCCCTAATTTAATTTCAGGATATGCTACTGAAGAAGAGACTGTTAAGACTATTTCTGATTTATATAAACATAATAAGATTTTAATTGATCCACATACAGCAGTAGCTGCGAAAGTATCTTACGATCATAAAGAATTATCAGATAATTGCTACACATTAATTGTTGCAACTGCATCTCCTTATAAGTTCTCGAAAACTATTTGTCAAGCTTTAAATATTGATGTAAAAGATGAAAAAACTAATATCGAAGCTATCTATCGTAAGACAGGTGCTAAGATTGATAATAGATTGTATCAATATTTATTAAATAGTCATAAGAAAACTGTAGTGTCTTTAGATAAAGCCTATGATACAGTTAAAGATATTTTAGGTAAAATTAATGATTAAAATCAGTGTTCCCGCTACAAGTGCTAATTTTTGTATCGGCTTTGACACTATTGGAGTAGCATTTAACTTATATAATACATTTAGCTTTGATAAAGCTTTTAAAGATACATTAGAAAATTTTGATCCTAAGTTTGGATTAGACAATAACTTAGTATTAGAAGCTTATAAATATTTTTATAAAAAATTAAATAAAGAATATATTCCAGTATTAATTAAAGAAGAATTACAAGATATTCCTTCATCTCGAGGACTTGGATCTAGTGCCACTTGTATCGTAGCAGGAATTGTAGCGGCTAATATTATTTCTAAATCAAATTTAGATAATGACACTTTATTATCTTTAATGATTGATTTGGAAGGACATCCTGATAATGTGGCACCTGCCTTCTTGGGAGGTTTTATCACTTCATTTTATGACAATGGTAAATATTATACAAATAGATATAATGTTTCTAAAGATTATCACTTTAGTGCGTTTGTATCTAATCAAAAATTATCTACAAAGATGTCTCGTAGTGTATTACCATTAAATTATAAAAGAGAAGATGTAGTTTCCAATATATCTCGTATTATAAATTTGCCAAGATATCTTGAAAATTGTAATTTAGATTATCTAAGACATATTTTAAAAGATTCAATTCACGAACCATATCGGCTAAAATTAATCGATCATTCAAGTGAATTAATTGAGAAAATCAATAAATATGGTATTGGCATTATATCTGGTAGTGGATCAACTATTCTTGGTATATTTGATAAAGATATTGATATTATTGATAATAATTTTATACAAATAAAAGTTAAAGTTACTAATGAAGGGGTAATTGTTAATGATTAATATTTCATTATTAGGCTTAGGGACTGTTGGTAGAGGGGTTTATGAAGAACTAAAAGATAATAAAGATTTTAAAATTAATCATATTTTAGTTAGAACAATAGATAAATATAAAGGTATTCCTAATGTCACAAATAATATTTTAGATATTGTAAATGATAATAGTGATGTTTTAATTGAAGTTATTGGTGGAAAAAATACTAGTTTAACTTTAATTGAAGAATATTTAAAAAAGGGTAAGACGGTAATCACCGCAAATAAAGCGTTGTTAAGTGAAAAATTGGTTTATTTAGATAATTTAGCAAAAGCTAATAATGCTCATTTATATTTTGAAGCTTCATGTTGTGGAGCATTACCTATTATCAATTATATTTCTAAATCAAATTCATTCGATACATTTTATAGTATAAAAGGTATTTTGAATGGTTCAACTAATTTTTTATTGACTCGTGTATCAAATGGAGAAGCTTTAAATGACGCTATTTTAGACGCGAAAGAAAAAGGTTTTTTAGAGGCTAATCCTTATGAAGATTTAGATGGGATTGACGCTAAGAATAAATTAATAATTTTATCGAAATTAGCTTATAAAGCTGATTTTGATGAAGAATGCTGTGATATTTTCCCTTTATCTAAATTATCTTCAAAAATTATTGAAGAAGTTGGTAATAAAAAAATTAAATATATTGCTGAATCATTTGTGTTATTCAATTCAATTTATTTATCAGTAGAGCCATGTTTAGTTTCTCGCGATAATATTTTGTACAATGTTGATAATGAAACTAATGGTATTATTTTCAAACAAAAACTTTCTTGTGAACAATTCTTTAAAGGATATGGTGCTGGAATGAATCCTACCACAAGTGCAGTTTTATTTGATTTATCGAGATTTACCAATAAAGATTTCAACAATTTTAGTTTTAATAATAAATTAACTAAGTTTTCGCTAGATCAAATTGAAGCTACTTATTTAATAGATTCAGATTGTGATATTTCAAGTGAAAATATTCATAAGCTTCATAATGGATTATATGAAGCGACAATTTCTCGTCAAGAACTTAAAGATTTATTAGGCTCTATAAATTCTTATGTTAGATTAATTTAATTATATGATTAAAAATAGACACATTAACTACAATTATGTATTGTAAGCTAGTGTGTTTTTTTAAAAAATAAAAACTCACTTTTGTGAGTTTTATTTAAAATACTATAAGAAGTCCGATGATTGTTGCGGTCAATGATACAGGCACTAGTATTAGGCCATATTTCATAAAGTCTATGAAGGTGTATTTAATATCATGACTTTTTAAAATAGACATCCACATGATTCCTGCTAAGGCACCTACTGGTGTCAAATAAGCACCAATATTAGAACCAGCTATTGTAGAGAATAGAGCTAATTCGGATTTGCCTTCAAGGACTGATGTAAATAATACGGACATTGGAATATTATTAATGATATTATCAAATAAAGTAGAAGTGATGCCGTACGCAAATCCTTCTGATATATTATTCATGCTCATTTTATCTAAGATATTTGATATGTTTTGGATAATTCCATTTTCTTTTAATGCTAATACTAGAATAAACATTGATATAATAAATGGTATTAAATCATATGGTAAGCGGCCATAAGTATTTAATATATATTTTTTATTATGTTCCTTGATTGAGAATATGACAAGGAATAGGGTTAATATTATTAAACTAGTTAAGCAGATTAACCACATTTCAAGGTTTATATAATTTGAAATTACAAGGAAGATAGTAGTTAGTCCTAATATTGTAAGATTGATAATAACTAATGGTTTATTTTTTAATTTTGTAGGCTCTAAATCAATATTTTCTAGAGGCTTTTTTAAATCTTTTCTAAATAGAATTAGAATTACTAAAAGTGTTGAGATTCCTGATAATAATGTTGGTAACCACATTTTAGATAAATAAGTTAAAAATGAAATATTAAATCCACTAGATAAGTAGATGTTTGTTGGGTTTCCAATTGACAATAACATTGAATATGTATTGGCATTAACAAATTCTACAATTAAATAAGGAATAGGATTTATCTTAGCTTTTTTGGAAAATAAGCAGATAAAAGGTGTAAATGTAAGAATTACAATATCATTTGAAGTGAATATTGTAAGAAGAGATACTAAAATATAGATTGTAAAGAATATCTTATATTGGCTACCTTTTGATTTTTCTAAGGCTTTATATGATAAGTAATTGAAGAAATTTTGTTCATCTAATGATATAGATAACATTGATAAAGATATAAACAATATTAATATTTTAATAGGATTCATCTTGCCACCCACAAGATTATTGCCTAAAGTATTTAAATTTACTTGCCTAAAGATAATCATAGATATTGCACCGAGTAGTGTAATTATCCAGAATGTTTGGATTTTAAATCCTTTTATACTAAAGTTTGGCTTAAAGATAATAAACCCAATCATTAAGACAATAGTTATAATAAAAATAATTAAAGATGTCATAAAAATCACCAAAATTGATTATAAATCTTTTAGTTAAAAAGAAAAAGATGAAAATTAAAACTGTCTAAAAATAATTGTTTTTTACCAATTTTCTTGATTAAATTTTGACATTGTTTATTTTTCTTTTACCTAAAGTAAAAATATAGGTTAGTTATTTTTAACTTATTTTTCGCTTATAAAAAAAACTATTTGTCAAGAGTTGAAACATATTTTTTTATCAGTATAATTTCTCTTGTATATGGGGTGATTGTATGTTAAACGATATATTTTATTTCATTGATGAGAAGGAAAAAAACATTTTAAAGGATACTTTAAAGGGAAATGATTCTAAGACTTTCACAATTTTAAAAAAATTAGTTTTAAGTGATACTTTTTGTGAAAAATTGCTTGTACTTGATGAGACAGAAAATGTAATTGATTCATTTGATACTAATGAGTTTTCACATCTTGTAATTGATAGACCTTATCTAGTGAGTAAGGATCATTTCTAATAAAGAAGTTAATCAAACTTCTTTATTTTTTTTCTTATTTTTTATATAATTCAAGTAATTATGGAGGTTTTTATGAAACAAAATTTTTTAGATATGATTTCTTGTTTATCACCATCTGGTTTTGAGCAAAATTTACAACAATATATATCAAAAACTTATAAGTCTGATGACAATACTTTTGAAGTTTTAGAAAAAGGCGAATTAAGTGCTATATATAATAAAAATTCTGATTTTGGAATTATGCTTGCAGCCCATGCTGATGAAATTTCTCTTATTATTGACGGATATAATAGCGATGGAACATTACATGTAGCTAAGAATGGTGGAATACGCACTAAGTTATATGTTGGTTGCAAAGTTAAAGTTTTAACTTTAAAGAATGAAGTATTATATGGTGTTATGGGATTACGTGGTAATGTTTCTGCAAAATCTGATATTGATATTGATGACTTATATATTGATATGGGTTATAACTCAAAAGAAGAAGCTATGAAATTTATTCCCATAGGTTCTTATGCAGTTCATGACACTGATACAAGGGAACTTGCGAATAACCGTATCTCAGGTCGAGCTATAGATGATAGAATTGGTGACTATATTATTCATGAGGCTGCTAAATTAGCTTTTCAAAATGGTTCTAAAAATAAAATTATCGTCACAACTACAACTGGTGAAGAAAATACCGGACGTGGTGCTTATCAAGCTGTTGAACATTATAAGCCACAAATTTTTGTAGCTGTCGATGTAACATATTCAACTGATTACATGGGTGCAGACGAACCTGGTCATGTTTCTTTAGGAAAAGGTGGAGTTATTTGTAATGGATCTATTCCTAATAGAAAATTAAATGAATTATTAAGAGATTGCGCAAAAGAATTAAATCTTCCAATTCAAGATGAAGTTTTTGCAGGTCGTACAGGTACTGATGCTGATACAGCATATAAGGCTATTGAAGGTCCTGCCATTCTACTTTATTCAATTCCTTTAAGATATATGCATTCACCTAGTGAAGTTGTTGACTTCAATGATGTTGAAAATATGATTAAAGTATTAGCTAGATTCCTAGTTAAGATTAATAAAGAATTCAATTTATTACCATATGAAATATAGAAAAAAGACACATTAGATTACAATACTAAATTGTTTACTAATGTGTCTTTTTATTTTAAGAATATAATTTTATACTAATGTAGCATCAAATGTGATACTTGAATTTGGACTAATTTCTAATTCGTAAGGAATGTATTCAGTTAGAGTTAATAAGTCTAGAGTGATTGGGTCTTTATCATCAATTGTAATATATACTTCGGCAATACTATAGTCTGAAACATCACCTTTATAAATATATAATGTGTAAGTATCTTTATTAACTTCTGTTTTACCATTAATTTGATTTAGGTTTAAATAGATTTCAGCTACTTCACTTGAAACTTTATTATCTACACTAATAGAAGAAGTTTCTTTAATTTCACTAAATTCAACGATTATTGTACCTTTAATATTAGCTTCATCAATCATAAAGCCACCCATTGATGGTTCATCAGCACTACCTTTTGAAATAGTACTAAATTGTTCACCTAATTCAATTTTTTTACCACCAACCTTAACACTTATATTGTATTCTTTATCAGTAGTATTAGTGATAGACGCTAGTAGTGATTCACCTTCTGTAATTTGATTAGTTACAGGTGAAATTTTAAAGTTATCTGGATTTGTACCAGTACGTGACATATAAGTGATGTTTAGTCCTTCAACTAAACCTTTAGTAACTACATTATAAGTTTCTGGTAAATCGATAACACTTGCAGAAACGATTAAATCAGATTTTAAATTAAATTCGAAGAATTCAATTTTTGATTCATCTCCAGCCCAATAATATGTTTTGTATTCTCTTTCAATAGTTTCATTATTGTGAGTGATGATTAATTTTACATCACTTGCCATATTATACATATAAACACCAATCTTGTGACCTTCATCAAACTTTGAATGGCTAGTGACATCGTTTAGTTCTTTATCTTCCATATCATATACATGAAGACCATTTACACTAGTACTATTATTTGAATCACTTGATGTGTTATTAATGATAATTTCATATTTAGCTTTAACTTGAGTTTCTGTCTCGCTAGAAATAGAATTATTATCATTTGTTGGAATGCTAGAAGTAGGTGTAGTAGTATTTACATTTGATCCACAGCTAGCTAATCCAAGTCCTAAAAACGCACTTAAAATTGCTATACCTTTTTTAATTTTCATAATTTACTCCTCTTGTTAGTTAAATCTAACAAAAGAATAATATCATTAAATATATAAACTTGCAAGTCAAAACTAACAAAAAGTTAGTTATATTTAACTTTTTGGTTGATTTATTGAATTTCGCGTGTTAAAATGTTTCGTGTTAGTCATATCTAGCAAGAGAGGAAATCTTATGAAAAAAATATATTTATTAATATTATCTATAATTTTTGTATCAATTCTTGTAAGCTGCAACGAATCAAATACTACTAAAGTTTATGATTTGTCTAAAGACAATATGCCACAATTGACAGATACAAGAAGTGAAGAAGAGAAGATTGTCACATTTAAGACATTAAATGGAGACGATGTAACATATAATCAAAACACAAGAAAAATTGTAACTATTATGGGTAGTCAAGACATTGTACCATTTGGTATCAAGCTACTTGCATATGAAGCTAGTACAGATATCACTGGTTATGAATCATATTATGAGGGAGCTAGCCAATTGGTAGGTAATTCACCATTTAATACTGAAGAAATATTATCATATCATCCTGAACTTATTTTGGTAAATCAAAAGATGAGTAAGTCAAATATTGAAACATTAAAGTCAGTTACTAAAGCTGCTGTCATTCCATTATATACAGATAGCTTAGATTATAGTGAACGTTTAACTTATATTGGTAAAATCTTTGGACTTAATGATAGTGCTAATAAATTAATTGATTATGCAAACAATTTGAAAGATAGCATGCTAGCAGAAATGAAGAATTTAAATTTATCAGGTAAAACAGTAACAATTTACACTTATATGGGTACTGGTATAACTATCCCACCTGAGAGAGGATTCTTTTTTAATACTATCTTGTTTGATTATCTTGGATTTGAAAGACTAGAAAATGTAAGAAACTTTATGCAAGATGAGTCAGGATTAGCTTATGAAGTTATTTCAAGTGAATCTTTAAGAGATTACGAAGGTGATTTAGTAATATTCGCATCTATCGGTAGTAACGAAATTTCTAATTATGTAACTGAAAATCCAGGTTGGAGAAGGCTTAAAGCTGTAAAAAATAATAAAGTTGGTGTCATTAATATGGATCTTTATGCAACTAAAGGATTAACTCAACTTTATAAACAATATGTAGAATTAAAAGAAGCTTTAGTAAAAGCTTTATAGGAGGTAAAAAATGAGCAACAAAAAAAAGTTTTTGATATTTTTCATTTTAGGCATCATTTTACTAACTGTTGTTGCATCATTTTATTTAATGCTAGGAGCGAAGAATTATAGCTTTTTAGATTCTTTAAAATCAATATTTAATTATGATGATAATATTGATAGTGAATATGATATAAGAGAACTTAGAATGCCTAGACTTTTAGCTGATATTATTGTAGGCGCAAGTTTGAGTGTTGCAGGTCTTATAATGCAAGGTACAACTAAGAATCCTATGGCTGATAGTGGTATTATGGGTATATCTCAAGGTTCTACTTTAGGTGTAGTAATTATTGTGGCGTTTTTCCCACTTGCTGGAAGATATGAAAAGATGGGAATGGCTACTTTAGGAGCTTTTTTGGTAACATCACTTATTTATTTGATAGCCACATTGTCTAAATCAGGCAGTCAAACTGAAAGAATGGTTTTATCAGGTATGGCTATTTCTACACTTTTATCAAGTCTATCAATGGCTATCATTTTAAAGAATGGTTTATCTAACCAAATGGTACGTTACCAATCTGGTTCAACTAGTAATGTCATTTGGCAAGATATAAAAATCGCATTGCCTTTCTTTATAATATCAATTATTCTTTCGATATTAATTTCAAGAGGACTTACAATTATGAATTTAGGGGAAGAAGTATCAAAAGGTCTTGGTGCTAATACTAAGGTATTGAGAATTCTTTCTACAATCATAGTATTGGTATTATCTGCTATTTCTGTTGTAATAATTGGACCTGTAGCTTATGTTGGTCTTATGATTCCCTTTGTAGTAAGATATCTTGTTGGTAATGATTTTAGATTAACTATTCCCATGTCTATAATATTTGGGGCTCTATTTGTAACATTAGTAGATTTGATTGCTAAAAAAATTAATCCAGGATTAGAATTTCCAATCGGTCTTCTTATCACTTTAGTTGGTGTACCTTTCTTTATTTATACATCTAATCGTCAAAAAGGAGATCAGTTCGATGATTAATTCTATTTTAAAAGAGAAGACGATAAAAGAAAAAAATAGGATTAAAAGAATTAAGATTATAATCCTTTTATTAATATTATTTTCATTATTTATTTTAGGTTCTTTACTAGGTAAATATAGTTTATCACTTAGTGACGTTTTTAAGACATTGTTTGGGTTTGGAAGTGAAGAATCTAACAAAGTTATATTCCAAATTAGAGTGCCAAGATTATTACTAGCTTTATTAACTGGCTTACTTATGGGTGCTAGTGGTGTTATTATGCAAAATTTGTTGCATAATGATCTTGCAAGCCCTGGTACTCTTGGAGTATCTGATGGCTCTACTCTATTTGTAACTATTTATATGACATTTATGTCTACTCAAAGTTCTAATCCATTTTTAATGCCTATTTTAGCACTTATTGGTGGATTGATATCAAGTGGGATTATTTATTTATTAAGCTTTAAAAAAGGTAAAAAAATTTCACCAACAAGATTAGTCTTAACTGGTGTTGCGATAAGCGCATTATATCAAGCTATAGGACAATTCATGGTGTTTATTATGGATGAGAATAAGTTAGCTGAGCTTCAAAGCTGGCAAGCTGGTGAACTATGGGCAGCTAACACTAGTAAGCCATATCTATATATTTTAATCTTATTTGTATGGTTCTTAGTTTTTGGTGGATACGCTTTATATAAATCAAGAACTCTAAATGCGATTAATTTAGGATATGATGTTGCGACAGGAATTGGTGTTGCGACTAAAAAAGAATTTTTAATTTTATCATTTATAGCAGTAGCTTTATCAAGTTCGGCTGTAGCTTTTGGTGGAAATTTCTTCTTCCTTGGTTTAATAGGGCCACATATCGCAAGAAGAATTGTTGGACATGACGCTAAATATTTAATTCCTACAAGTGGAATTGTAGCTGGTATTATGGTAATGGCTTCAAATATTTTGGTTACTGATTTTGATATATTCTTAAATATTCCAACTGGTATTTTTGTATCAATTATTTCAGTTCCATATTTCATATATTTATTACTTAAAAGGAGATAATTATGTCTATAAAAACTACTAATTTAAAAGTTGGTTATGATAAACATGTAATTGTTGATGACTTTAACCAAGAATTTTTAAACGGTAAAATTACTTCAATCATCGGTGCTAATGGATGTGGAAAAAGTACAGTTTTAAAAGCTATAGGACGTATTATTCCTTCTATGTCTGGTTATGTAGAGTTAAATGGTATGTTAACTAGTGAATTAAAAACTAAAGATATCGCAAAGCTTCTTGCGATATTGCCACAATCGCCAACTGCACCTGGTACAATTAGTGTATTTGATCTTGTATCATATGGAAGATTTCCATACCAAAAAGGTTTCGGAAGATTGAAGGATAATGATAAAGCTATTATTGAATGGGCACTTAAAGCTACTAATATGTATGATTTTAAAGACAGAGAAATTGCTAATTTGTCAGGTGGACAACGACAAAGAGTTTGGATTTCTATGTGCCTAGCTCAACAAAGTGGAATTATTATGTTAGATGAACCAACTACTTATCTAGATTTATGTCATCAGCTTGAAATATTAGAATTATTAAAGAAATTAAATGAGACTCAAGGTGTAACTATTATCATGGTATTACACGATTTAAATCTTGCAAGTAAATATAGTGATTATTTAGTAGCGATGAAAAATGGTTCTATTTATAATTACGGAACACCAGAAAATGTATACACAAGAAAAATGTTGAATGACGTTTTTGAAATAGATGGTGAAATTTCTTTAATAAACGGAAAACCACAATGTGTTTCTTATGAACTTTTAAATAATAACATTGAATCTAAGTGGGATAATCATGAAGAAAATAATTAATTTATTTTTAATAATTATTCTTCTAATTAGTGTTCTAGGATGTAATAGAAAAACTATTTACATTGACAGAAACATTAACTTAGAAGAAGTAAAAATTGAATATGGAGATATTGAATTAGCAGAATTTAATAAAGATAATTTAGTAAGTTCAAATGATGAACTTACTGATTATCTAGATTATATGATATATAAATCTAGTCTAGATAAAGAATATAATGAAGGATTTAGAGTTTATTTTGAGCCAAATTATTTAAATTCTATAAAAGATAATTTTGAATCAAATATAAAAGATTCACTTCAAAATGGATTGTTAGCTCATAATTTTTTTAATAAATATTCATATTCTTTAAATACACTTGATGAAGAACATTATGCTACATTTTATCTTGGATATACAAATTATGGCAATTTATTTAATAAAGAAGAAGATTTTAATTGTTCATCTTTTGAATATCTAAATTTATTAAATAGAAGTGGTAATAATTTATCATTTCAAGAATTGCCAAGATTCAAAAAAAATAAAGGATTTTTAGAAGCTAGAAATAGTGAAGATTTAGTTTATATCCTTGAACAAGGATATTTTCCTTATGTTAAATCAGATACTAAATTATTTTTATTATTCCAAAAAATTATCAATATTTTAAATAAAATAGTCGATTTGAATCAAAATGAATATGATATGTATAAAAATATTTATACATATGTTATAAATACTAATCATTATGATTATGAAACTCTTAGTAATTATAGTGCCCAAACGAGAAATAATGCGTCTTTTTTCTTAGAAGGAAGTGTCTTAAATAACGTCTCAGTTTGTGACGGATTAACTAAAGAAATAGTTGTATTATCTAGTCTTATGAATATTGAAGCTTATCATATAGGTGCAGTTAATGATTCAAATGGTCATGCATATTTATATGTAAATATTTTAGGCACTTATTATTTATCTTGCCCTACAAGTGGCATACTTAGATATTATAAAGATGGTAAATTTCATGATTATTATACGATGTCTTATTTTTTAACTAAATCAAATGGACCTAGTAATAATTTCAAATATGTATCAAGTTATAAAAAATATATATTAGATAATATTATGAATATTGATGCATATGATTATTATCAAAATACAATTATTAAGATTGATGATTTAGATTTAAGTCTTAATGTTAAAAAAGTAGATGATGCTAAAAAAATTTTTAGATATGTTGCTAATATAAGAAAAAATTATAATTTTGATATATCTATTGAATTAAATGGAGATATTGATATTTTAAATAGTGCATATAAAGAACTTAAGGATGAACTTAATATTATTTCTTTGTCAACAGGATCTTTTAAGGGGGATAGATTAAATGTTTACTTATTTAAATAAAATAAAGAAATTAGTTTTACTATTAATTATTCCTTTTACATTGGTATCTTGTCAAAAAGGAAATGAGACTACTATAATAAATAAAAATTTTATAACAGATACAAATAAAGAAGATTTAGATTATCCTAAAAAAGTATTAGATTCTAGAGATGATTTTAAATATTTAATTGATTATATGGCTTTTTATAAGATAGATAAAAGAATTGATATTTTATTTAGCGATAATTATTTAAAAGATTTTTATTCACCATATCAAGAAATGTTAGAAGCTTATCAAAGTTCTGATATAGGTGATAATTATGGTATTCAAATATTATATGATAACTTTGAAAAGACAAAAAATGCAACTATTTATTTGACAGGTTTGAATACTAAAAATGATATAATTAGTGAAATTGATACAACAGATATATATAAACTATATAAGGAACCTATTAAAAATAAGATAAATGATGTTATCTACAGACCTAGAAATAAAAAAATTAAGGTAACTACTAGTGAACAATTATTTTATGCTGTTCAAAATAGATATGATTTAGAATTAGCTAATGGTAGCATAGCTTATGAAATTTATAATACTGCAAAAGATATATTGTTAAATATAATAAGCCAAGATGATACAACACTTCAAATGATTGAAAAAGTTTATACTTACCTTGTTGAAGAGATTCATTATGATCCTGTTGGTTATACTAGTGATTACAATAATCAAAGGAATCAAGCTTATTTTTTAGAAGGAGTATTTTTAAATAAACAAGCAGTTTGTGATGCTAAAGCTAAAGCTTATTCACTTTTATTAAATTTATTAAACATTGAGTGCTATAGATTGACAGGCTCATCAGAAAATGGTGATCACGCTTGGAATGTTATAAAATATCAAGATAAATATTATTTATCTGATACTACATTTGGTGCTCCTTCAAAAATAATGCTTGATAAGGATTATAGTGCGATTGTACCAAGCTTAAATATGTTGTTAACTAGTAAAAAGACTCCATATGAATCATTTGATTTTAAAACGACAAAGTATGTTGATATTGATAACACTTTAGTCAATGAAATTGATGTATATAAAGAACTTGGGCTTATTATAAAAGATATTGATGAGCTTAAGAATTTAACAGATAAAATAATGGGTAAAAATATAAGATTTGAGTTTGAATATATTGGAGCAGATTCAAATTTTATAAATTATTTAAAAGAAGAATATAATGATTCAAATATTTATTTAATTAAAGCTAAAGGAAATAATATATTTGAAATTCTATTTAAGGAGAAATTATGACAAATAATGAATTATTAGAAATTGGAACTAATTATTTAAGAAATGGTAAGTTTAAAGAGGCATTAGAAATATATCTTAAAGCTAGCCAAAATGGTTCATATTTAGCTACTTATAATGTAGCTTGTATGTACTATTTTGGTGATGGTGTAGAAAAAGATTTAAATAAAGCTCTAGAATATTATATCCTTGCAGGAAGTCAAGGTGATAAGGAAGCTATGAGCCATGCTGGTATGGTGGCGCTTGAGCTTGGTAAAGATAGTGTTGCTAGAGAACAGTTAGAAAAATCTGCTAAACTAAATTCGCTTGCTGGATTATATAATTACGGTATGTTTCTAATTAAAAATAAAGAAGATGGATTAGATTATATTTTTAAAGCTTGTGAACTTGGTAATGGTATTGCGATGAACACCATTGGAGAATTTTATGAAAATGGTATCAATCTAGAAAAAGATTTAAATAAAGCTTTCACATTTTACAAGAAATCAGCTGATTTAAGAGTAAATCAAGGTGAAGCTAATTTGGCTAGATGTTATAAAGAAGGCATTGGTGTATCAAAAGATTTAGAATTAGCTGAAAAATATTTAGAGCTTTCTAGAATTCCATATGAAGATTAG
>CAMNGZ010000015.1 GCA_946538835.1 uncultured Clostridium sp. | reverse complement strand
CTTTTATTTTATTATTTACAAGTAAAATAAAAAGGTACCAATTAAGATACCTTGTCATTTTCAAGTTGGCGGTCCGTTGTAGTCTTCAGTCGAAAAATTACCCGGTATTTATCCAACAATGGCTCTAGTTCATCAACCAAATGGAAACAATCCTTGCTTTAAACAATCTGTATATATTTTCTATTCTACTAACATCTCCCAATTGTGAATAATCAGGAGCTCCAAAAAAAACCTGTATAAACAGGTTAATTTTTATGATCTATTCTAAAACCGTCACCGATTTTCTTAAATCCCATTTTATGATAAATAACTTCTGTTTCAATATCATCACAAATAAGATTGCAATTACCGTATAAAGCTAATCTTTCAGCCTTCTTAATTAATTCATTAAAAACAGCAACTTTATCAGCAGTATCTTTAGCAACCAATTCCATTACATATGTGGTATATGTAAAATCAGAAATACAACGCATAAATCCAATAATTTCATCATTATCTTCTAAGACAAATGTTTCGCTATTAGACATTGCTTCCTTATATAATCTTTTATCTTTACGATATAAGCTTGTCAACTTCTCTTGTTTAACTAAATCTAAAATTTTATCATAGTCTGTTACAGCATCATATGCTCTTACTTTCATACATAATCACCCACTATACGAATTTAATTATACCATTATTAACAAGACTTCTCAATGAAATTTGTCACAATAGTACTTTGATAATCGTCATTAATTACATTTAACGCTATATTATCAGTATGGTCTCCGATACGTTCTAAATTAGATAAAATATCAACATAATAATCTAAGTCAGACACTTTACATTGACCTTTATTAATTCTTATTACATGTTTCTTACGATATACTTCTTCCATTTGGTCAACTTTAGGTTCTTCAGCATTAACTTGACGAGCTAAATCTTTGTCCCATGTTTCAATAGCTAATAAGCTACTTGTAACCATGAATTCTAAAGAATCAAACATCTTCTTAAGATCAGTTGCGCCTTCTTCAGATAATGTAGCTTTAGCCTCATGACGAACCTCAAAGAATTCCATAATGTTAGTCAAATGGTCGCCTATACGCTCCATATCTTTTACAGTATCTAGATATTTAGATAATAAGTTAGATTCTTTTTTATCAACACCCTCTTGAGTTATTTTAATTAAATAATCATGAATTTTAGCATTAAGCAAATCAATCTCAACTTCATAATCATTACCTTTTTTAACACTTTGAGGATTATTTTCAAACGAATATGCTTTCGTTAATTTAAAATATTCAATTGTTAAATCAGCCATATACTTTAATGCGTGTGCAATAAATTCTAAAGCCATATATGTATTCTTTTTAATTAATGAATAATCTTCTAGTCCTAAATAAATTGGGTTTGTATCAGTTTCAGACTTAAACATTCTTTTAGCAAGTTTAGCCATAATATTTCTAAACCAGAATAATACAAATGTAGATGCAATATTAAATATGACATGTGCTAACGCGATAGACATCTTAGGATCCATACTAATATTAGATTCAATTAGATGAATTAATTTAGTAAATGGATGCAATAAAATCATAAATAATAATGCACCAAATACGTTAAACATTGTGTGAATTGCTGCTGTTCTCTTAGAATCAGTTGAACCACCAATTGCGCTAAAAATAGCTGTAATTGTGGTACCAATATTTGAACCAATTAAAATAGCAATTGCACCAATCAATTCAATAGTTCCACCGGCATATAGTGTTTGTAATATACCTAATGCTGCAGCACTTGATTGAACCAATGCTGTAAATACTGTACCAAGTAATAAGCCTAATACAGGATATTTAGAGAAGTTTTGGAATAAGTTCTTAGCTTCTTCTTCATAAGATTTAAAGATACAATTAAGTCCATTAGACATCAATGTAAGACCTAAAAATAGGATTCCAAATCCAAATAAAGCCAAGCCAATTTCTTTTGTTTTCTTCTTTTTAGAAAAGAAGTATATAAATGAACCAATAAACGTAAATGCAATCAAATAATCGCTAATAGGTAATCCAATAAGAATAACAGTCAATGTTGTACCTATATTAGCTCCCATTATTACGCCTATTGCTTGTGGTAAAGTCATAAGACCTGCACCAACAAGACCGACAATCAATGCGGTTGTACCACTTGAAGATTGAATCAAGACTGTAACAATAATACCAACAAGAATTCCTTTAAAAGGAGAATCTGTGGTCTTTTGAATAATCATCTTTAATTTGTCACCAGCAATATTCTTAAGTGAACCACTCATACGATTAATACCGTATAAGAATAAACCAAGACCAGACAATATTAATATTACTAATAAAGTCCAACTTTGAGCATTCCATTCTGTGATAGAAATAAAATTTGCCAATATCATAATATACCTCTTTTTTGTTTCCTCGCGTATTTTTTAAATTCCTAATGCGCTTTTAGCTAATAAGTCTACTTCCTCGTTATATTTTATTCCAGTATGACTCTTAACCTTGTGAAAGTTAACTTTAATCTTACCCAAATTTTCTTTTGCAAAATTTTGATACTTTTGGGTGAGATCATTATTAGCTCTCCATTCTCCTGTATACCAAGATTCAATTCCTTGATAATCATAATATAAATCCAATTCTTTTATACCATGATTTAATGCGTAATATATGATAAATGATGCTCCACGAACTTCTCCTGCAACATTTCTATGTGTAGAAAATTCATCAGCTTCAAATTTCTTTTTAAATGTAAGTTTTTTATTGTCAACAAATAATAGTGCTCCAAAAGAATATTCATTTGTAAGCGCATTAAAAGAACCATCAACATAAGCTGTTGGATTCTTAAAATTATCTTTCTTTTCAATTTTTTTACCAGTAACAAATTCTATTGCTTCTTCTTTAGTTGGAAACGATTTATAAATCGCACCTTGAAACCCTACAACCTGTTTACTACATTCATCCCAGGTTTCATAAACCCCAGGAGTCTTTCCCACTTTTACTGCATAAAATTTCATTTTATTCACCATCATTATTATTTTACTATGAAAGATAATTTTTTTTAAGACAAAAATAAAAAAACTAGACTATATCTGATTTTTACAAGATATAAGCCTAGTTAAATTTAAAAAAAGACCGGAAAATCCGGTCTAATTATCTTAAAAAGTATAAACTACTTAGTAGTTGTGAATTCAATACCCTTAGCAGTAACCTTAAGAATAGCAGCACCCTTTTCAAGAGCTAACTTTTCTTCAGCAGCCTTTAGAGCATCAGCATACTTACCAACAACTGGTTGAACACCCCAAGCAAATGCTAGAGAACGGGCAGTAGCTTCATCTTCAACAGCCATGAATACATCAGAAGCTGGACGGAATTGAGAAATCTTCATACCAAGTTCATAGTCACCTTCAGCAACAACTGCAGAAACTTCGAATTCTTTAGCAACTGTAGCAACTGCTAAACCGATAGCATCCTTTTCATCCTTATCAGCAGGATTTTCAAGAACATTTTCAATCATCTTGTCATGATCAATGTCTTGTTCAGCTCTTTCATCAATCTTAGCCATATATGTAACTGCTTCTAGAGGGAAATCACCTTGAGCTGATTCACCAGAAAGCATTGTAGCACCAGTACCTTCAAGAACTGCATCATAAACGTCAGAAACTTCAGCACGAGTAGGTCTTGGGTTACCTTGCATTGAGTCAAGCATTTGAGTAGCTGTAACAACAATCTTACCTGAAGATTGAGCTAAGTAAATCATTTGACGTTGGATAGCTGGAACATCCCAAGCATCAACGTTAACACCCATGTCACCACGAGCAACCATTACACCATCAGATAATGCAACGATTTCTTCCATGTTTTCAACACCTTCAGTGTTTTCAATCTTAGAAATGATCTTGCAGTGCTTGTCATTCTTTGATGCAAAAATATCACGAATGTCTTGGATATCAGAAGCACGACGAACGAATGAGGCAGAAACGAAATCGACACCTTGGTCACATCCCCATTCAAGGTCCTTTCTATCCTTTTCAGAAATGAATTCCATGTTTAACTTAACACCAGGTACGTTAATGTTCTTCTTGTTCTTTAACTTACGAGAGTTTTCAACACGGCAGATAAGTTCCTTTGTAGCAGCATCCTTACCTGTAACTTTTAAACGAAGTAAACCGTCTTCAATTAGAATGAAGTCTCCTTCTTTAAGGTCATCATATAAACCAGCATATGATACAGCGATCTTTTCTGGAGAACCTTCGATGAAGTTGTAATCCATAGTAACACGGATTTCTTTACCAGCTTCAAGCATAATGAATGGGTTCTTATGCCAGTCTAATTCACCATTCTCGTCAGTTGAACCAACAAGATAACCTGTACGGATTTCTGGTCCCTTAGTATCAAGCATAATACCAACGTTCCAACCGTTTTCCTTGTTTAATTCTTTAACGTTCTTAACACGAGCACCTTGCTCTTCATATGAACCATGAGAAAAGTTCATACGCATAACGTTCATACCAGCTTCAATTAAAGACTTTAATTGGTCTTTTTGTTCTGAAGAAGGTCCGATTGTACAAACAATTTTAGTTTTTTTCATAGATATAAATCTCCTTACAAAATATAGGTATCGTTTTACCCTTAAATATTATAACATATTTTTTTACCACTACAATATTTTTTTATTCTGTAAACGCTATTTTATTTTTATTTAGATTTCCTTACAGAAGATTTAAAATCTTTATTTTTATGTTTTGCTTTTTATATTTATTGCGTTATAATTTAACTAGGTATTTAAGGAGAATTGAAAATGACAAAATTAAAGGGTGCCTGCGTACTTGGACAATCAGGCGGTCCAACATCAGTAATAAACGCTTCTGCTGCTGGTGTTTTCATGGAAGCTATAGCTCAAAACGAGTACATCACAAATGTATTTGGAGCTAAGCATGGTATTCGTGGAATTCTTGATGAAGAATTATACGATATGAAGAAAGAGGACCTTGAAGAATTAAAATTATTAAAGACTACTCCAAGTAGTGATATCGGTTCTGTCAGATATAAATTAAAGGATGCATCTGTAGATGATACAGATTACAAGAGAATTCTTGAAGTGTTCAAAAAATATGATATTCGTTACTTCTTCTATAATGGTGGTAACGACTCAATGGATACTTGCAACAAGATTTCTAAATATTTAGCTAAATCAGGTTACGAATGCCGTTGCATCGGTGTTCCTAAAACAATCGATAACGATCTTGCTGTCACAGATCATTGTCCTGGTTATGGTAGTGCTGCAAAGTATGTTGCAACTACATTAATGGAAATTAAGCATGATGCTTCTGTTTACGATGCTCCAATGGTTTGCGTTTGTGAAATTATGGGTAGAAATGCTGGTTGGTTAACTGCATCATCTCAATTAGCAACTGAAGCTGGTTTTGGTCCAGATTTAGTTTACCTTCCAGAACTTCCATTTGATTTTGAAGAATTCATGAATTCAGTTGAAGCTAAGATTAAAGAAAAAAATCATGTACTAATCGCTGTATCAGAAGGTATACAAACTAAAGAAGGAAAATATATTCCTGAATTATTCAAAGAATTAGCTACTGACTCATTCGGTCACGCTCAACTTGGTGGTACTGCTCAAGTACTAGCTGATCAAATCCATAATAAGTTTGGAGTTAAAGTTCGTGCAATCGAATTCAATTTAATGCAACGTTGCGCTCAACACCTTGCATCTCGTCAAGACGTTAATGAAGCATTCAACGCCGGTAAGTATGCTGTTAAATTTGCTATCAAAGGTGTTACTGACAAGATGGTTGGATTTAAGAGAAGTTATGATAAGAATGGCAAATATAAGTGCAACTATGTCTTAATTGACCTACACCTTGTTGCAAACGATGAAAAGAAAATCCCAGTTTCTTGGATTAAAAAAGACCACACTGGTCTTACAAAAGAATTTGTAGACTATGCTCTTCCACTTATCCAAGGTGATATGAAAGCTCCACTTGAAAATGGTCTTCCACGTTTCGCTCATTTAAAAAAAGTATTATATAAATAAAAGAAAATAATCTATTGGAATTAACCAATAGATTATTTTTTTGCTTATATATTAACTTATACCTCATTTAAAAAATAGATAAGAGTTATTTTCTCTTTCTGCCAAGGCCAACCTTTTGAAGAACTTTAGAAATCTTCTTATTTGATAAATAAGTAGCGTAATCTCTACCTTCATCAAGAATCTTATCTAATTCTTCTGAATTAATTAATTCATTATATCTAGCTTGAATTGGTTCAATTTCATTTACAACAGCATCAGCAACATCAGCTTTGAATTGAGCATAATTAGAATCTTTATATTCTTCTTCTAATTCTTGAATAGTCTTTCCTGATACACATGATAAAATTGTTAATAAATTTGAAACACCAGGTTTGTTGTCAGGATCATATTTAATCTTTGTGTCACTATCAGTAACAGCACCCTTAATTTTATTACGGATAACGGCAACATCATCTAACAAAGCTACATAGCTCTTAGGATTTGGATCTGACTTAGACATTTTCTTTGTTGGATCAGTTAAAGAATTAATTTTTGCACCTTGTTTAGTAGTTAAAGCTTCTGGTACAACAAATGTATCACCATATTTAGAATTAAATCTTACAGCTAAATCACGAGTTATTTCCAAATGTTGAGTTTGGTCTTGTCCAACAGGTACAGCATTTGCATCATATAATAAGATATCTGCTGCCATTAGAGAAGGATATGTTAAAAGACCAAGAGGAATACCTGAGTTAGTCTTTTGTGCTTGGCTCTTTGATTTAAATTGAGTCATTCTTTCAAATTCACCAATATAACCATTACATTGTAAAATCCATGCTAGCATTGGATGAGCAGGAACTTCACTTTGAATGAAAATATGTACCTTCTTTGGATCAAGTCCACAAGCTAAATAGATAGCCGCAAGTGACTTAATATTTTGTCTTAACTTAGCTCTATCTTGTGGAACTGTAATAGCGTGCAAGTCAGCAACAAAAACTAAGAAATCATCAAACTTTGGATCATCTTGTAATTTAACAAAGTTTTTAATAGCTCCTAAATAGTTACCTAGTGTAATTGTACCACTAGGTTGAATACCTGAAATTAATCTCATAATTATTTACCTCCTGACCATTAAATAAAAAAAGAGATACTCATCCAAAGGACGAATATCTCGTGGTACCACCTTAATTTACAGTCTAACAACTGCCTCTACTCTTAACGTGAGTGATTCGTTAATGACTACTAAATTTCATCATTACCCTCAAAGGCCCATAAATATAGACTACTCATTACTGATTCACACCAACCATCAGCTCTCTTAAAACTTTTTTCTATATTCTCTTCTTATCAACGGTTTCTAAAAATATTATAGTTTATTTTATTTTTTTTGTCTATATTTTTTTAAGATTAGCAATTTTTAATTCGACCTTTTTATATTTATCATCAAATGATACATGGCCAAATGCTAAGAAAATTGATTCCTTATCTAAAATATCTTTAAAAATTTCATATTCTTTAGGGAATATTACAAAATTAAAACTAATTCTTCCATCAGTAGCACTTCCCAATGCCATAGGATCACCCTTCTTAGTCTTAATTTCTTTAATATTTTCAAATTGAATAATTGTATTCAAATCCTTATTCAATGATTTTCTTGAAATAAATGAAGCATTGTAATTTCTATGAATGATTTCTATATTTTTAAAATTATCATATTTAATATTCAAACCTAACATTTTCGCTTCAAGTCTCTTTAATTCAATCTCATCAAATTCGTCTTCTTTTAGACCGATAACATCATCTAAAAATCTTGAATATGTTGATATATTATTATTGGCCTCATCAACTAAAGTCTTTTTCGAATGACCAAATGAATCAAAAGAATCACTATAAATAAGATTAATTATTGAATTAGAGTTAAGACTCGTTCTCTTTTTAAAATCATCAAGTGATTTATACAATCCATTTTCTCTTTCTTTAACAATTTGACTAGCTTGAATCAAACCAATTCCAAATATACCTGAAAGAGGGAAAATAAGTCCATCTTTGTATATCTTAAATGTCACATCTGACTCATTAATATTAGGTTCATAAACATGCATCTTATGAAGTCTTGCATACCTGATATAAGAAACAACATCAGATTGATTGCCAATTACACTATTTAATAAATTAGACATAAAAATATTAAAATAATTAGCTTTGATATAAGCCATTTGATAACTTAATAATGCATAACCAACAGCATGTGCTTTATTAAATCCATATTCAGCAAATTTTACAATATAATCATATATTTGATTAGCAATTTCTTTTGAATAATTATTTTTTACACAATGTTCAACAAAATTAACTCTTTGACTATCAAGTAATTCTTTGTTCTTCTTGCTTACAGCTCTACGCAAAACATCTGCTTCGCCTAAAGAAAGTCCTGCAAAATCATGAGCTATTAGCATAATTTGTTCCTGATATACAATGATTCCGTAAGTTGATTTTAAGATTGGCTCTAAATCTTTGTGTAAATATTCGAATTTTTTACCATTCTTTCTATCAATGAATTCATTAATTTGATCCATAGGACCAGGTCTATATAGCGCAAGTACAGCTACAATATCATCTAATGAATTAGGTTTTAGTTTAATTAACACCTTTTTAATACCTTCACCTTCTAATTGGAAAATACCAAGAGTATCTCCTCTTTGAAGTAATTCAAAAGTATTCTTATCATTTAATGGAATGTATTGAAGTGAAATATTATTAAGTGTGTCAATTTTATTGACGCAATCAGATACAATATTTAAGTTTTTAACACCAAGGAAGTCCATTTTAAGTAGACCAACTGCCTCAATATCATCTTTATCCCATTGGGCTTGATATAAATTATTAATTCCATTTTGTAAAGGCACAAGTTCATCAAGATTATCATTTGACAATACAATACCAGCAGCATGCGTTGAAATATGACGTGGTAAGTTCTCTAGCTTTTTAGCAATTATTAATAAATTATATATTTCTATATTATCTTTAAATTTATTAAGTAAATCATCAAAGTCTTTAGCTTGACCAGCCACATTAGATAAAACCTTTAATTTGGCTTTATCTATACCAAGAACTCTACCTAAATCTTGAATTGAGCTTTTTAATTGGAAAGTATCAAATGCTGTAATATTACATACTCTATTTTTCCCATATTTTTCCTTAACATAATCAATAACTTCATTTCTCTTATCAGTAGGGAAGTCCATATCAATGTCAGGCATGGTGACACGTTCAGGATTTAAGAAACGTTCAAATAATAAATTATACTTTAATGGATCAACATTAGTAATACCAAGTGAATAGGCAACTAATGAACCACATGCACTACCTCTACCAGGCCCAACCATCACACTATTCTTTTTAGCATATCTAACATAATCCCATACAATTAAGAAATAATCCTGATACCCCATCTTAGAGATTACATTAAGTTCATAATTCAATCTATCCATATATGCTTCAAAAGAAGCTACATGTTCAATTTCAAATCTTCTCTTACATCCTTTGATACATAATTCTTTTAAATAAGTATCACTAGATAAATTCAAATCATTTTTAAATGTTGGAAGTGAGATTTTAGCATGAGGCATATAATCTTTAATGTTACTTAAAAATTTCTTTAATCCATCATTTAATTTAGGGCAATTTGCAAATTCATAATCAAGATTTTCTTTAGTAGGTAAAAAGTAGTCTCCATACTTAATATCATTAGTTTGATTAATTTTTCTAAGTGCTTCATAAACAGTATTATCTTCTTGCTTCAAGTAAAGAGTTTGATGTAGAGGAATAGCATCAATATTATTTGAAGCACAAATTTCATACATATATTGAGCATCATTTTTATTCTTCAAATTTTGATTAGAAATACCTACATAAAAATCTTTTAAGACATCTTTATACTTTTTAACTAGACTTATAAATTTATCTGAAGATTCTTTAAGACTTAATAAAAAGAAAGAATCTTCAAATGTAGAAATAAATGTAATTCCACTGTATTTAGTTAACTCTTCTACTTCAAAAACTTTATTTGCAACTTTTGAATTTGAAGATAATTTTACAAGAGACTTATAGCCATCAATATCTTTCGCATACGCAAGCATTTTAAATTTATAATTAGAATCAATCACATCAATCTCAAGACCAAGAATTGGCTTAATATTATTTTTCTTGCATAAGTTTAAAAACTTGAATGCGGCGTAGAGATTCGAATCAGTTAAAGTTAGATATTTATAACCATATTCTAAAGAAACAGAAATATAATCTTTAAGTAAGATTGAATTATTTAACAAATTATATCCAGTTTGTCCATAAATATATGTATCCACTTTAACAACTCCATTCTAATTTTTATTATAACACAAGAGATAATATTATTCTCCAAGCTTCTTATGTTTTTTATTAAAATGAATTATTAAAAATGTGATTAATCCGATAAAACCAATTGAAATAAAAAAGCGATTATCATAAAGAGTTACATACAAAGACTTAATCTTATTGCTATTTTGATTACTTGAATCTGTTATAGTTACAAAAATACTCTTTTTAGTTTCATTTCCTGCATAATCCATAGCTTCTATTATAACTTCATAAACACCTGGTTTTGTTTTATCAAGAGATGAATCATCTATAATTGCTGACTTATCAATGTTAGGATCATATTTTGAAGTAATTCTAATATAGTCTTTTAAATTAAATGTATCATTTGTTGAAAATGATAAATCATTAGCCTCAATCTCAGGTTTACTCGTATACCTAATATCTAACAGCAATTCTCTTTTAGTATAATTACCTGCTAAATCTTTAAGATAAAAATATATTTCATTTTGACCAATAGTCTTCGTGAAATCTTTAGTATCAATATAGACATCGTCAATTGACACACAATTTGTATTATCATAAACTTTAAGAATATAGCTCTCTAAATTTATAGAATCAACTTCATCAATCGATATACTATCTTGATACTTTGTTAATTCTAAAACAGGTGCTGTTAAATCAACTATACTTATCACTTTATCAATCTGAGTAATATTTTTAAAGCTGTCTTCAACATAAAATGTCACACTTTGTTCACCAAGTTTGAACACATCAATATCACTAGTTTTAACACTTGTAGTAATATCACCATCAAAGTTGTCAAAAGCCACAACATAATCATAAATATTATAATTTATATTTCCATATTCTAATTCAATCTTACTAGATAGAGTCAAAGTCGGACACTCATTATCATATACAAGATATCTAAATGATCTAGATGTAAGATTACCATTGACATCAGCCACAAAAACCATGATAGTATGATATCCGGGAATTTTTAAATCATTTGGATTATATCTATACTCAATTGATTTATTATCAATCTTATCATTATCAGTAAATAAGAAATATTTACTTGGCTCAAATGGTTCATTAACATTAATATTCAAATCCTTTTTACACTTAATAATCGGGTTAACATTATCTACAATATGAACCATTATAGCTTTTCTTTCAAAATTAGAATAACCAGGTACATAAGCTAATAAAATTACTTCTTTTGTGCCAATTTTATTGGTTTGAATAGTATGTGCGCCATAATAAAATGGATCAAGTTCAACGTGTACATCATTTGTTACAAAATTATTATCGTAATAAAAAGAAACATTTATACTTGAAATATATGACTCAAAATTAGAATTAATTGGTATTGTTACTTCTTCCCTGTCCCACTTAAAATAATTTCTTTGTTTGGCAAAACTTTTTTTAGGAGTGACTAAAAAAATAAACACTACAAAAATTAAAAAATAAACCCTCTTTTTCAAAATCCACTACCTCAAATCTATAAAATGACTCTCAAATTGATCTTCAAGTTCTAAATATCTCTTATATCTTGTATTATCTGTGTAATGCAATTGTAATAGTTTAATAAATATAGCACTATACAAATAGTTGTATCTTGTAAAAGCTAAAGGTATGCATTCGTTCATTAGAAATTGCACACTTTGATCATAATGAGTAGCTTTTAAAGCTAAAAATTTAATCAAACAAGATTCAAAAATATTGTTATAAGATATATCATTGCTTTTAACATAATTTAAGTATTCTTCCTTATTTTCATAATAAAGTTTTACGAGTTTATAAATAATACTATCATTTAGTTCTACCATACCAACATTCATCACATTTAGTAATCTTTGCTGATAATCTTTGTTTAATACTGGTGCAGTTTTAATAACTTCAATAAACTTGCGATTAAATCTAAATTTTTGCTCAAGATATTTATTAACTCTAAGCTTATCATATAAATGTAGATTTAAATTTCTTTTTATAACCTCAGGCATGATAATGTAAAACTCATCACTATCAAGGTCAAACAAAATTTGGGAATATATTTCATCCTTTAAAGCGTTATAATATTCATCACTAGATACTCTACCTATTCCCTGTAATACCTTTTTAGCACTATCATATTTATATGTTTTATATAAATATATTGAGTATAATAATCCAAAATTAATTGTATCTCTATCATTCAAAACTGAAATAGCTTTATTTATCCTATCATATATCTGCTCAAATTCTTTAATCTGATTATGATATAAATAGTAATAAGCAACAATAATTCTTGAACTTACGTTTTTTAAACCTATATTTGCATCATAAATCTTTTTCATCTCTTCTTCATTACCTAAGTAATAATATTTAATCATTGATTCTCCTACCTTAACAGTATTTAATAATTCATTAAACTGAGATTCTGTAATCTTTAATCTATCGCATAATTCTTTTAAAATTCCCATATTAGGCTCAATTTGATTATGTTCAATTTTGGATAAATAACTAATTGAACAGGTATTATCAGTCAAAGCTTTCAAAGTTAGATTCATTCTATTTCTTTGAAGCCTGATCTCAGAACCAATAGTATCCATATAATCAAAATCAGTTTTATTAACATGATCCAACTTGTTAAGTAAAATATTAATATTATCCATACATTCTCCTCTACAATTTTCTTAGCCTTATTATACAAATAATAAAAATAACCTTACTTTTATTCACGATTTATACAAAAAAAATTACGTTAAAAACCGTTTTGACAATTTCTTACACATTATTTTTAAAAATGTCGATTTTTACAAATTTAACAATAATACATAAAAAATGCACTTTTCATGTTTAAAAGACATAAAAAGTGCACGAAAATTTTATCATAAAGTTTACTTTTGTCAATTATGATAGTAATGATTAATTATATTTTTTTAAAATTTATGTTATAATTTATTTAGAAAAGGGATTATTCGACAGGAGGTTACATGAATTTTTATAACGTCGATGGTTGTGTTATTTACACCACTGAAAAATTAGGATTAGAGGAAATCAAAGTAAAGCTTGAAGATCAAGGTGAAAAGCATGTTCCAGTTGCTTCTCTTGATGGAAATGTTCTATTGGTTAAGGTTGGTACAAACCTACACCCAATGACTCTAGAACATCATATCAAGTTTGTATTAGTTGAAACAGATAAAAATGTTTATGTTCACAACTTCAACCCAACTGATGAACCAGTTGCTTGCTTCAACTTGCTTGAAGGTGAAAAAGCAGTAGCTGTTTATGGTTACTGTAACCTTCACGGTGTATTCAAAAAAGAATGCTAAAAAAAAGTGTTTAAGAATTTTTTTCTTAAACACTTTTCTTATATTGACAAATATCTTTTAACAAACAACTGTCACAATCTGGCTTTAAACTCTTACACTTATATCTTCCTAAAAATAAAAATGTATGATGTACCTTAATATATAATTCTTTAGGATATCTTCTTTCTAAATCTTTTGATATTTTCAAAGGATCTTTTTCTTTACTCAATCCTAATCTTGTGGCAACTCTTGAAACATGAGTATCTACCGCAATATGAGGTTCTTTATATATCTCAGCCATATAGACATAAGCTGTCTTTTCTCCTACACCTGGTAATGTAACTAAATCAGCTACATTATTTGGAATATTTTTTCTTTTTTGGAGTTCTAGACATAACTTAATAAAATTACTAGTTTTTCCTTTTGCAAGTCCAAGTGGTTTAATAATTTCATAAATTTCATCATAATCATTTTCCTTAACACTATCAAATGTTGGAAATTTTTCGAATAATTTTATTGAAACCATATTAACCTTTTTATCTGTAGTCTGTGCACTAAGCATAACCTCTGATAAGAACTCAAATGGATTATGATAAATTAATTCACAACTTGCATCAGGAAACATTTCAATAGCCTTTTTAAGATAAATATCCATTTCTACTCTTCTCTAATAATTTATCAATTGTATCCGCAGTTGAAGTTCCTTTATTACGAGTTAACTTAAATAATTCTTTTTCAATCCGATTGATGCTTAAATTAAAATCACGAGCTAATAATTGTCTACAAGCTTCTTCAACATCTAATTTAGTAATATTATTGTTTTCCCAAGAAGATACAATTTCTAATTCCTTACTTGATAATACTCTTGAAAACTTTGTTTCAAGTAAAGATATAATATCTTCTGATTCAGATTTATTTTCTTTCATCTCATCATTTAAGATAACTTCAAGAGCCTTAAATAATGAATCAATTGAATACTTTTCTTTGCAAATACCATGTTCAATTACAACATCTAGTTCAAGATAACCTTGTTCAATGAACTTAGCCATTACATTAGAAACATTAGCTGCATCTAGTTTTAATGATTTAGCAATATCTTCTTCATTAATATCTTTACCTGCAGTAATATTTTCTACAATCTTCAATAATATTAAACATTCTTCACTAGATAATGATAAATCTTTAGTATATTTTAAAATAAGCTTTTCAAGATTCAAACAACCTAATTCATATACTTTCTTTAGCATATTAATTACCTGCAACTTTACTTAATGCTTGTTTAGCCGCAGCTTGTTCAGCATCTTTCTTTGTTCTACCAAATCCGTGTCCCATGATAATGTTTGAATCCATTCTAACAACAGCTTCAAATAAAATATTATGAGCAGGACCTGTTTGACCCACAATTTCATAAGATAAACTACGCTTATCAGACTGAGCATACTCTTGTAACATAGTCTTGTAATCTTTAATACCAACAACCTCAGTAACATAAGGAACTACAATACGTTCAAATATTTCAAATGTCTTGTCAAATCCAAATTCTTGGAAGCAAGCACCAAGTACAGCTTCAAAAGCGTCTGCTATAATTGCAGGTCTTTCTCTACCACCTGTAGCTTCTTCACCTTTACCAAGAAATAAATAATCACCAAGATTAATCTTTGAAGCATAAATATCTAGAGCTTCTTCTCTTACTGATTGACTTCTCTTCTTAGTCATATCACCTTCATCAAGTGAATAATTTGAAATTAAATATTTAGACATACAAAGTTCTAGAACAGCATCACCAAGGAACTCTAAACGTTCATTAAATGTACAATTATGTTCATTACCATAAGAACTATGTGTTAACGCTTCTTTAATTAAATCCGAATCCGAAAAAGTTACGCCCAATTTTTTTTCTAAATCTTTATAACTTTTCATTATTCCTCCACCTTCTTTGGAAGATTAGCTTTAACCTTCTCAACTACTTGATTTAAAACCATTAGTCTTGCTTGACCAATAGCGTTCTTAAAAGCCTTAGGGTCAGATGAACCATGAGCTTTTACAACAGGAGCCTTAGCACCTAAAATCATAGCGCCTCCAACTTCACTTGAATCGAGTCTCTTTTTGAAATGGTTAAGTTTTTTCTTTAATATAAGTCCGGCGATTTTAGCTGATAAAGATGAATAAATTTCTTCTTTAAGCATCGCACCCATAGCCTTAGCAGTACCTTCTACAGTCTTTAAAACAAGATTACCACTAAAACCATCAGTTAATAAAACATTAACTTTAGTAGTTAAAATTTCGTTTGGTTCAACATTTCCTGCAAAATCAATTTCAGGGCTATTTTTTAGAAGTTCGTAAGTTTCTTGATCAACTTCTCTACCCTTTCCTTCTTCACTACCAATGTTTATAAGACCAATTTTAGGATCACGAACTCCTAAAATTTCACGAGAAACTATAGTGGCTGCAATTGCTAACTCCTTCAAATGTTCAGGTCTTAATTCAACATTAGCTCCAACATCAAGTAATAGACGTCCTTGTCCGTCCATTGATGGAATAATTGGGCATAATGCCACTCTTTGCATACCATCAAGCTTACGAACGAATAAATGAGCACCTACAATAACACATTGTGTAGGTCCAGCAGAAACACAAGCATCGCAAGTTTTATCTTTTAAAGATAACATTGCTTGTGCCATTGAACAATCTTTATTACTTCTAAGATAACCAACAGGATCATGTTCACCCATTGACATATATTTAGGAGTGTCAATGATTTGAATACGTGTTGAATCGGTTAAAAGAGGAGTAATCTTAGCTTTGTCACCATATAAATAAATTTCAATATTTGAATACTCTTTTATTGCCATCATTGATCCGGCAACTGTTGTTTCTACAGAATGGTCTCCACCCATTGCATCGACTGCGATTTTAATCATACTTTTACCACCTTTACGATATATCTATTTTATCATAAATATCATCTATTTTTAATTCAAATTAAACTTTTTTAATTCTAATTCTTTTAAAATATCTTCAATTATTTTTTCTTCCTTGTGATTTTCTATTAAATCTATAGCATCTGCGACTGCACATTCATAAATTTTAAAATCTTTTGTAAAATCAAGTCCAAGGAATCCAGATTGTTCTTCACCAAGAAAATCACCAGGTCCACGAAGACGAAAATCAGCTTCACTTATTTCAAAACAGTCATTAGTATTAGCTAATACATTTAATCTTTCATTTAATGTATCATCAGTAACTAAATAACAATAACTATCCAAATCATTTCTTCCAACCCTACCGCGAAGTTGATGTAGAGTAGCTAAACCGAAGTTTTCACTATTTAAAATGAACATCATTGTAGCATCTTTAATATCAATACCTACTTCAATTACTGTGGTAGATACTAATATATCAAATTCTTTATTTAAAAATGATGTCATAATCTTATTCTTAGTCTCTTCTTTTAATCTACCATTAATCTTTTCAATCCTCGCATTAGGAGCTAATTCTTTAAATAAAGAAAAAGCTTTAGATAAATCATATTTATTATCATCCTCATCAATCTTATTAGCTATCACAAAGATTTGATGACCTAAATTAATCTCATCATTAATTTTAGATTTTAAAGAATTTAAATCTTGATAATCAATTACGAATGTTTTGACATCTTTTCTCCCACTAGGTTTAGTATGAACTTCAGATAATTTCAAATCACCTATTTGAGATAAACCTAAAGTTCTTGGTATTGGAGTTGCTGTTAAATATAAAGCGTCACAATCATTATAATCACTTAATAATTGACTTCTTTGCTTAACACCAAAGCGATGTTGTTCATCAATTACTATAATACCTAAATTATTAAAAATATTTTTCTGATATAAGATTGCTTGAGTCGATATAACTAAATCAAATTCATTTAATCTAATTTTTTCAATGAGTCTTTCTTTTTCTTTCTTTGAAATATCACTAGTTAACAAACAAGTTTTAAAGCCATATTTATCAAATAAATCTTTTAATTTTTGATAATGTTGCTTAGCTAATAATTCAGTAGGAGCCATTAAAAGACCTTGCCTTGAAGATAAGAGAGTCATATAAATAGCACATGAAGCTATAATAGTTTTTCCACTACCAACATCACCCTCAACTAGCCTATTTAAAATATGGTCACTTATAATATCTTTATAAATATCTTCAATAGCTTTATTTTGATCAAGAGTAAGTTTATAAGGAAGTGATGAAATAAAATCATTTAACTTAGCTTTATCAACAATTCTTTTAGACTTAGCTTTCTTTTCCACATTATATTCTAAAAGTTTAAGGCTTAAAGCGTAGTTCAAAAAAGATTCATACTTTCTTCTTCTATTAATTTCTTTAATATCTTGGATATTTTTAGGATTGTGAGAAATAAATAAATAGCTTGAATAATCTAATAATCGATATTTATTTTTTAAATATTGAGGTAATCTATCTTGAATATTGAAATCAAAGCCATCGTACGCATTTAAAACAAGTTTACTTATCACACTAGATTTTAAATCTTTATAATTATAATTTAAATCAACATAAAAATCCTTGACACCCTTTAAAAGCTTAGAGCCAATTATTTCATCTTTTTTCTTATAATATGTACCAACAATAGAAACCAATAATCCTTTTTGAATTTGATATTTCAAAAATCCCTGATTAAAGAAAACACTTTTGATTTTTCTATTTTGAGCATTTAAATATATGATTACCATTTCACTTTTAAAATTATATTTGGTAACAACAAATGATTCAATAATACCATTTATAATAACTTTTTCATTATCTACGATATCAATCAAATTTAAATTTTGATACACTTTATAATTTTTAGGCAAATTAAAAATCAAATCTTTAATAGTAAAAACACCAGCATCATTTAATTCATATTTAGTTTTTTCACCAACACCCTTTAATAAAGAAACATCACTTAAAATATCCATATAAACAATCCTTTTTCTTATATTTTACCATAAAAAAAGAATGGTTGAAAATCAACCATTCATAATTTTTATTCAATTGAAATGATATATGAATAAATATCTTGTTTACCTTCAACAATTTCAACTTCAACGTCTTCGTTTAATGTTGGAATATATTCTTCTAATTGACTAACTTCATCTTCAGAAACACCATTACCAACGAAAATTGTAACAGCAGCTGAATCTTCATCAATAGCAGCCTTTAATAAATCTTTTGTAGATTCAATTCTATCTGCCTTTGAAACAATGATATCACCATCTAAGATACCCATGAAGTCATTAGCTTTGATTTCAACACCAGAAATTGATGTATCACGTACAGCATAAGTAACTTCACCAGTCTTAACGTTAGCCATAGCTTCTTCCATATCAGACATATTGCTGTCTAAATCTTGAGTTTCATCAAATGCGATTAAAGAAGCATAACCTTGAGCAATTGTCTTAGCATGAAGAACACGAACGTTGCAACCTTCAACAAGCTTTGTTGCTTGTTCAGCTGCCATAATAACATTACCATTGTTTGGAACAATAATAACATTATCAGCATTAGCTTCCTTGCAAGCCTTAACAAATGATTCAGTGCTTGGGTTCATAGTTTGTCCACCGTTAATTACAACAGCACAACCTAATTCCTTGAATGTTTCTTTAATACCATCACCAAATGCTACAGTGATTACAGCCATATCTTTTCTTGGCGCATCTTCTTTAACTTCTGGTAATTCATCATTCAACTTAACATTCTTAACTTCTACTTGAACAAGAGAACCAAACTTTTCAGATAATGATAATACCCTACCTAAATCATCAGTTGAAATCTTAACAGATAAAATTTGACCATTTTGTTCAATTTCAACATCACCCTTAAGTGATAAGTCTTGACGTAAGTCAGAAATTTGGAATGATTCAACATCTTTTAAAACTAATTTGTAGTTTAATTGATATTCATATTCATTCTTAGTTTCTTTTTCAACTTCAGCAGTGATCATTTCACCCATGATAGCTTTATACATACCTTCAACTACCTTTAAGAAACCTTCACCACCTGAGTCAGTAACATTAGCTTCTTTTAATACTGGTAATAGATTTGGTGTATTAGCTTCTGAAACTTTAGCAGCTTCAAAATAAGCAGTGAATAAATCTTCAAAACTATCAAACTTTTTATCCTTAACAGCTTCGTAAGATTCACGAATAACTGTTAACATAGTACCTTCAACAGGATCTTTGAATGCTCTATAAGCAATTTCTTTACCTTGTTCGAAGCAATATAAGAAATCAGTTGGAGTTAATGAATCTTTTTGTAAAGATTTAATAGCTACAGATAAACCTCTAAAATATTGAGATAGAGAAACACCAGAGTTTCCACGAGCACCCATTAATAAACCACGGGCGAAAATCTTTGATAAATCAATGATAGAATCTGATTCACACTTGTTAATTTCAGTAATTCCTGAGTCGATAGTCATAGACATATTGATACCTGTATCTCCATCAGGAACTGGGAATACATTTAAAGAGTTGATATACTCGCAATTATTCTTAAGATTAATTGCTCCGTTAGTTACCATCTTTTTGAACATCTTGCCATTAACTAAATTAATAGCCATAATTAAACACCTTCCTATTATATATATGTAAAACTCGAATTATTTACCACTTTAAAAATGCGTAAAAATAAAATAATTTTTAAAACGCTACGTAAATTATACCATAGATTAAAAAAATATCAAATACCTTTTAACGCAGGCCCATTAAGGCTATACTATTTTAATACAATTTTTATTTTTTTTCAAATACTACTTGAATCTTTATAAAAAATAGCCTATAATAAAAAGGCTTGTAAAAACAAATGCTTGAGCAAGGAGGTTTGAATTATGGCAAGATGTTATGTAACTGGTAAGACAACTACTTTCGGTAACAAGAGATCACACGCATTAAATGCTACTCGTCGTACTTGGAAAGCTAACCTACAAACTGCTCACATCGTTTTAGAAGATGGCACAGTTAAGAAGGTAAAAGTTTCTGCTAGCGCTCTTAAAAAGGGTAACCTTAAGAGAGCTTAAGTTTTAACCGCATAAATGAAATCGGCTTTGGCCGATTTTTTGCGTTATTAAG
>CAMNGZ010000014.1 GCA_946538835.1 uncultured Clostridium sp. | reverse complement strand
CCTTTATTAAAATGTTAATTTATGATATAATTTTTTAGGTGATTTAAATGTACTCATATATTAAAGGTTATGTAACAGAAGTTACACCCAAATACATTACTTTAGAAAATAATAATATTGGTTATGAGATTGTTGTGCCAAACCCTTATAATTTTTTAATTAATGATGATTTTATTACTGTTTATATCTATCATTATTTAAGAGAAGACCAAGAAACTTTATATGGTTTTAAGACTAAAGATGAAAAAGAATTATTCTTAAAATTAATTTCAGTTAATGGGATTGGACCTAAGTCAGCATTATCAATTTTAGCAAGTGCTACTGTTAATGAAATTTTAAGTGCTATTGAATCTAGAAATGATGCATATTTAAAGAAATTTCCTGGAATTGGAGCTAAAGCTAGTCAACAAATTATATTAGATCTTCATGGCAAGATTTCATTTGATGATGTATGTGTACTTGGAAACAATTCTAAAGTTAATGACATTACTGAGGCATTGACAACATTAGGATATAATAAAAAAGATGTCACAAAGGTTATTTCTAAACTAGATTTAACACTTGATGATTCGACAATTATTAAAGAAGCTTTAAAATTATTAAATAAGTAAATTTTATTCGTTTTACCTATTTATTAATGAGGTGATACTTTGGAAGAAAGAATAGTAGATCAAAACTTATTAGCAGAAGATGATGAATTAAGTTTAAGACCCGAAAAATTAAGTGAATATATCGGACAAAGTGAAGCTAAAGAGATGCTAGATGTTTACATTAAAGCTGCATTATCTCGTGATGAATCATTAGATCATGTGCTCCTTTATGGTCCACCGGGACTTGGTAAAACAACTTTAGCTCGTATTATTGCTAATGAGCTTCACGTTAATATAAAAATATTATCTGGCCCTGCTATTGAACGTGCTGGAGATTTAGCAGCTGTATTAACTCAACTTGAAGCTGGGGACGTCTTGTTCATTGATGAAATTCATAGACTACCTAGATATGTTGAAGAAATGCTATATAGTGCAATGGAAGACTATAGATTAGATTTGATGATTGGAAAAGACAATACAGCTAAATCTATTTCTGTTGATCTTCCTCCTTTTACACTAGTAGGTGCAACAACTAGATTTGGTGATTTATCAAGCCCACTTCGAGATAGATTTGGTGTAGTTCTGAGATTGAATTATTATAATGTATCAGAATTAATGTCTATCATTAAAAGAAGCAGTGCTGTGTATGGTTCACCTATTAGTGATGATGCAGCTAAAGAATTAGCTATGAGAAGTAGAGGTACTCCACGTATTGCCAATAGATTACTTCGTAGGGTAAGAGATTTTGCGACTGTACTTGGTGATGGGAAAATCACTTATGAGATTTGTGCAAACGCACTTGATAAGCTTAATATCGATAAGCAAGGACTTGACAGTACCGATATTAAGTATTTAAATTGTATAGTTGACCATTTCAAAGGTGGTCCTGTTGGTGTTGAAGCTATTGCAGCATCAATCGGGGAAGTTAGGGATACAATTGAAGATGTATATGAACCATATCTTCTTCAAGAAGGTTATATTAATAGAACTCCAAGAGGTCGTGTTGCGACTCGTAAAGCTTACGAACACTTGGGTAAGTCTCTAATGAAAGGATTTTTTTAAATGTTAACACTTGATGAATTTGATTATTATCTACCAGAAGAATTAATCGCACAAACTCCTTTAAAAAATAGAGAAGAATGCAGATTGCTATGCTTAAACAAGGAGACTGGGGAAACTAGTCATAAACACTTTTATGATATATTAGATTTATTACACGAAGGAGACGTTCTTGTAATGAATAACTCAAAGGTTATTCCTGCTCGTCTATTTGGTGTAAAGGAAGAAACAGATGCTCACATTGAAATATTAATGTTAAAAGACACAGGAGACGATATTTGGCAAACATTATGCAAGCCAGCTCGTCGTGTTAAAGTCGGTACAATTGTCAATTTTGGCGATGGTATGTTAAAGGCTGAATGTGTTAAAGAAGATGAAGATGGTATCCGTTATTTTAAGATGATTTATGAAGGTATCTTCTTAGAAATTCTTGATAAGCTAGGAGAAACTCCACTTCCACCATATATTCATGAAAAACTAGATGATCCTAACATGTATCAAACAGTTTATGCTAAAACTCCAGGTAGTGCTGCTGCACCTACAGCTGGACTTCATTTCACTACTGAATTACTTCAAAAATTAAAAGATAAAGGCGTAAAGTTATGTGAAGTAACATTACATGTAGGTCTTGGTACATTCCGTCCTGTTGCTGAAGAGGATGTTACAAAACATAAGATGCATAGTGAATATTATGAAATGAGTCAAGAAGTTGCTGATGAACTTAACAAGGCTTTAAAAGAAAAAAGAAGAATCGTTGCGGTTGGTACTACTTCTTGTAGAACACTTGAAAGTGCTTATGATAATGGATTTAAGGCTTGCCATGGTTGGACTGAAATATTTATCTACCCTGGTTATAAGTGGCATGCAGTTAATGCCCTTATCACTAATTTCCATTTACCAAAATCTACATTAGTTATGCTAGTATCTAGTTTAGCAGGTAGAGACCATATTTTAAATGCGTATAAAGAAGCTGTTGAACAAAAATATAGATTCTTTAGCTTTGGTGATGCGATGTTCATATACTAGGAGGATATAAAATGTCAATTTGGAAAAATTATGAAACTTATTTAAACGATACAAACCCTCGTGTTATTATTACTATGACAAATGGTAAGACTATGACTTTAGAATTATTTCCTGAAGTTGCGCCTATCACTGTTGAAAACTTCTTAAAACTTGTTGATGAAAAATTCTATGACAAGTTAATTTTCCACCGTGTAATCAAAGGATTTATGATTCAAGGTGGTGACCCAACTGGTACTGGTATGGGTGGCAGCAAACAAACAATTAAAGGTGAATTTGCGTCAAATGGTGTAAAGAATTATTTAGCTCATGACCGTGGTGTAATTTCTATGGCACGTACAATGGCTCCAAATAGTGCTTCAAGCCAATTCTTCATTTGTCATGAGGAAGCTAGTCATTTAAATGGTGCTTATGCATCATTTGGTGTATTAATCGATGGTTTTGACACATTAGATGAAATTGCTAATGCTGAAACTGACCAATATGATATGCCATTAAAAGATCAAAAGATTGCAACAATAAGAAGAGCGTAATTATGGCATATTCTTTAGATCAAATGGAAATATTGGATTTAAATAATTTTGATGAATTAAATGAGTTATATCATTCATTAAATCACAAGAGAGATGTATCATATACATTCAAACGTGATGGAAAAGCACTTGGTTATGTGGTTATTAAGATTATAAGTCAAATGAATGAATTTAAACTTGGTAAGATGCTAATTAAATTTGAAGATGAATCAAATGATGAAGTTGTTGAATTATTTAATGATTTCTTACGTAGTCAAATTATTGATAATTACATGTTAAAAATTACAACAGATATAGAAGAAGACAAAACAAATACAATTGAACTACTTAAAAAATTAGGTTTTATTTATGATACTAAGACTACTAAGGTAGATGGATTCACTCCTCTTAAGATCACTAAGCCTATATTTCTTGAAAGGAGCTAAATTATGGAACCAGTATGGTACGAATTAATCCATAAAGATAAATATACAGGTGCTCGTTATGGTATCTTACATACTCCACATGGAGATTTTGAAACACCAATCTTTATGCCAGTAGGTACAAAAGCTACTGTAAAAACTTTATCTCCAGAAGAAATTGAACAAGTTTCTGATGGATTAATTCTTGGTAATACTTACCACTTATGGTTATCTCCAGGAGATGAACTAGTGGCTAAGGCTGGCGGTATTCGCGGCTTTATGAAATGGAATCATGCACTTTTAACTGATAGTGGTGGATTCCAAGTATTCTCTTTATCTAAAATTAGAAAAATTACAGAAGAAGGAGTAACATTTAGACACCACAAATCAGGTGAAAAGTTATTCTTATCTCCTGAAAAGTCTATTCAAATTCAAAATAATCTTGGCGCAGACATTATGATGTCATTTGATGAATGTCCACCATTCCACGCTTCATATGAGTATATGAAGAATTCAATTGATCGTACCCTTCGTTGGGCACGTCGTGGTAAAGCTGCTCATCAAAATCCAGATAAGCAAGCTTTATTTGGAATTGTTCAAGGCGGTCCTTTCACAGACTTAAGAAAGTATTGTATGGATGAATTACAAAAGATTGACTTCCCAGGTTACGCTATTGGTGGACTTGCGGTTGGTGAATCTAAAAAAGAAATGTATGATATGTTAGCATATATGAAAACAATTCTTCCAGAAGATAAACCACACTATTTAATGGGTGTAGGTAGCCCTGATGATTTGGTTGTCGGTGCAATGAATGGTGTCGACATGTTCGACTGCGTTGATCCTACAAGAATTGCTCGTCATGGTACAGCTCTAACTCATAATGGTCGTTTAAGAATTAAGAATCAACGATATTATGATGATTTCAAGCCACTTGATGAAAAATGTGATTGTTATGCATGCAAGAATTTCTCTCGTGCATACATTCATCACTTAATCAAAGAAGAAGAAATCTTTGGTGCTAGACTTCTTACAATTCATAACTTAAACTTCTTAAAGAGTTTAATGCATGACATTCGTGAAGCTATTAAAGAAGATAGATTGAAAGAATTCCAAGAGAATTTCTTCATTCAATATGGTTATGCACCACTAGAAGATATTTTGTCAGGTAAGGTTGATAAGCCTACAATGAGATTAACTGAACAAATTAAGATTGATGGTACTAATAAACCTAAAAAAGACTAATTTCTAGATGTCGGTAAACACATAAAAATGTGTTTGCTGACATTTTTTTCAAAATAATGATATTTTAACATAAAATTGTATCATTTTGGACTATCTAAGCCCCTTTCAGTAAAGTTCACTTTACATTATTTTTTAGTTAAGGTATAATATTGAAGATGAGGATGATATCATGAAAGAGATAACTTATTATTACACTGATGAACTAAATGATGAGTTTTCTGGGGTAGAAAGAGAAAGTGTTGTTGTTGATGAAAACTTTAAGTTTATTCCAAAATCTATATTATGGAACATCACAGCATTTATTTGGCATAGAATTTTAATCACACCTGTAGCTTTTTTTTCAAAACACTTTGTGTTTCATCAACGTGTATATGGTAAGAAAAAACTAAGAGGCTTTAAAGGACAATACATTATATACGGAAATCATACAAATATTGCTGGTGATGGATTATTACCTCCAACATTCATATTTCCTAAAAAACCATATTTTATTGTTAACCCTGCAAATATTGCTGCAAAAGGTACAAAAAATATGATTATGATGCTTGGTGGATATCCAACACCTACGACTTTAAAAGGATTACGTCCTTTTGAACAAGGTTTAAAACATTTATTAGATCACCATCATCCAATTGTTATTTATCCTGAAGCACATATTTGGCCATATTATACTCATATTAGAAATTTTAGATCTACTAGTTTTAAATATGTGATTAAATTTGATGTGCCAGCATTCTCATTTACAAACACATATCAAAAGAGAAAGTTCTTTAAGAAACCAAAGATGGTTACTTATGTAGATGGTCCATTTTATCCTAATAAGGAATTAAGTGGAAAAGAAGCTGAAAAAGAACTTAGAGATAGAGTTTATAACCAAATGGTATTAAGAAGCAAGAATAATAATATCGAATATAAATACCATTATGAAAAAAAGGAGAAGCAAGATGTATAATATTATGTTTTGCTGCAACGACGCAGTCTATAAAGGAATTTTATTAGCAGCTTTATCTTATAGAAAATATAATAAAGAAGCTGTAACATTTCATATTTTAACTATGAATTATGAAGAGTTAAACAAAAACTATATTTGTTTAACTGAAGAGCATAGAATTAAACTTGAAGAAATTTTAAAAGAAGCTAATCCTGAATCAAAGGTTATTGTATACAACTGCAGAGAAGCGTATTTAAACGCTTTAAAGGGTAGTCAGAATAACTTATCTAGCTATACACCATATACAATGCTTCGTTTATTAGCTGATCAATATATTAATTTAGATAAAGTATTATATATTGATACTGATGTTATGATTTATAACTCATTAGAGGAATTATTTAATATAGACATGGGTGATTATGAATACGCAGGAGTAAGAGACTATTTAGGTAGAGTATTCATTAATCCTAGATATATTAATGCTGGTGTATTATTACTTAATTTAAAACGTATCAGAGAAACAAAACTATTTGAAAAGTGCTTAAACGCTTTAAAAGTTAAGAAATATAGTTTCCCTGACCAAACTGTTTTAAATAAGTTTGCATTAAAAAAGAAATTCTTACCTACCAAATATAATATGCAACATGGTTTTAAAAAGAACTGTGTTATTAGACACTTCTGTAAAACTATTTTATGGCGTCCATTCTATGTTGTAAATATTAAGCAATGGGAATTTGAAAGAGTTCATAAAGTTTTACACATTCACGCTTTTGATGATATTTTTGAGGAATATAATCAAATTACCAAATAAGAAAGGATGTAACTATGTTTGATAATTTAAAAAACTCATTAGACAGCTTAATCACAACTCGTCCTGATGTTTTAGAAAAAATTAAAGAATTAGATAAGCAAGGTAGATACAATGAACATGTAGACCCTGTTAGTTATGATTATTGTTATCCTGTTGACCCTGATTATGATTATTTACATCAACCACTAAAAACTAGACTTAAATATTTTATGATTTATAATTTCATTGTTCGTACAATGGAACCTAGAGAATTAAAGAGAATGGGATTTAGTGTTGTTGGTCGTGAAAACTTAAAAGGTATTAAAAGTGCCGTTGTAACTAGCAACCATATAAACAAGCTAGACTGTTCATTAAATAGAAGAGCTTTAAAAGGACATAAGCTATATATTACTGCAGCATCATTCAATAATTACAAAGGCTTGCTTGGAGATATTATGCGTTCAAGCCGTATGATGCCTATGAGTGATGACAGAAAAGGTATGGTTAATTTTGTAAAGACTGTTAATACACTTTTACAAAAGAAAAACTATGTCTTATTCTATCCTGAACGTGCTGAGTGGTGGTGTTATGAAAAACCAAGACCACTTATGCCTGGTGCTTTCCATTTTGCGGCTAAGAATAATGTTCCTATTATTCCTAACTTTATCACATTCAAAAAGAATGGTAAGAAAGATAGCAATGGTATTGAAATGTTCGATATGACAGTAAACATTTTAAAACCAATATATCCAAAAGAAGGTTTAACAACTAAAGAAAACGAAGAGTATTTGAGAGAAGAAAATGCTCGTGCTTGGAAAGAATGCTACGAAAGAGTTTACCAAAAGCCACTTGTTTTAAATAAAGTTTGTGAAAATCAAGTTAACCAAAAAGTTGCTGCTAATGATTAAAAACTGAATCAAAAGAGACTGAAAAAATTAATTAAAAAATTTGTTAAAAAATTATTTTATTTTCAGTCTTTTTTCTTTATAATAATATCGATTTTAGATTTATAAGGAGGGCAAAGAAGAGATGGATCAAAATAAAACTCCTTTTCTAGATGCCTTAAAAAAGTATGTTGAAGAAAATAATGCTACATTTGATGTCCCTGCACATCATATGGGACATGCGGATAATGATTTTAAAGATTATGTAGGTCAAATGACTTATACAGTTGATGTAAATGCGCCAAGAGGTCTTGATAATCTTAATCATCCTTCTGGTGTATTACTAGAAGCTGAGAATTTGATGGCAGATTGTTATCACGCTGATGAAGCATTTTTCTTAATCAATGGTACATCAAGTGGTATTCTTGCGATGATTATGGCCTCAGTTAAAGCACATGAAAAAATAATTATTCCAAGAAATTGTCATAAATCAGCTATTAATGCGCTTATAATTTCAGGAGCAATTCCGGTGTTTGTTATGCCTGAATTTGATAATAATTTAGAAATTGCCAATCAACCAACACTTGAAAATTATAAGAAAGCTATTCTTGAAAATCCTGATGCAAAAGCGATATTTGTAATTAACCCTACTTATTTTGGTGCTACTCTAGATCTAGTAGAGCTTACTAAATTTGCTCATGAACATAATATGATAGTTTTGGCTGATGAAGCGCATGGCTCACATTTTGCGTTCTCAAAAGAATTACCTATTTCAGCAATGGATGCTGGCTGCGATTTATCTGCAGCCTCATTCCATAAAACAAGTGGATCTCTAACTCAATCAAGTGTTCTTTTAAGAAAGGGAAATAGAGTTAGTCATTATGATGTGTTTAAATCACTTATGGTTATTAACACCACTAGTCCTTCTACGTTATTGTTAGCATCTTTAGATGCAGCTCGTAAGTATATGGCGGTTGATGGAGAACGTAAGCAAGAAGAAATTATTGAATTAGCAGAATATACTCGAAATGAAATCAATAAGATTCCTGGATTTAAAGCCAGGGGAGAAGAATATTTTAAAGAAAATCATGCATATGGTTATGATTTAACTAAAGTTGTTATTGAACTTGAAAGTTTATCAGTAAACGGATTTGATGTTTATAGAATACTTAAGGATAAATATAATGTTCAAATGGAATTAGCTGAACAATATGTGGTTCTTGCAATATTTGGAATTGGCTCTACTAAGCGTGATTCTGATATGTTAATTAGAGGACTTAAAGGAATTTCAAGACTTTATTATATTTCAAAACGTAATTATCCAAAATATCACTATAATATTTCATTTCCAGAGACTAGCATGAGACCAAGAGTTGCTTACCAAGCTCCTCAAAAGAAAGTGAAGCTTGAAGACGCAATTGGACTTATTTCAAAAGAATCAATCATGGCATATCCGCCTGGTATTCCTTTGATTATTCCTGGGGAAGTATTTAATGAAGCAATTATTCAAAGAATTAATCATTACAAAGAAACAGGTGCTACTGTCCTTATGGATTATGATGATGGAACTGTTTCAACTGTTGATTATGATCAATATTTAGTAAATAGAGGAACTTATGAGGATGATAGATATGAATAATCCACAATTAGATAATTATAATTTTCCTTTTGAAGGAGAAAAGCATCAAGGTACCATTATTTTATTGCCATATAGAGAAGATACTTGGGAAGATGGCGGTAAAGTTGCGGTTCTGGAATTTTTAGAAATTGTTAAAGCGATATCTAAACATGAAACTGTTTATCTTGGTAAATCAAAGAAAGTTAAATATGATACATCTATGTTTAATATTCCAAATGTAAAAATTATAGATGTAGAATATGATGATTCTTGGGCAAGAGATAATACTTTAATCTTTGTTAAAAAAGATAATAAATTAAGAGCCGTTGATTTTGGGTTCAATGCTTGGGGCGGATTAGTTGATGGCCTATATAGTCCATGGAACAATGATGCTAGTTTAGGTGAACAATTAAGTAAATATTTTGGTGTTGAATCTTATATAGACCACAATTTTATTCTTGAAGGTGGTTCGATTCATACTAATGGTAAAGGTTTATTATTAACTACTGAAGCATGTTTATTAAGTAAAGGTAGAAATATTAATTTAACTAAAGATGAAATTGAAGAACATTTAAAGAAGATGCTAAATCAACAAAAAGTAATTTGGTTACCTCATGGTATTGTCAATGATGAAACTAACGAGCATGTTGATAATGTAGCTTGTTTCCTTGACGAAACTACGGTTGCATTAGCAATTACTAGTGATAAAAATGATTTACAATATGAGTGGAGTATGAAAGCTAAAGAAATTTTAGAGCGTGAAACTACTGTTGATGGAAAACCTTTAAAAGTAGTTTTATTATATACACCAAATCCATATTTGAGTTTAACTGAAAAAGAAGCCAAAGAAATTGTACCTGATAAGGACGCAAAACCAAGACTTAAAGGTGATAGACTTGCTGGTTCATATGTCAATTTCTATATGGGTCATGATTTTATTATTTTACCTAAGTTTAATGTAAAAGAAGATAAATTAGCTTATGATACATTAAATGATTTCTATAAAGGAAGTAAAAAGATTTATCAAATTGAATCTAGAGATATTTTAGTTGCAGGTGGAAATATCCACTGCATTACAATGCAAATACCACAAGGAGATATGTAAGATGAAGGTTATAGTTGCTGCTACCCAAATGAAAATTACTTGGGACATTGAAAACAATATTAAAAAAGCTGATAAGATGATTGAAGACTGTGCTAAAGCTGGTGCTAATATTGTCTTATTACAAGAATTATTTGAAACTCCATATTTTTGCCAAAAGGAAAAATATGATTATTTTAATTTAGCTACTGAATATAAAGGAAATAAGTATTTAGCTCATTTTAGTGAAATTGCTAAAAAATTTAATGTAGTTTTACCTCTTTCTTTCTTTGAAAGAAGTGGTAACAATTATTTTAACTCTCTTGCGATGATTGATGCTGATGGCAAAATTTTAGGTCTTTACAGAAAGAGTCATATTCCTACAGGAGAATGTTACGAAGAAAAGTTCTATTTTACACCTGGTGATACTGGATTTAAAGTTTTTAAGACTCGTTTTGGTAATATTGGCGCAGGTATTTGTTGGGATCAATGGTTCCCTGAGACAGCTCGTATCATGGCTTTAAAGGGTGCTGAATTATTATTCTTCCCAACTGCAATTGGTACAGAGCCAGTATTGCCAAAGGATAGTAAAGATCATTGGCAAAACACTATGTGTGGTCATGCTGCTGCTAACATTATGCCTGTAATCGCATCAAATAGAATTGGCACTGAATGTGAAGATGATTCATCAATGACATTCTTTGGCTCTTCATTTATTGCAGATGAATCAGGTAATAAGGTTGAAGAAATGGATAGAACTACTGAAGGATTCATTACTCATGAATTTGATCTTGATGAAATTGCTAAAAAACGCTATTCATGGGGAGTATTTAGAGATAGACGTGTTGACTTATATTCTCCAATTTTAAAACTAGATGATTCTCAAAACTAATATGAAAAAGAAGATTATAATAACTAAGATTTTCCCAATATGCATTCTTATTTTATTTGTATCAATCATTATAATATTAATATCATTAATTAGTTATTCTGCGTCTAACCAAAAGAAACCAGAAGAAACTCTTAATGTTAGTCATGAGTTTGCGACATTAGAGATAAAAGAAGATACTCCTAAAGCTAGTGTAAGTGAACCAGTTCTTTGTTTGAAAAGAGCTCAATATAAGACAATAAATAGCGATTTTTATGTGGAAACTAGTGGGAAAACTGTCGCAAAGACTATCTTTGATGCTACTGTTACAATCAAAGGAATAAGAATTAAAAAGAATAATAATTATGAAATTTTAACAATATCTAAAGGTATTATTTCTTTTGCAAAATTAAAATATTTAGCTCCTGAATCAAATGTTTATAAGTTTATTGAAACTGATAAAATTAGTGATGATTTAACACCTGACTTTAGTTCTAAAACTAGTCAAACTAGTGATAAAGATAAATATTTATCTGAATTTGGTACAATTTCAAATTCATTTACTAATTACGTAATAAATGACCAAACTATTCTTGATGCTAAAAAAGAGATTATTGATGATAATGTATTAGTTACTGTTTCTCTTAATCCAAAATCAAATTATGCACCATTTTATTACAAAAACGAAATAAAGAGTAGTTCTAAGACATCAAGCTTCCCTGAGTTTACTTCAATAGAACTTAAAGTGTTAATGGATGATTCTTATAAAGTTTTAAAGGTAGATACATCTGAATCATATGTCATCAATAAGTTTTTACCTATATCTACCACAACAAATGTTACTGATACATTTAAATACGATAACGTTGAATTCGATAATAAATTAGATCTGTTAAAATAAGACTCAAATAAAAATGTTGATATACACCAAAAGTGCTTATTAACATTTTTTCTTTTTTAATAAAAAAAGAAGATTTGTGTTAAAATATAGAAAAAGAGGTATATTCATATGGAAAAAATTACAGTACTTGGTGCAGGTCATTGGGGACTTGCATTAGCTAGTGTTTTAGCTAGCAATAATAAAGAGGTCTTAATGTATGCTCGTGACGATAAGAAGGCTCTAGATCTTAATTTACGTCATGAATCTGTCTATATTAAAGATTATAAATTCAGTGAATTAATCAAAGCGACATCTAATCTTGATGAAGCCATGGAATTTAGTGATACTATCATTATTTCGATACCAGTAGTTTCTGTTTATATGACACTACTTCCATATTTAAAGAAATTTCCTAATAAGAATTATGTATTTACTTCAAAAGGTTTATACAATGGAAAGACTATGTCTAGCCTATTTTATAATGTGAATAAAGATTTACATCTTGCAGTTTTATCAGGTCCAAGTTTTTCAAATGAGGTTATAGAAAAGAAGAATACTGCTGTCGTTATTGCGTCTAAAAATACTTCGCTAGCTAAAGAGTTACAATGCGATTTTTCAAATAACTACTTTAGAGTTTATACATCAGAAGATATCACAGGTGTAGAAACTTGTGGCGCAATTAAGAATGTATTTGCGATTATCTGTGGTATGGTTGATGGTGCTAAAATGGGATCTAACACTAAAAATGCGCTTATTACCCGTGGTCTTGCTGAAATGAAACGTATGATTACATTTACAGGTGGTAATCTTGAAACATTATATGGACTTGCTGGTATTGGTGATATTATGTTAACATGCAATAGTTTTGAATCTCGTAACTATTCATATGGTTTCCAATATACTAGTGGTAAAAAGAGTGAAGCTAGTGGTGTTGTTGAAGGTTTAAATACTATTAAAGAATTACACACAATTAGTGAATTAAATAAGATTGATATGCCTATTACTAATTCACTTTATGAAGTTTTATTTAATAATAAAGATATCCGTGAAATGGGTTATGAATTGATGAATAGAAAGCTTAAGAACGAGTAAAAAGTTACTCGTTTTTTTGTTAATAAATGCAAAATTTGATAATTTTTAAGTGTAAAATGCTTTCATTTTGATATTATCTTGAAAAAAATTACAATTGGGCTATAATATAATCAAACTTGTATAATAGCTTTAATTGGTAAGCAAGTCTCTACCTCAAGACCGTATAATCTTGAGACTACAAGATGTTTTTTTGAATATACCAAAAACATACTTGCTTACAGGAAGAGGTATGTTATGATGAACAATGAGGAAACAGAATTAATTTAAGCGACATTTTTTAATGTCGCTTTTTTGTTCATACAAGTGGAAAGGAAACAAAAAATGAAACTAGATGAAGTAAGACAAGGATTAACTTATGATGATGTCCTACTAGTACCACAATATAGTGAGGTTGTCGGTATGATGATTGATATTAAAACTCACCTAACTAAAAATATTACTTTAAATATACCTATTGTATCTGCTGCAATGGATACAGTTACTGAATCAAAGATGGCTATTGCTTTAGCAAGACAAGGTGGTATTGGATTTATTCATAAGAATATGCCTATTATTGACCAAGCTAAAGAGGTAGAAATTGTTAAGAAAAACGAATCTGGTATGATTACTAACCCAATTGTATTAAAGGGCGAACATACTTTAAAAGAAGCTAGAGAAATAATGGAAACATATAAGATTTCTGGTCTTCCTATTGTTGATGATAATAATATATTATTAGGAATTATTACTAATAGAGACTTAAAGTATCTTGATGATGACTCATTACTTGTATCAAATGTGATGACTAAGATGCCACTTGTTTGTGCACCTGTTGGTACAACTCTTGATGAGGCTAAAGAAATTTTATATAAGAATAGAATTGAAAAATTACCTATTATTGATAATGAAAATCATTTGATGGGTTTAATCACATCAAAGGATATTGATAATGCTAAGCAATTTCCTAATGCATGCAAAGATAATCAAGGTAGATTACGTTGTGGTGCTGCTGTTGGTGTTGGCTTAGATACTATGGATCGTGTCAAAGCTTTAGTTGAAGCTGGAGTTGATGTTATTACTGTTGATAGTGCTCATGGTGATTCCTTGAATGTTTTAAACACAGTTAAGAATATTAGAAAAAATTTCCCTAATTTAGATTTGATTGCTGGTAACATTGTCACAAAAGAAGCAGCAGAACATTTAATTGAAGCCGGAGTTGATGCTGTTAAAGTTGGTATTGGACCTGGTTCAATTTGTACAACTCGTATTATCGCTGGTGTAGGTGTTCCTCAAATTACTGCTGTAAATGATGTTGCTGAATTCTGTAAAGATAAAGGAATTTGCGTAATTGCTGATGGTGGTATCAAACAAAGCGGAGATATTGTTAAAGCTCTTGCGGCAGGTGCTGATTGTGTAATGCTAGGTTCTATGCTAGCTGGTTGCCAGGAAGCTCCGGGGGATGAAGTAATTTATTCTGGTAGAAAGTTCAAAGTATATGTTGGAATGGGTAGTCTTGCTGCAATGAAGCGCGGTAGTGCTGATAGATATTTCCAAAACAAAAATACTCTTGCAAAAAAATTAGTACCAGAAGGTATTGAAGGACGTGTTCCTTATAAGGGAGCATTAGAAGATACTGTATATCAATTATGTGGTGGTATTCGCAGTGGTATGGGATATTGTGGTTGTCAAAATATTAGTATGTTAAAGAAAAATGCTCATTTTGTTAGAATTACTGCATCAGGCTTAAAGGAAAGTCATCCTCATGATGTAGATATTACAGTAGAAGCACCAAACTATTTTAAGGATTAATTATGAATTACGATAAGATTTTAGTTTTAGATTTTGGTTCTCAATATAATCAATTAATCTCAAGAAGAATTAGAGATATGCATGTATATAGTGAACTAATTAATCATAATATTAGCGCAGAAGAAATAAAAAAGATGTCTAATGTTAAAGGTATCATTTTTTCGGGGGGACCTAAGTCTGTATATGATGATGACGCCTTTGATGTGGATGATGAAATTTTTAATTTAGGTATACCAGTACTTGGAATTTGTTATGGTATGCAATTAATTTCTAAGAAGTTTAAAGGAAAAATAGAAAAAGGTAGTGTTCGTGAATACGGATTAGCACCAATTGAGTTATTACAAGAATCTAAATTATTTAAAGGACTTCCAATTAGACAAAATGTTTGGATGAGTCATGGTGATTTTGTATCAAATTTACCATCTGATTTTACCCTTGTCGCAAAGAGTCAAAATGGCTTACCAGCTGCCATAGAAAATGAAACTAAAAATATTTATGCTGTACAATTTCACCCTGAAGTTAGAAATAGTGAATATGGTTTAGATATTTTAAATAATTTCGTTTTTGAAATTTGCAATGCCAATGCTAATTGGTCAATGAAAAATTATATTAATCTTCAAATTGAAAAAATTAGAAAAGAAGTTGGAGATAAAAAGGTTTTATGTGGATTATCAGGTGGAGTAGATTCAACTGTTGTCGCAGCATTATTGAGTAAAGCTATTGGTAAACAATTAACATGCATGTTTATTGATCATGGTTTACTTCGTAAAAACGAAGGTGACCTTGTTATGGAATCTTTAAAACCATTTGATATGAACGTTGTAAGAATCGATGCTAAAGATAGATTTTTATCAAAGTTAAGTGGTGTTGTTGAGCCAGAAAAAAAGCGAAAGATTATCGGTAATGAATTCATTTATTGTTTCGACGAAGAGTCTAAGAAACTGGGAGAATTTGATTATCTTGCGCAAGGAACACTATATACAGATGTTATTGAATCAGGAACAGATACAGCTCAACGTATTAAAGCCCATCATAATGTTGGTGGATTGCCTAAAGATATGAAGTTTAAATTAATTGAGCCTCTTAATATTTTATTTAAAGACGAAGTTAGAGCTTTAGGACTTGAACTTGGTCTTCCATATGAAATAGTATGGCGTCAACCATTCCCAGGTCCAGGACTTGCTATTCGTATTATTGGTGATATTACTGAAGATAAGTTAAGAATTGTCAGAGATAGTGATGCTATTTTAAGAGAAGAAATTGCAAAAGCCCACTTGGAACGTGATATTTGGCAATACTTCACCGCATTAACTAATATGAAAAGTGTTGGTGTTATGGGGGACGAAAGAACATATAGTTATGCACTTTGCATCAGAGCTGTCACATCAATTGATGGTATGACTGCCGATTGGGCTCGAATACCATATGATGTTTTAGCTAAGATTTCTACCCGTATTGTAAATGAGGTCAGAGGTGTAAATAGAGTGCTTTTAGATTGTACATCTAAACCACCTGCAACCATTGAATTTGAATAATAATTTTCTTTATTATAAATACAAATTAAATAATATTAATAACTCTAGTCTTTTAGTTTGAGATTAGAGTTTTTTTATGAAAACATTTTCACACGCTTTATCAAACTAAAGTGTTGACTACTTTAGCACACTAAAGTATAATGAAATACGTAATTCAGCACTTTAATGTGCTAAAGCGAAAGAGGATAATTATGAGAATTAAAAGAGTATTATTTGTGGTACTTGCAGTTGCTACATTAGGACTTGCTAGCTGCGGTAAAGAAAAAGAATTAAAAGGCTTTGATATTGATTTAGCCAAAGTCGTATCTAAGGAGCTTGGTGTTGAAGTTAAGTTTCAAGAAATCGTATGGGAATATAAGGAACTTGAATTATCAAGCAAGAATATTGATCTTATATGGAATGGTTTAACCATCACAGATGAGAGAAAAGAAAATTTAGAATTATCTATTCCATATTTAGAGAATAGACAAGTTATTGTTTCTAAAGATAAAAATATTGATTTTAATAAAAACTTAATAGTTTCATTTGAAGCTGGTTCTGCAGGAGAAGATTTATTCGAATCTGATTCTAATTTTAGCTCTATGACTCGTGTTGAAACTAGTGCTCAGGTGGATGCTTTAACAGAGGTATTATCTAATAATAGTGACATCGCTATTATTGATGCTACAATGGCTGGTTATTATATTAACTCAAATACTAGTTATAGTAGCTTAAATATTATTGATTACAATACTGAAAGTGAATTTTACGGTATTGCTGCTAGAAAAGGAGAAAAAGCTTTAATTAATAAAATCAATGAGATTATCACTAGACTTTATGATAATAAGATTCGCGAAGTAGCTAACAAATATGGCTTAACAGATTTTTTAGTAACTCCAGAATCTTATGATACAACTAGTAATGATGATTCACTTGATTACATTATTAATAAGAAGAGCTTAGTTATTGGTTACACTATATTTGCACCAATTGCGTTTGAAGAATAATTATGAATTTTGCTGAAGTTAGTCAAGAATTATTTAATGGATTTTTAGTTACAATATTATTATTTTTAGTAACATTTATTTTGTCAATATTTGTAGGGATTATATTTTGCAGGATAAGGATGTCAAAAAATAAAATTATCTCTAAATTGTTTCAAATATTTATTTGGATAATTAGAGGTACACCACTAATGTTACAGATTATTGTTATATTTTATGTACCAGGTCTTTTGTTTAACATAAAAGGATTTAATAGATATGCCGCTGTAATTATTGCACTAACTATTAATTATTCAGTATATTTTGGTGAGATTTTTAGATCAGGGTATGAATCAATTGATAAAGGACAATTTGATGCATCCTATAACCTTGGTCTTAGTAAACGTGAAATATTCTTTAAGGTTGTATTATTACAAGTTATTAAAAAGGTCTTACCACCTTTTACAAATGAAACAATATCACTTGTAAAAGATACAGCTTTAGCAAGAGTAATTTCTATTACAGAAATTATCTTTGCTGCTCAAAAGATTACAGCTACATATGCCTTAATTTATGTATTATTCTATACTGGTGTATTCTATTTAGCATTTAATGGTTTATTAAGCTTATTATTTAATAAGCTAGAAAAGAAATTAAAATTTGTGGGGGCTTAAAATGGAACTTCTAGTTAAACAATTAAGTAAATCATATAAAGATAAAGAAGTACTTAAAAATATTTCTTTTAAAGCTTGTGAAGGTGAAATTTTAACAATTATTGGTGATAGTGGCTGTGGAAAATCTACTTTGCTTAAAATTTTAAACTTTATTGAAACTAAGAATGATGGTATAATTATCCTAGGTGATGAGACCGAGTCTCAACCAGATTTTAGATTAAATTTTGGATTAGTTTTCCAAAACTTTAATTTATTTCCATCGCTTACTGTTTATGATAATATCTTACTTCCTTTAAAGAGTAAGATAAAAAGAGAAATCAAGAAAGATAATGTTAAGTTTTTTCAAAGACAGAAAGAATTAGAATTAAGACTATCTAAAGAAAAAGATTATTTAAATTATCTCATTGATAAATTAAACATAAGAAGTATTCTAAATCAATATCCTTCAAGCTTATCAGGTGGACAAGCTCAAAGAGTTGCCATTGTAAGGTCACTTGTCATCAAACCAAAAGTATTGTGTCTTGATGAACCAACTTCAGCATTAGATCCTAAGTTGGTTTTAGAAGTGGCTAATATTATTAAGTCATTAAAAGATTTAGGAATGATTATTATTGTTGTTACCCATGATATTAAGCTTTGTTCAAATATCAGTGATAATATCATATTTTTAAAAGATGGAAATATTTTAGAGAGTGGTAATAAAGATATTTTAACTAATCCAAATAGTATAGAATTAAAAGAATTTTTAAGCTAGGTGGATTATTTATGGCAGATTTAAAAGACATTGAATTTAAAGAACTTTTAGAAGCAATCGTAAAAATTGATAATATTGAAGATTGTCGTCTTTTTTTAGATGATCTTTTAACTCGCCAAGAAGCTGAATCATTAAGTCAAAGAGTTCATGCGGCTAATTTATTATTAAGTGGTAAAACATATGTTGAAGTTAACGAAGAAACTAAGATTTCTAGTGCTACATTAGCTCGTGTTAACAAATGCTTAAAATATGGTAAAGGCTATAATAAAATTTTAAAAAAGTAAGATAGGGCGAATACTCTATCTTTTTTTGTGCTATAATGAAGTTAGAAAAGAAGGAAAATATATATGGAAAAGAAAAAAGAAACTATATCGCTAGTATTTGATATCATTTATTTGACTATGCTATTTATCTCGAGTATATTTTTAATTTTATACGCAAGAGATATTAGTGGTAATACTGAAGTAAATAAAGCTAACATTTTTGAATTCACAAATGTTTATATTGTGTTCACTCTTTTATTAATAATCATTAATATTGTTTTTATTCTTTTTAAGAAGAACACAAATATGGTCCGTTGTGTGAAGTTGTTTACAATTGCTGTGTTTGCATACTTATTATCAAGTTCACTTGTTGCACGTGATATTGTAAACAAGATAAATAACAACATTTGTTCAGGTCTTGCGATAATCGTTCTAGTTGGAGAATTAATTTTATTTTTTACAGATATTACTAATAAAGAAATGTATCAAATTGTATTATTAATATTATCTAATAGTTGCTTAGTTCTTGATTGCAATGTTGATAATACATACATGAAAGTAGCTCTTATTTTAACAATTGTAGCTATAACTAGTTATTTAATTAAATTAATTTTAATTATTTATACTAAAAATGTTAATGTCAAAAAAGATAAAGTTTTACTAGCACAAGATAGAGCTTAGTCTCTATCTTTTTTTATTAATATTTAATATAATAAATATAGATTTGGAGGCAACCAAATGAAAAAAATACTCGTTATGGACGAAAAAAATTATGGCTCTCTTACAAAAGAAATAAGAAGAGCGGCTGTAAGGGGTATTATATTTAAAAGTGGAAAACTTTTGATGGTTAAAACAAAATATGGAGAGGTAAAGTTCCCTGGTGGTGGAATTGAACGTGGTGAGAGGGATATAGATACTTTAGTTAGGGAAACTAAAGAAGAAACAGGATACGACATTTTGACAAGTACTGTAAAAGAATTTGGTTGTGTTGAGGAAAAAAGAGAAAGCCTTAATAGTGCTCGCATATGGCATCAATATTCTTTTTATTATTTTGCAAGTGTTAATGATAATCCATCTAGTCCAAGTTATACTTTAAAAGAGAGAAGAGCTGGATATCAAGTTGTTTGGACTACACTTGATGAAGCTATTAGATTAAATAAAGAGCTTCTTGATAGAGAAGGATATCTTGCCTGGAACCAAAGAGAGTACAAAACATTAAATCTTATTAAAAAATATTTGGAGCATTAATATGATACGTATGGCTAAATATGAAGATATTGATGTAGTGGTTTAAAAGTTTTATAAATCTCTTAGAATGAATGAACTTGAAATTGTAATGGAAGATAAAATAGTATAGGTGAATTATGATAAAATGTGGAATCGATATTGGTGGTACGAATATCAAATTTGGATTTTTTAATGATAAAAAGTTATTTTATTCTTTTTTTATAAAGACACCAAAAGAAAAAGATAAAATAATTGGTGAGATAATTAAAGAAATTAAGAATAAGAAAAATTATGAATTGATTGAAAAATTCGTTGTGTGTATTCCTGGAGTTGTAAAAGATGACATAGTTATCTATGCTCCTAATACTAATATTGTTGGACTTAATTTTTTTAAGGCTTTGAAGGAAGCATTTGGAATTGATAACATCATTATTGAAAATGATGCAAATTTAGCAGCTCTTGCAGAGGCTAATGAAACAAAGACAAAAGATCTTTGTATGATAACTCTTGGTACAGGACTTGGAGCTGGTATCATTTTAGATGGCAAATTATACAATAAGAATGGATTTGCCGGAGAAGTCGGACACATTAAGGTTGAATTCGGACCTCATGCTAGACGCTGTGGCTGTGGAAGATATGGCTGTGCTGAGGCTTATTGCTCAGCAAAGAATATGGTAATCGAATATAATAAGAAACATAAAACAGAATTAAATAGTAAAGAAATATTCGATTTATATGATAAAAATGATCCAGATGCAATTAAATGCATAGAGCATTTTGCAAGATATCTTGGTATCTTAATTAGTGATATTAACCAAGTTCTTGCGATAAATGATTTTAGAATAGGTGGAGGCTTATCACTTAGAGCTGACACATTTATTCCTCTTGTTGAAAAATATTTCAAGATGAATGCTATCGATGGATTAAGGGATACATGTAAAATATCAAAAGCGTATTTAGAAAACAAAGCCGGAATATACGCTGCCATGTATTTATAGGTGAATTATGAAACAAAACATGTCTGAAAAATATATTGTTGCCTTGTTAATGTGTTTTACAGGTGGAGCATTTGATGCATATAGTTATTATATGCGTGGAAAAACATTTGCGACAATGCAAACAGGTAATATGATTTTACTAGGTTACAATCTTGTGAATGGTGAAAAAATCAAAGCTCTTATGTATCTAATACCGATATTTGCGTTCTTTTTTGGCGCATTTATTAGCCAATGCTTATCTAATTTGATTAAAGAAGATAAGCTTATTAGATTTGAACAAATAGTCATTCTTTTTGAAATTATATGCGTAATACCTAGTTTCTTTATAGAAGAAGGCAATTTAAATTTTTTATCAAACATGTTTATTTCGCTTGCAAGTGGTGCACAATTAAATACATTTAGAAAAACTAAAGGCTTGGCTATTGCGACTACTATGTGTACAGGTAATTTAAAGTCTATTGGTGAAGCATTTGGTAATTTTGTAACTAGACATGATAAACATTATTTATTGAATATGTTGCTATATTTTGCGTTAATATTATCATTCTTTACTGGAACCATAATTTCTTTTTGTTTAGCAAAAGTTATTGGAATTTATGCTGTTGTAGTATCACTTATTTCTTTAATAATTGGACTTTTAATCATAACATTTAACAAAAAAGATAATATCGTCAAATGATAATTGGGGTTCTGCTGATATTTATTTTGATTTAGATGCTTACGGCTGTAATTTGTGGAATGAAGGTTTGGGAGCATTCATGTAAGTAAGAAATTATACATATTAAAAAATATATTGGAGACATTATGAAACTCAAAAATTGTTTGATTATTATTTTATTTTTTGTAATGATATTTTTATTTACTTCGTGTACTCCGTCAGTAAATAAAATATATACTGTTGGGGATACTTACGAATTATTGGCAGATGATGGAACAATAGAAGGATCCGTCAAATTAGAAACTGCTCAATGTTTAAAAAATAGCAATGAGCAAACTTATATATTGTCATTGACCTATTTAATAGACCCCAATTGTTCACTTATTTGTAATAATCAAAATGTATTTATTTCTTGTGGCGAAAAGAGATTTAACACGAATATATTTTTGAATTTAGAAAGCAACAATGAGATAGATATATTTGACTTAAATTTAACG
>CAMNGZ010000013.1 GCA_946538835.1 uncultured Clostridium sp. | reverse complement strand
AATTTAATAATGCTTAATATTTCTCTTTATACCTCTTGTAATATGAACCTTTTTATTAATCATATTTGAGTTATAAACATCAAGATTCACTTTAATTTTAAATGAATCATTATTTGTTAAATCTTTAATAATTAAATAATATGAAATTTTGCCATTTCTATCTAAATCTTGATATTTATCACAAACAATACCATCTAACTCATCATCCTGGCCACGGTCATTAGGATCTTTATTAAAAATCGTTTTGTCACTATAAACTACAGGATTGCATATATTATTAGAAATATAGTTTTCTTTATTAATATCATTTGAATCCATATCTTCATTATTATATTGCGTACTATTATTAATTATTGATTTAGAATTTAATTCTTTCTTTTTACTATATTTAACCAAACAAATAACTGATGCAACTATAATAAAGAATATAATCAATGCAAAACCATTTTTGGTTTCAAACAAATTACTATATAAAGTTTCGAAATCAAAACCTTTATTATTTATATTTATTACTACAAAAGAGCCTATAAAAAGAATAATACTTACAAAAACACTTAATCCATTTTTCATTTTACACCTAATCAGAAATATCAGTATCTGTATTAATTACAAATTGATATAACGGATACCTCTCTTTACATTTATTTTCTACTTCTTCTATTATAGCATTAGAATCTTTAGCATCAAAAGAAATAACTAAATCAAACGAGATATATTTATTCTCTAAATCAAAAAAGAATCCATGCATTTGCAAAACATCTTTATCATCCTTAATAATATCTCTTACAAATGATTTAATCTCTAAATAGAATGGATTATTATTGTTAGTGGCATAAATACCAACAGTTAAAACAATCCCAAAATCCTGATAAATTCTAAGCGCAATATTTTGGCTCAATTTATGAATCTCTGTAGCCTTCATATCATCATCCACCTCGATATGAACAGATCCAACAATCTTTTCAGGACCATATCTATTTAAAAGTAAATCGTAAGCTCCATGAACCTCATCAAATTCATTAATTGTTCTTTTAACACCAACAGAGATTTCTCTTGGAATACGTTTACCAATAATTTCGCCAATAGAATCAATTAAAATTTCTACACCTGATTTAACAATTAAGCAAGCAATTAAAATACCAAGATATCCTTCAACATTCCAATGAAATGAAATCATTAAAATAGCACCAATTAAAGTTGAAATAGATACAAGCGAATCTAGGAACGCATCTGTACCAGAAGCTTTTAAAGCGTCACTATTATATTTCTTACCTTGATGTCTAGTATATAAGCCCAGTAGAAGCTTGCCAATTATAGCACCAACAATAATCACAAATGAATACCACTTATAATCAGTTTCTTCAGGGTGAATAATTTTATTAAATGATTCAACTGAAGCACTAATACCTGCAACAAGTACTATTACAGCCACAACGATACTTGTCAAATGTTCCAAATTACCATAGCCATAAGGATGCTTCTTGTCAGGTTTCTTATGTGCTAATTTAGTACCAACAATTGTAACCAAGCTAGACAATGCATCAGCAAAGTTGTTTATTGCGTCCATAATGACAGCTGTAGATTTAGCCAAAACACCGACAAAAGCTTTAAATGCAACAAGTAATATATTAACTAAAATCCCAATAAGACTCGTTTTAATAATTTTCTTCTCTCTTAATTCCATAAGAATCCCTCTTTTCAAGAAAATTATAGCATAAAAAAATAGAAAGACCTACTAAAAGGCCTTTCTATATATTCTAGAATATTAACGTAATCCTAGTTCAGAAGTTAACTTAGCAAATGCTTCTAAGTCTGTTCTCTTTAAGTAAGCTAATAAGCTTCTTCTTTGAGCAACCTTAGCAACTAAGCTTCTCTTAGCTGAGAAGTCATGGATGTTCTTCTTGTTGTGTTCATTTAATTGAGCGATTTCAGCTGTTAAAATAGCAACTTGAACTTGAACAGAACCAGTGTCCTTTGCATCCTTACCGAACTTTGCAACGATTTCTTTCTTTTCATTAACTGATAACATAATAAATTCCTCCTATAGTTAATTTTATATGCGTCAAACCTGGTACAAGAACGAGGAATGTCCTACATACTAAGTTTACGTCCTAATTATAATAACATAACTATAAACTTATTTCAACATAAATTTACATTAATTTTGACAAACGAATACATTCTTCTTTGTTCTTTTTTAGTTCTAAAATCAATTCTTCTTTTGAATTAAACTTCTTCTCATCTCTAATAAATGCTAAAAAATATACTTCTATATTCTTATCATAAATATTAGCATCAAAATCAAAAATATTAACCTCAAGTCGTTCTTTAACTTTATTGAATGTTGGATTGGTTCCAATATTAATCATTCCAAAATAGAATTTAGAATCAATTTTTATTTTTCCAAAATAAACACCACTTTTTGGAAACAAGTATTCATTAGCTTCAATATTAGCAGTTCTAAATCCAATTGTTCTACCAATTTCATTACCATGAGATACACAGCCTCTAATTTTATAAGGTCTACCTAACAAATGATTAGCTCTTCTAATATTACCGTCCTTTAAATATTGTCTGATTAAAGTAGATGAAACCCTCTTATTATATAATGTAAAATCAGGCACAATATCTAAATTAAATTCATTTAAATCAGCAACACTACCTTCTTTATTATTTCCAAACGTAAAATCAGAACCACAAATTACATTCTTAACATTATTATTTTTTAAAAACTTAATAAATGATTCTTTAGACTCGTGAAGTATTTTTTTACTAGTTTTAAGCACAACTAAATAATCTAGTTTAGTAGCCAATTCATCTTCTTTATCTTTGATAGTATCAAGAACTTTAAAATTAGGGTCTTTAAGTAATTTTAAAGGATGAGGATCAAAAGTTAAAAGTGCATGATATGTTTTATATTTCATCACTTCTTTTAAAAGTTCTTGATGACCTCTATGAAGACCATCAAAATTACCAAGCATAATAGTTAGAGATTCTTTGTTAAAAATTTCATCTAATCTATTTATATAAATAGTTCTCATTATAATAATGCCTCAAATTTATATTTATATTTGTCTTTAGTAATATTGTATAATGCAATCTCTTTTGAATCAATAACTGCCACAAACGGAGTATCAATTTTAACATTACGCTCATCTAACATCATTCCATTTTGAATCATCTTTAAAAGATATGGTCTAAATTCAACACGAGGAAGATAAGAAAATGCTTCATTAATACTAATAAAATCAGATTCATTGATTTCATCAATCTTATGCGCTTTTGATATGTCAAAAACGCCACTTGAAAGACGACGTAAATTATACATATTAGCATCTACTAATAAATATTCTGCCAAATCACGTACAAAACTTCTAACATAAAATCCTTTAGATACTTTAAGTCTAATAGAAATGTAATAACAATCTTCTTTTTTAACTAAATCACTAGCAATACTTATGTCAAAAATATTAATATCTCTTTTTTCAAGTTCAAATTCTTTTCCTTTACGAGCTAAATCATAAGCTCTTTTACCATTTACCTTTAATGCGCTAAACTTAGGAGGCAATTGCTTAGTCTCTAATTTTAAAACATCAATAGCTTTTTGAATATCATCTATAGTAACTACTTTATCAGACTGACTTAAGAGTTTACCCGTAGGATCAATTGTATCATAAGATTTTCCAAATTCAATTTCGCAAAGATATTCTTTATCTTTTTCTTCCATCAAATTTAATGTCTTACAAGCTTTTCCAACTGCTACTACAAGAACACCAGTCGCATTAGGATCAAGAGTTCCAGTATGTCCGACATGAGAATTATAAAATTTATGCTTAATCTTATTACATACATCAAATGATGTATATCCTTTTTCCTTATCTACTACTAAAAAACCGTCCATAAAATGCACCTCAAAAAAATTATATCATAATTTCTTCTAATTATAATAAATAATATATCTTTGAATATCTACGACGAAAAGAATTTTGAATAAAAAAGAGGCTCGAACAAAGTCAAGCACTCTTATTAGATTAATTATTCTTTTTAGTCAAATATTTATGTAAACATTTAAAGGCATCAATCGCAAAATAAATAGTTAAAGAAACTAAAACAATAGTTAAGATAAAATATAAGTCATTAAATCCTTTTCCTTTATTAAGTGTCTTAAAGAATTGTTTAGTAAAATAACTCATTACAAATGCTACTGCAACAAATGGTGCAATACCTTTTACAGTTTCACTTGATTTTAAATATTTATGATAATAAATTAAATCAATTAAAGCCCCAGTAAATAATGCAATGGCTCCATATAAGAAAAATAAATATTCTTCATTAAAATAAATATTGTGTGAATCATTATATCCAGCATCAACACCTTTAACAAAATCTGCAATTACAACCGCAAGAATTAAAACAACTGTAATACTAGTTATAACTAAATTAAATATTTTCTTTCCCATTAGTCTCACCCTCAACTTGATATAAATCTTCATCTTTAATAGTTCTCATTTCAGGATTTAAAATCACTTCATAAACGCATGCAAATATTACCATAACAATTGCACAAATAACAATATTTGGAATACAATATAAACCATTATATACCCAAGAATATAAATGAGTATTATCAGCATGACCTAAAAATGAATTACTACCATCACCTAGCCAGAATAAAATTCCTGCTATAACATGAGAAAAATATTTTAATATTCCACCAAGTGTTGTACCTAAAACAATATAGCAAATTTTAAGACCTTTTTTATTACTTTTTTTATATAACTTGCTGAAGCAACCAGCAAAACCGACTAATGTGTATGCAAGAATATAATCAAGCATTACCTGTAAAAATGGTCCAAAAGTCTTTAAATTATCAGGTAAATCCTTAGCTTGGACAATATATAAACCAGATAACATTTGTAAAACTGAAACTATTAAACCACATAGAAGTCCCCAGCCTAAACCTCTACGGAAAGAAATAACTAGAATTGGAACCATGGCAATACCAATAGAACCACCACTAGTAAATACGCCCTTGAACAATCCGCCTTGGATCATATCAAGAACTACTGCTATTGCTGCAAAGATTGCTACTTCAACTACAGTTTGTAATTTAGTATTTTTTTTGTTCATAATACACTCCTTTTAATAACAAAAAAATTCTTCCAGCAATGCTAGAAGAATGTATTTTTTTATTACAAAAAAGAATAAATAAAACATATACCTACGCTAGCATTACCTAGATCAGGTTAGCGGGTCGATGATACTTCATCCTCTCAGCCATCAATTTGGCTCCCCGTTGTTTCCTTACAAATAAAATTGTATCACAATTATTAATTTATTCAAGATTATTCTTATTATCTAGTTTAGACATAATAACTAATGTTGGAACATTAATATCAATTATCAAATTATCTTTAACCATTCTATTAGATACAAGTAAACTAGAATATGATTTATCTATGTGCTTATTTGATAAATCATAATAGAAACCATCTAATGTAATATCTCCTTCTTTATCTAAAAAGAATGAGACAAATTTATATTTTGAATAATCCTCTTTTTTAAATTGAAATTTATTATCAATTTTAAAAATTAAAGAATTGTTATCAACAATACGAAGCTTCATATCTTTATTGAATAAAGAAATAATTGACAAAAAATGTTCAATTCTTTTACCTTGAATACCACCATAAATAGTAATATCTTCAGTCATTTCTAAAGCTTTAATAAAAGCTTCTTCAACATCCGTTTTATCTTTTATAGGGTTTAGTTGAATAAGTGCTTTAGAATTTTTTCTTACTAATTCAAATTCAGCTTTATCAATACTATCAAAATCTCCGATGGCTAAATCTGGTTTTATACCACTATTTATCGCATTAAGAGTTCCCCTGTCACAAGTAATAATATATGAATCACTTAGATCAAATTCTTTTAGATTTACATCAAATAAAACAATAGCTACTTTCATATTACTTCAATGTTACAACTGTACAACCATTTAATCCTTCACCTTCGCCACCAAAACGTGTCTCTTTGACATTTTTATTTAGCTTTAAGGCTTCATAAACAGCTTTTCTAACAGCACCAGTACCAAAACCATGAATGATATATACAGTATGATAACGAGCAAGAATAGCTCTATCTATAAATAAATCTACTTGAGTAGCAACATCAACATAACGCTCTCCTCTCAAATCAAGACGCATAGGTGCTTGTTGAGTTTCAAGAGAAACAGTTGGTTTTCTCTTTGGCTTAATCTCTTCTTGCTTCTTCAAAGACTTATCAAATTGAATTTCATCACGGTTAAAAGTCATCTTAAATTGTCCGACTTGAACAACATATTTACCTTTTTTAATCTCAAGAATTTGACCAACCTTGCCATAATTTATAACATGACATAGTTCACCAACAACAAATTCATGTTGGTCATGATTTTCTGGTTTCTTAGCTGCAATATTCTTAGCTTCAAATTTAACATCAGCAAGATCCTTATCTTGAATATTTTTTTGATCTTTAATTTGATTTAATTTTTCAAGTAATTCACTTGATTTCTTTTTAGCGTCATTAATAATTTGATTAGCTTCAAGATGAGCCTTATATAACATAAGTTCTCTATTTTTATTATAATCAGCTAATTCTTCATCAAGCTTTTTTTGTTTATTTTCAAGTTCTTTAATCTTAGCTTCATAAGATTCACGAAGTTTAATGACATTTTGATTTTCTTCATCAATCTTTTGGATAATCTTACCTGATTCAGTTGTATTACCCTCAACAAGTTTTTTAGCATTATCAAGAATATCATCTGGAAGACCTAAACGACGGCTAATTGAAATAGCATTTGATGCACCAGGAACACCAATAGATAATTTATAAGTTGGTGCTAATGTATCTTGATTAAATTCAACTGATGCATTGACAATATTTTTATTGTTGTAAGCATAAACTTTTAAATCACCATAGTGAGTTGTAGTAATGACACGTGCATTTAAATTAGTTAATTTATCAATAATAGAAATTGCTAAAGAAGCACCTTCTTTAGGGTCAGTACCACTACCAACTTCATCTAATAAAATTAATGACTTTTCATCAATTTCTTTAAAGATTTTAGAAATACGAGTCATATGACTTGAGAATGTAGATAAGTTTTGTTCAATTGATTGTTCGTCACCAATATCAGCCATAACATTGTGTGTAATAGCTATACTTGAACCATCACGACATGGAATAAAAATACCACATAAAGCCATTAAAGTAACTAAACCTACAAGCTTTAGCACAACAGTCTTACCACCAGTGTTAGGTCCTGTAATGATGATTGTAGAATATTTATTACCAAGTTCAATAGTATTTTTTACTACAACATCTTTACTAATTAATGGATGAGCAGCTTCAATTAGATTATAATATCTATCATCATTGATTAATGGTCTTGTATATTCATTTTCTTTTGAATAACGAGCTTTCGCAAAAATAAAATCTAATTCTTTTAGATTGCCTAAATCAGATAAAAGTTCATCAGCATGAGATTCAACAAGAAGAGACAAACCTTTTAATACATTCTCTACCTCTTTACGCTCATCAGCTCTATATTCTTCAATTTGATTATAAATTTGACTAGCTTCTTCTGGTTCGATAAAGAAAGTAGTACCACTTGAAGACTTGTCATGAATAGTACCTTTGAAACTATTTTTGCTATCAGCTTTAACAGGTAAACACATACGATTATCACGTAATACAATCATAGGTTCAGTTAAACTTGAAGCACGTGATAATAATAAACTATTCATATAACTTCTCAAATGATTCTCTTCCATTTGAATTCTCTTACGAATCTTAAATAATGTCATTGAAGCACTATCTTTAACTTCATAATCCTCAGAAATAGCATTTTCGATTTCTTTTGCTAATTTTTTATTGTCAGAAAAATTTGAAACATAAGCTTTAACATTTGTTGTATCAATACCAAGGTTAGATGCATCTTTAATATATTTAGCTACAACTTCACATTTAGTAACTAAATATGAAATGTTATATAATTCTTCACCAGATAATACACTACCAACACGACTCTTCTTTAAAGCTTCAGTAGAATCTTTTAAATAATCAAGTGGTAAATTACCAAGCTTATAAATTATATCAATACCTTCTTTGACACTATCTAATTCTTGATTCAATGAACCAATATCATTATTTGGTGTTAAATTAAGAATTCTTTCCTTTGTACTTGCTAAAAAAGCGTAATTAGTTACGCTTTTTAATACTTTATCAAGTTCAAGAGTTTTAATGTCATATGACATATAAATCACCTCTACTTATTTTTGTTTTCTTTATAATTATCTAAGAAAAATTCACCTTTAAATTTTTCAGGTTCATGCTTAATTAATCCCCTATAACTTAACTTTGTTTGACAATAGAACAAAATCATTGCCACACAATTCGATAAATTTAAACTACGAATATCATCAGTTGTAGGAATTCTAAAACAGTGCTCTAAATCACTAGATAGAATATCATATGGGATACCTGTAGATTCTCTACCAAACATAAAATAAATTTTCTTTGAAGGATCTTCAACATAACTTGAATAATCTAACTGATCAGGAGATTTGTGACCATAACGAGTTAAATAATAAACCTCTGGGTGATTATTTTTTTCTAAAAATTCTTCATAATTATCATATTCTTCATATTCAAGAGCATCAAAATAATCTAGATGTGCTCTTTTTAAATGAGCATCATCTAGTTTAAATCCATAAGGACGAATCAAATGTAATTTAACATTAAATCCGACACAAGTACGCATGATATTACCTGTGTTTTGAGGAATTTCAGGTTGGAATAAGATAACATTAACTTGTTTATTAGTCATTTTGTTCACCTGTTAAAGAATAGCTATCTGCATCTTTAATACGAACAGAAACAACTTGACCTGGCTTTAATTCTTCATGAGCAGCAACGTAGATGCAACCATCAATATCATCAGGCGCAAAACCGTAGCTTCTACCTCTATACATAAAGTTTTCTTCATCATAAGATTCGATTAAAACATCAAAATCACGACCAATTTTTTCTCTGTTTTTTTCAAGAGAAATATAGAATTGAGCCTTCATAACACGGTTATATCTATCATTTTTAACTGCTTCAGGAATTTGTTCTAACTTAGCTCCTTCAGTACCTTCTTCAGGTGAATATGTGAATGTACCTAAACGGTCAAACTTAGTAGTTTGCATGAACTTTATTAAGTTATCAACATCTTCTTCAGTTTCTCCAGGGAATCCTACTAACATTGTAGTTCTGAAGATAGCTTCAGGGATTTCACGACGAATCTTATCAATTAAATTAATTAAATAAGCTCTATCTCCTCTTCTTCTCATAGCCTTTAACACATGGTCTTCAGAGTGTTGAAGAGGAATATCAAAGTATGGCATAACCTTGTCTTTATGATCACGAATAAAACTGATTAATTCATCAGTTACAATTTCAGGATAAAGATAGAATAGGCGAAGTTTAAACTTTCCTTCAATTTTCACAAGTTCGCTTAATAAATCAACTAAAGCGTTCTTCTTATATAAATCAAAACCATAACGAGTAGTGTCTTGTGAAATAATATTGAATTCATAAACACCACGCTTAACACCAAGTTCAACTTCTTGCTTAATATCTTCAATAGTTCTAGATTTTAAGCGACCACGAATTAAAGGAATTGCACAGAATGCACAACGGTTTAAGCAACCATCTGAAATTCTGACATATGTCATATAATCTGGTTCATCAGTGACACGTTCAATAAATGATAATGTGTCACTCTCTTTATAAGATGTATGTAGTAATCCATTTAATACTTCTGCTACATTCTTATATTCATCAATCTTCATAAAGTAATCAACTTCAGGAAGTTCTTTAATTAATTCTTCTTTATATCTTTGTGATAAGCATCCTAAAACTACTAATTTCTTATTACCTGTCTTAAATTTTGCAAGCTCAAGAATTGTATTAATCGCTTCTTCACGAGCGCTTTGGATGAACGCGCAAGTGTTAACCATTAATAAATCAGCTTCTTCAGGAGTTGCCACTACTTGGTTACCATGATTTTTTAAAAAACCAAGCATCATTTCGCTATCTACTTGGTTTTTTGAACAACCAAGTGAAATCATATATATTTTCATATTCAACCTCTACATGTCTTTAGAATCAAGAATAATGGTTGTTGGTCCCATATTAGTAAAACTAATATGCATATCAGCACCAAATACTCCTTCATATACATTTAAATTATATTGTCTCAAACAATTATTAAATTCATTATATAAATTAATAGCTTCTTCGCCACGCATAGCATCAACAAATCCTGGTCTGAATCCATGTGACGCATCTGCATATAAAGTGAATTGAGAAATTGACAAAATTTCTCCCCCCACTTTATCTAATGATAAGTTCATCTTACCTTCGCTATCAGGGAAAACACGAAGTCCTTGAACCTTATGAGCTAACTTTTTAACTGTTTCTATAGTATCGCCATTGGTGAATCCAACAAGTAACATAAAGCCATAATTAATATGACCAGTTATCTTACCATCGACTTCACAACTAGCATTTTTACTTACTTGAACAACTACTCTCATGATAATACACGCTCAATATTATAAATTCCTTCAATTTTCTTTAAATTTACAATTAAAGTTTGAAGTTCATCTAGATTATTAACTAATACCTTAATCTTAATTACTGATTCTAAGTTTAAATCATTTTTAACATTTAAATCTGAAACACCTATGTTAAAACTTGATAATGCGTTCATTATATCCATAAGTAAACCAGTTCTAGTTTTACCTAAAATCTTAATACCAGTAGGATATTTTCTCTTAATTTCACTAGCCCATTCAAGTTCAATTCTTCTTTCCTTTTCAAGGCTTGCCAAATTTTGGCAATTGCAATTATGAACTACAATACCGTTTCCTTTAGTGATAAATCCAATAATCTTATCACCAGGAATAGGAAGACAGCAGTTACCAAGACGAATCTTAGGATTAGTTAATCCTTCTACAACTACACCAGTTTCACTTGTAGTAACAAGCTTACGGTTATTTTTATCGATAGATTTTTGCAACTTTTCTTCGTCAAACTTACCAGTTTCAGTACTGTTAATTTTGGCTACAACAGTTTTACTAGATAAAATGCCTTTACCAATTTCAAGATACATATCTTCAACTGTTGATATATTATTTTTGGTAAAATTATCTTGAACAAATTTATCATCAAATGTGTAAGTAATCTTATTTTGGCTTAATTCTTGATTTAAATAATTTTTACCACGCTCAATAATAATATCTCTATTTTGATTATTTAAGAACGCACGAATCTTATGCTTAGCATGACTTGTTTTAGCAATATTCATCCAGTCTTCAGATGGACCAAATGAATTGTTAGATGTCTTAATTGAAATAATATCGCCAGTATTCAAAACATAAGTAAGTGGCACAATCTTATTATTAACAATAGCACCAACCATCTTATTACCCAAGTTAGTATGAATCTTATATGCAAAGTCAACAGGTGTTGAACCTTGTGGTAAATCGATTACATCACCAGTTGGAGTATATACATAGACATTAGTATCAAGAATCTCATTTTTGATTGTATCAACATAATCTTCAGCAGATACATTAGGAGCTTCTTCACTAGTCATACGAACAAGATCACTATACCATTTAAGCTTTTGAGCTATTTCATATTGTTCTTTTTCCTTAGAATAAGTAACTGATTCTTTATAAGCCCAGTGCGCTGCAACACCATATTCAGCAATTTCATCCATTTCTTTTGTTCTAATTTGAACTTCAAATGTTTGACCATTAGGACCAATTACAGTTGTATGTAATGATTGGTACATGTTTGACTTAGGAACTGCAATATAATCTTTAAAGCGGTTAGGAATTGGAGTAAAGTGAGCATGGACAACACCAAGAACTTGGTAACAAGTCTCAACTTTATCAACAATTACTCTAATCGCGTAAACATCATAAATATCTTCAAAATCTTTTTTCTTATTAACCATCTTTTTATAAATGGAATAAGTATTTTTCATACGTCCTTTAATAGAATATTGAATTTTAGCTCCATCAAGCAATGAACTTACTTGATGAATTAATTGTTCAATAATACCATCTTTTTCATTTTCTTTATGATGTACAAGATTAGTAATCTTAGTATACATTTCGTTATCAAGATAACGAAGTGATCTGTCTTCAAGCTCAGACTTAATATGGAAAATACCAAGTTTGTCAGCAATTGGAGCATAAATCTCTAATGTTTCTTTAGCAATACGAACTTGTTTCTCAGGTATCATCGAATCAAGAGTTCTCATATTGTGTAATCTATCAGCTAATTTAACAAGGATAATACGAATATCACGTGCCATCGCAAAAAGCATCTTTTGATGGTTTGAAACTTGAGCTTTTTCTAAAGATGAAAACTTAAGCTTAGAAATTTTAGTAACACCATCAACAATTGATGCAATATCCGCATTAAACTCATTTGTAATATCTTCTAGAGTTGTATCTGTATCTTCTACTACATCATGTAATAATCCTGCACAAAGAGCATCAGGACCTACATGAAGGTCAGCAAGAATAATAGCAACCTCTAATGGGTGGATAATATATGGCTCTCCTGACTTTCTAAATTGAGCACTATGCTTGGCACTAGCATAATCAAAAGCCTTTCTTATTAAATTCAAATCACTTTCTTTATGAATATAAGTAGTTACATGGCTAAGTAATCTATCAAAACTAATATTTGAAAGTTTATTTTCCATTATATCCACCTCCTTTTCTTTTCTTTAAAATTTATTCACCATCATATGATAGTAATGTATAAACAGGGCATTCAAGTTTATCTCTACCACCAAGAGCAGGTAATTCAATAACAGCTGCAAAGCCTACAGTTTCAGCTCCAAGCATCTTAACTAATTCTTCACATGCATGAGCGGTACCACCAGTAGCAAGAAGGTCATCAACAATTAATACCTTGTCACCCTTCTTTAAAGCATCCTTATGGATTGCAAGAGTATCAGTACCATACTCAAGTGCATATGTAGCACTAATTGTTTCTCTTGGTAATTTACCAGGTTTTCTTACAGGGGCAAAACCAAGACCTAATTTATTAGCTAAAGCACAACCAAAAATAAATCCTCTAGCTTCTGGTCCGATGATAACATTAGCACCAACTTCTTTAGCAAATTCAGCTAATTTTCCAATTGAATAAGCAAATGCTTTTCCATCACGTACCATTGGAGTAACGTCTCTAAACATTATTCCTTTCTTAGGGAAATCTTCAATAGTTGCAACATAATCTTTTAATTCCATACAAAAAACCTCGCTTCACGCTTTATTATTATACCATAAAATATTATATATTTTAAACTATAATTAAATTATGCGACTATTTATTTTACTATAAATTTGTTATTTTTGATATAATGAAATTAGAAAAAACAAGGAGGTTTAAAATGGAACCTTTAGCACATAGATTACGCCCTACTACATTTGATGAAATTGTAGGTCAAAAAGATTTAATCGGACCTAACGGAATAATTAGAAAAATGGTAGATCAAAACAAATTGATGTCTATAATTTTATTCGGTCCTCCCGGATGCGGGAAAACAACAATCGCTAAGATTATTAAAGATAAATATTCAATTGACACATTTAGCTTTAACGCCTCTACTGACAATAAAAAAGTACTTCAAGATATCGCTGATAGTGTCAAATTCTATCATAACGCAATTGTAATTATTGACGAAATTCATCGTATGAAAAAGGATACTCAAGATTTTTTATTACCATTCCTTGAAAATGGTTCAATTACAATTGTCGGACTTACCACAAGTAACCCATATATTTCAATTAATCCTGCGATTAGATCAAGATGTCATATTTATCAACTTAAGCAAGCAACATCTAGTGACATTGTAGAATTACTTAAAAGAGCGTTAAATGATTCAATATTTAAAGATGTTACAATATCTGACGAAATTTTAGAATTTATAGCTTCAAAATCTGGCGGAGAAATAAGAAGCGCTATTAATATGCTAGAAAGCCTATCATTACTTAGCGGAAAAATAACAATTGAAGAAGCCGAACAAGCTATTGGCATGAAAGCTTTAAAGCTAGATAGTAAAGACATCTACTACTATGATTTACTTTCAGCTTTACAAAAATCAATCAGAGGTAGTGATGTTGATGCCGCTTTATTATACCTAGCTAGACTTATTAAACTTGAAGATTTAAACATCATTATAAGAAGATTAACTGTAATTTCTTATGAAGATATTGGCTTAGCAAATCCACAAGCTAGTGTCATGGTTACTAAAGCTTGTGACAGTGCATTATTACTAGGACTTCCTGAAGCCAGAATTCCTTTATCTTTTGCCGTAATTCTACTCGCATTAAGCCCAAAATCAAATACAGCAGAAGCTTCAATTGATAAAGCGTTAGACGACATAGAAAAATATCCGGATTTTTCTATTCCTAACAACATTTTAAATAGAGAAATTAAAGGAAATTCAAAACTATACAAATATCCTCATGATTATCCAAATGATATTGTATATCAAGAATACATGCCAAAAGAAATTAGAGATCATTCTTATTACGAGCCAAAAGAAACAGGTAAATATGAAAGAGCTATTAAGGAATATCTAGAATACGCTAAAAAAATACTTAAAAAATAAATAAAAAAGGGGAATTAATAACTAATCATTTAATTAGACTAGATAAAATTCCTCTTTTTTATTTTTATTTCAAAGTAGTCGTAGGAGAATCTTTTTTAACTACTTTTCTAACTGTTTTCTTAACTGCCTTTGGCTTTTCTGAAGTTTTTTCTTCTTTCTTAACGACCTTTTTAACAGTCTTTTTTACTTCTTTAGTCTTTGGAGTAGTTGACTCTTTTGGTTCTTTTTTAGAATCTTTTTTAACTACTTTTTTTTCAGACTTTAGTGCCACTTTTTTAGAAGCAGCTTTCTTAGTTTGGTCCATATTAATTACTGGCTTTAATAAATGTGAAGGGTCAGTTGAAATTAATACAGGAATAATAATCGGACTAGCATTAGCTTCTTTATATACCATACGAGAAACCGCATTTCTAATATCTGACTTAAATTCTGACCAATCAATACGAGCTTGTTGTAAATATTTTTCACAAACAGTTTCAAAAGCTTTAGTAATCTTTTCATTAAATTCAGGATGTTCAGTAATATATGCGAATCCCTTGCATACGATTTGAAGTGGAGTAATCACTTTCTTAGTTCTTGGGTTAATATTAGAATATAAAAGAATTACACCAGATTCACCAAGTAATTCTCTATCACGCATAACAACTTGACCAACGTCTCCTGCTACATCACCATCATTCATAATTTCACCAACAGGAACACTACCCTTGACACCAGTTAATACTCCATCTGTAAAATTATATAAATCACCATTATCAGGAATGATTAAATTGTTAACTGTATCAAATCCAACGCAGTTAGCAATTTGAATACATGCATATTGGTGTCTATATTCACCTTGAACTGGAAGAATATATTTTGGATGAAGAAGATTAATCATCATCTTTAATTCTTCTCTATTTGCATGTGATTCTGGTAATAAGTCTTGTGTAAATGTTGTTACATTTGTACATACTCTATATATCATATCAAGTGTACGAGCGGCCATCTTTTCAGTACCTGGATATGGATTAGTTAAAATGACAATATTATCACGATCGTTGATATTAATTAATCTATCACGTTTGTTAGCCATTCTTTGTAGCATGTAATAAGGTTCATGTCTTTCACCTGTTACAAGTACAACAAGGTTAGCATCATCATTTTTGTTGTTATCATCTAAGAATTTTAAATTAACCAATCTATCTTCAGGAACTCTTAAATATCCCATGTTGATACCAACATCGATAGTTCTTTGAGTCTTTCTTCCTAAGATTGCAATATTTCTATTGAATGAATTTGCAATATCAATAATTTGTTGAATACGTTGTAAATCATTAGAGAATAACGAGAAGATTAATCTACCATTTGATTTTACAAAAATATTTTCAATTCTTTGTTTGAACTCTAAAATTGTTCCACGAGATCCTTCGTATAAAGAACCTTGAGCTTCAGGAAGCAATGCAAGAACTCCTTCTCTACTTGCACGAACAAGTGCACTAAACATTGACAAATAATCAGCTTGATGTTGATTTTGGTCAAATGTGAAGTTTGATGTATACACAATAGCTCCGTCTTGAGTATGAATGATAATACCATATGAATCATAAATATTGTGAGCAGTATTCAAGAATGTAACACTGACATTATTTGTATTCGAAATTTTATAAATTGTCTTTGAGTTTACTTCAACAAAATGTAATTTTGAATTGTCAAATCCTTTTGACTTTAATAAGTCTTGGACTAAAGCTAAAGTGAAATGAGATGCAAAAATCTTGACATCAGGGAACTTAGTTACAAAATCAGTCACAGCACCCATAGCTTCTTCATGACCATGTGTTAAGAATAAACCAACAATGTCTTTCTTTCTTTGTTCAAGATAAGTTAAGTCTGGAGAAATATAGTCAACACCATATAATTCACTTGTAGGATATTTTATACCACAGTCTAACACAAAAATCTTAGTATCTACTTCTACAATATATAAGTTTTTACCACATTCTTGGCAGCCGCCAAGAGAAACGAAATTAATTTTACTCATAATAAATCAATCCATCAAATATAAAGGGATGGATTAAACTCCTTTCTGTATTCAGTTATTTCAGTTATAAAAAAATAGAAACTACGCTATATATATATTATCATACCTCAAACATTTTTTAAAGACCCATGCTTTAAAAAATGGCCTTAAACCGCTAAATTAGCCACTATTACGAAACTTTATTGTAAACAATTTGAATAATAAATATGTTTTATTATTAAACAAAAAAACTAGTAATTAGAAAACAAATCTAATTACTAGTTATTATATTACTTAGATAATTCAAGAATAGCAGCTTTTAACTTTTCTGCTAGTGGCTTGCATTCTTCATCAGTCAAATCATGAAGATGTGGATTCATTAAGAATACTCCACCCCATTCATATTGATCCTTATATTTAGGGCATAGATGTACATGTAAATGTTTACCTGTATCACCATACATACCATAATTAATCTTTTCAGGATTCCAAACCTTATGCATAGCCTTAGCTACTAGATTAACATCAGCAAAGAATGCATTACGTTCTTCATCAGTTATATCAACCATCTCTGAAACATGGTCCTTATATGCTACAATAGTACGACCTGGATGGCTTTGTTCCTTAAAAATATAAACATTAGATGTTGGAAGTTCTACGCAAAAATAACCGAATTTTTCGTATAAACTTGGATTTTCATCTTTCATGCAATATGCACAATTACAATCTTTCATAAAAAATCTCCTTTAATAACAAAATTATTTTATCACAAATTAATGTAAAAAAATAGAACTAGAAAACCTAGTTCTATTAATAATTTTATTTAGATACACCACAATTAGTTAATAGATTAGCTAATGAATTAACATCTAATGTGTCTGGTTGAATATCTCTTTCATTTTCAGCATTATGCCAATTAAACTCTTCTACAGATATTAAGTTAATACCTTGAATGCATTCAGGATTTTCTATAGTGTCTAATTTAGTATAATTACCTGTAACATCTTCGTCATATAAGCAATTGATTAGCATAAATCCGCCTGTCTTTTGCTTATCAGTATATTGAGCATACTCATCCTTATATGTTTCATTATTTTTAATTAATTCTTTAATACCAATAAATACACAATTTTCAGCTACAATGTCAGCTTCAAAGCTACCAACGATACCTTGGCTTGTGTCAGAACACTTATATTTGTTATTGTAATTCTTAATATTTTTAGCATCACTTGTTGCAAGAATTTGACGAGCAGCATAATATGTAGTTGAATCATAAATACAGTTAGACATGTATACAAAACCACCACGAACTTTTGGTAATCTATCTTCTACATTTGTGAAACGACATCTATCAAAATTAATCTTTGCATAATAATTATAATCTTTTACAGTTGAGTTATCACCACATAAGAATCCTTTCTTTTGATTCAATGCGATTGCTTTAACTATTTGTTCTGCTGTTAAATTATAATGGCTACGAAGAGTTGCATAATATTGATATTTACACTTTGTTAAATCAGCTAAATTAGCTTGATAATCTTCTTCTATTTCAGCCATCATCTTTGCAATATATCCATTAGGATCATCAGAACCTGCTCTAAAATCACAATCTTGGATTGTAATGTTAGAAACTCTATCTTCACCATATGGTGCACGTAATTCTGCTACACCCTTGCTTGTCCAATAACCTGAATCTGAAATATCAATTTGACCATCATAAGATTTACCAAATGAACAATTGTGAATAAAGATATTATTTGAGAATGAAATCTTGAAATATGCCCAACCAAATACGTCATAATCACCAACTTTAAATGATGGTGTAGTTGTATTTGCATCTTCCCATTGCCACATTTCATCCATTTCTAAGTTTGCAAATTCAATATCACTAGACATTGATACTTGGAAACCACCGTGAGTTAATTTAGAACCGTTCTTAGAATAAATCTTTAAGCCATTTGTTCTTTCGATTTTAACTAAAGTGATACCATTTTCTTTTAACATCTCACTTTGAGAATAACCGCCTTTTAATTGACGAGTTTGCTTACGGCAATAATCTTCTGTTACAGAAGAAGCTTTAGATTCACTTGATAATTTGTTATAACCAAGATTAATATCTTGAGTGATTTCAATAACTGATACATTTCCTTCTTTATTCATTGTTTGAGAATAAGTGTTACTTGCATCATCCCAAGTAGTTGTATAATCATCTTTAGCTGCTTCAATGGCCTTAACTAATTCATCAACAGTAGAAACCTTGACATAATGTTCAGTTCCTTCATATTTAGAGAAGTCAGTCATATTACCTTCAACAAATGACTTTTTGATGTTTTTAACACTTTCATTTGAAGATTCACTGCTTGATTCCTCACTTGATTCCTCGCTTGGTTGTTCGCTTGACTCTGCGCTTGATTCTTCACTTGACTCTGCGCTTGATTCTTCACTTGCTTCTTCGCTTGACTTTACGCTTTCATTTTCTTTGCTTGACTCAATTAAAGATTCACTAGGGCTATTTTCTCCTGTTACGCTAGGTTCTATATTTTTTGTCTCAACTGGAGTTTGACAGCTAGCAAGTGCAACAGCACCTAATGTCAATACACTTAACATTACTTTCTTTTTCATATACTTCTTATCTCCTTTTTTGTTAGCGTTTACATTTTAATTCTTGTAAGCGCTTTATTGAGGAAAAAGTCGCACAAAGAAACGATAAAAAAATAAGTTATACATTTATAAAAAATCAATGTATAACTTATTTGTTAATTAATAAATTTATTAACTTTATTTTCTTTCTTATTATTCAATTCAACAACAGGAAGATTAATTTTAAATCTAAACGCAAAATATCTAATAATCACTACAAATATTAATGAAATTGAAGTGTTTAAATATAAATTAACATTATTTATATACATAACGTAATAAATAATTGAACATAGAATTGCAGCTATAGCGTATATATGACGTGTGAAGATTACCGGCATACGAAGAGCAAGTAAATCTCTTAGAATACCGCCTCCTGTTGCAGTTAATGTTGCAAGAAAAATTACCATAAACCAATTTGCATTTTTGCCAATTGCTACATTTGCGCCAATCACAACAAATACGCCAAGTCCAATTGCATCAGCAATTGTAACACTCGTTTTAAACCATTTATGATCTAAAAAAGACATATCTTTAATGAAATAGAAAACTATAAATAATAATAAACTAGTACTTGCAGCAGCAATTAATTCCCAATTAGGAAGTGCAAATAACGCTACAGGAAAATTACCCAAAATGATATCTCTAAACACACCACCGCCAACAGCAGTAATACATCCTAATAAGATGACACCAAGTAAATCCATTTTATGCTTAACAGCTACAACAACACCGCTATACGCGAATGCAATTGCGCCAATAATATCTAAAATCAAAATAAAATTGTCCATATTTCACCTATAAATTGATATTATCTTACATCTTATGTTGTCTATTTTCAATAGATTTGATTAATACTTCATTTATAAATCTATTAATAGATACATCAAGTGAATAATTTTTACTTAAATTTAAATATAATTCAGCTAGTTCTTCTCTAACATCCCTATTTTCAATTAAATAATCAATTTTATCTCTTAGAGACAAAAAATCACCATGGTTAAATAAGCTATAACAAGATAACGCATATTGGCTTGTAGCACTATGTTTGCTATCAGAGATTATAACACATGTTTTACAAGACATAGCTTCTAAACAAGTTAATCCCTCAGTCTCTACATCACTAGATTGAATATATAATGTAGCATTTGATAATAAGAAACGTAGTTCTTCTTCTGAATAATAATTAAAAATAGCATCATTGGTTAAGCCTTCAGCAAGTTTCTTATATTTTTCTTCCATAGGACCCTTGCCTGCAAAAACTAATTGTATATTTTTCTCATATTTACTATTCTTCACAGCATTTATAATTAAATCTTGTCTCTTCTCATTAGAAAGACGACCAGTCATCATAATCAGCATCTTTTTCCTATGAACATTATCTAACTTTGTATTAACACGTTTAAAGAAAGGAGAAACACCATTAGAAATAACACAAATATTTGATTTATATTTGTGTTTCTCTAAACATATTTTTATAAGTTCACTAGGACAATGAATTATATCAAATTTATTATAAAATTTTCTAAATTTTCTATAGAAATAATTATTTAAAAATTTAAAATGAGTTAAATGAATTGCTTCTGTCATATTTTCAGGTAACACATGAAAATCTGCAGAAGATGGAATAGATAATTTATCTGCTAGTCTTTTTACTTTCTTTTCAAACTTAAAAGGAAGTACAAAATGTACTATATCCGATCCAGTTAAAGCTTTTATCGCAATTTTCTTATTATATTTAGCAAAAGCCATACCTTCGCTATTAACTAATTTTTTAAAAGGATAATGTGCTTCTCCTGTTTCAAATATTTTTTCTTCACCAACTCCCCTTCCACAAAGAATTCTAACTTCATGTCCTAAAGACATTAAACCACGAGAATATCTTCTTAAAAAGTTTGTTGTACCGTTTGTATCTAATCCATATTCATCTATTACAAAAGTAATAACCATTTAACTCACTTCTTTTCTAATTCTTATTTCCATTCCTCTGGCATTTCACGAACAAATTGTTCAACGCCATCAATCGTAACTTTTGTAGCCATCCAATCACTATCTTTTAATTTAATTAAGTTGTTAGACGCAGTTAAACCAATCTTAATAATACCCTCAGTCTCCCCACAAGAAACTACAATATTACCATTCATATCTTTTCTACCTGTCGAATGAATATATTCTTTACCAATCTCTACACCAGTTTTATCAGAAACAAGTTTTCCATTCTTATCTGTCTTTGAACCAGCTTTTTCAATACTAAAAGAACCATAGATGCTTGTAACATATACCATATCAGTCCATTTTGCGATACGATTGATAAACGCTTGAGTTGGAAATTGGTTAATAGTTGCGCCTGTATATTCATCAGTACCACAACAACAAGATACAACACACATCTTTGGTTGAATCTTATTTAATAATACATCATTACTACTTGTTTTAGAACCATGATGTCCGGCTTTAAATAAGTCCACATGTGGCAATGTCTTTTCAAGACATGATGAATCATAATATTCTGCAAGTTTTTCTTCTCCTTCTTTTTCAAGGTCACCAGTTAACATAAAATACTTATTTCCTGTTGAAGAAGCATAAGTAAACATTGTACATACGGAATAATTATTTTCATCGCTAGATTTATTCCAGTAATAATAATTATACATTATATCCATTGTAACTTTAGCACTTAATTGATAAGTTCTTTTAGCACCATTTTGATTGTTGAAGCAATCACCTGCATAATATATTTTTGCAGAATTTTTATTAACTTGATTTTGGAATGCAGCAATTGTATTCTTATAAGCTTGTGTAGTTTTCAATGTATTTTGATTATATATAATTATACCTGCTGAATATTGGCTCAAAATATTTGGGAATGCTTCAATATGGTCTTGATCACCATGTGTCGCAATAACATATTCAAGCTTCTTATCCTTTACATAATTATTCATATAAGAAAGGGTTGTAGTTGAAGAATTAGAACGCGAACCCGCATCAATTAAAATGTCATTTTCTCCGGCTTTAATATAAACAGAGTCTCCTGCTTTATCATT
>CAMNGZ010000012.1 GCA_946538835.1 uncultured Clostridium sp. | reverse complement strand
GTATACTTCTTCAATGAATATGAAGAATGCGTTCCAAAGAAGTGACAATTAGTTAGGGTGTAATCTATTAAGATTACATCTTTTTTTAAACAAAAAGAATTAATAGTATTTATAATACTAACATAAATAATTTATTTTCTAAATCTTTAAAATATATTGGTTTATTTTTAATACTTTATAACTTAAAATAGAAATAGAAACGGAGGCTATTATGAATAAGATTTATATTTGCATAGATTTAAAATCATTTTACGCTTCCGTAGAATGTGTATATCGTGGACTTGATCCGCTTAAAACTAATTTGGTTGTGGCAGACACTTCTAGAACTGAAAAGACAATTTGTTTAGCAGTTTCTCCAAGTCTTAAAAAATTAGGAATTTCTAGTAGACCGAGACTTTTTGAGGTCATAGAGGGGGTTAAACAAATTAATGCTAAAAGAAGAAAAGATATCCATTATAAACCTTTTAAGAAAAAATCTTATATCTCTTCCGACTTAGCTGATCCTTATACAGAAGTTGATTATATAGCGGCTACTCCTCAAATGAAAAAATATATTGAAGTATCTACTAAGATATATTCTATTTATTTAAAATATATAGATCCAACAGATATTCATGTTTATTCAATTGATGAAGCTTTTATGGATATAACTAATTATATGAAGCTATATAAGATGAGCCCTGAAGAACTTGTTAGAAAAATTATATTAGATATTTATCAAGAAACAGGAATTACTGCTACAGGTGGTATTGGTACTAATATGTATTTGGCTAAAATTGCGATGGATATTGAAGCTAAAAAGAAAGAAGCAGATGAGTATGGTGTTCGTGTCGCATTTCTTGATGAATATTTTTATAAAAAGTCATTATGGGGGCACACACCTATAACAGATTTTTGGCGCGTTGGTAAAGGAATAGCATCAAGACTTGAACGACTTGGCTGCTACACAATGGGCGATGTCGCAAGATTAGCTATTGAAAATGAAGAAATATTATTTGATGAATTTGGAGTTAATGCAGAAATTTTAATTGATCACGCATTTGGACTTGAGACTGTAGGTATCTTGGATATAAAAGCGTATAAACCTGAAGTTACAAGTTTGACAGTGGGTCAAGTTATTCATTGCCCATATGAATATGATAAAGCGTTGATTGTAGTAAAAGAAATGACTTATGAATTATATGAGAAGCTTCTTTCTAAACATATGTTGACTAATCAAATAGGTTTATCTATTGGGTATGATATTGATCAAGTCAATTATGATGGGGAATATGATACTGACTACTTAGATAGAAAGATACCTAAGGGTGTTCATACTACCATTAACTTAACTGACTATACAAATAGCTTTAAAGAGATGAAAGAAGCGGTTGTAAAATTATTTAGCCAAGTTTGTAATAAAAATTTATTTGTTCGTAGACTTTTTGTTGTAGCTACTCACACGATTCCTGAAGAAAATTATAAAAAAAGAGCTCCTAGATTAACTTTGTTTGATGATCCTTTAGAGGTTCAAAAAAATGAAGCTATGAAAGAAAAATTTAAAGAAAAAGAGAAGAATGTTGAATCGGTGATTCTAGATTTAAAGAAACGTTTTGGAGCTAATTCGGTTGTTAAAGCGATAGACTTAGATGAAGCTGGTACCACTTTGGCTCGTAATAAAGAGATAGGAGGTCATAAGGCATAATGAATGATTATAGTGATATTATCAATATAAAAAGACCTATATCTAAACATCCTAAGATGCCTATCGAAAAGAGAGCTTCTATTTTTAATCCATTTGCAGCTTTAACAGGTTATGAAGATGCAATCAACGAAGCTGGTAGAATAGTAGAAAAGAAGCTTGATTTGACTGAAGATATGTCTAATGATTTATCTAACAAGATAAAACAATTAGATAAGTCAAAACTTGTAGGTATCATCTATTTTGAAAAAGATAAACTCAAAGATGGGGGAAAATATTTATATTTAAAAGGTTATGTATCTAAATTAAATATTGGGGAAAAATATCTAATAATAGATAATACTTTACTAGAATTTGATAATATTTATCAAATTACATTTATTAATGACTAAGGCAACTTAATCATTTTTTTAAAGTAATTTATGATGCTAAATACTAAATATAAATTGTTGTTAAAATGCAAAAAAAATGATATATATTATATTAGAGAGATGTTGATTACTACGAGGCTATATGGACATTACAAAAGTTATAAAGAAATTTAAAATATCTAAGCTAATATTAATGATTTCAATATTTATTGATACAATTTTATTGGTATTATTTGTGTTCGATATTTTATTTGTTGATAAATATAAATTTGTGTCTAGTGAAATAATATTATCTTCACTATTTATAATTTTTATTTTAATCACAATATTTGATGTTTTTTTTATCAATCATACATTTAAAAAACTTAATAATTATGCAAATGCATTAGCTAAGCCTTATACTTTTGATATAAGTGCTCGTGGTATGGAATCTATATATAAAGAAAGTAATTTTGTATCTATATTTGAACATGTTTTTTTAAATAAGATTGAATTTGAAAAAGAAGGAATTAAGTTTATAAAAGCGGATATTAACTTTGTGAAAGATGAAAAAGAATCTAGCTATGCTAAATTCTACGCTTTTACAACAAAAAAAGATTTTAAAGAAGTATATTATACAAATCACAGCCTATTTGTAAAAACATTAAGTGATTATCATTTAGACGCTTTAGGTAATACTAATATGTATACTAAAGAAGAAGATAGTATTGAGAAACAAGTTGAGTTTAGTTCTTGTTTCTTCATTGGCTTTAGAGGGAATACTATATATTATATTGATTTTAATAAAAAAATATTTAATCTTGAGAAAGATTTAACTAGTAATGAATTGTTTCAAAAATATATTGAAACAGAAGTAGGGGAAGCTATTGAAAACTTTAATAAGGTTTACGCCTTAAGAAAGGAATAGCTTATGAAAAAAATAAAAAAATTAATGCTGATTCTTTTTTTCCTCCTGTTTATTGCTTATTTAGGAAGCTGTAATCAAAAAAAAGAATTAACTCCAAGTGGACATATTACTTATAGTGCTACTTATTCAAGTATTGATGTCAAAATTCTATTTAATGATGACGCGAAAAGCTGTGAAAAGTATAAGATGACTTTATCGTTAAATGACGATGTTGTATCTACTGTTGAACAAACAATGAATAAGGATACTTATACATTTGTAGATCTTATTGATGGTAAGCAATATAATTTAAAAATAGAATTATATCATGAATTAAATTATCATAATTTGACAAATGTTAATATTTATACTAAATCAAAACCTGAAGGTGGATTGTTTGTAAATGTTTTAAGTAAAGAGACTACTTATGATGCAAAACCTCATTCGCTTGAAGTGACTGGAAAATTAGATATGTTTGAAGATTTAGATATTTCATTTACAAGTGATACTGGCGAGGTTACAAAAGATAATTTTACCAAAACTATTCCTGGAGATTATACAGTTACTTGCTTAATTAAATCTAGTAATTACAAAGATATTATAATTAGAGCTAAACTTGTTATTAATAAAGCGAAATTTAATGATTCATTTTTTCAAGATATTATGTATGATTATGACTCTAAGCCTTATGAACCTAGCTTAAAATATGAAGGCTTAGAATACACTTATTACACAAAGCTTGGTCAACGTGTAAATGAGATTAAGAATGCTGGAGAATATATTGTTCACTATTCTTTTAGCGGAGATGACTATTATTTAAAGACTAGTGGTCAATATAATGTTGTCATTAATAAGACTCATGTAACTTTATTGAAGGGTTCAACTAGCCTTACAAATAGAGAAGCTAGAGATTATACTTTAACTGATTTAGATTTCAATATTCCAATTGATTTCACTTATGATGTATTTAAATCCGATTTAACAAATATTAATGATTTTAAGAATATTAATGGTTCGGATGTATATACAGTTTTAATTAAATCTAAGGAAACTGAAAATCATTATTTGTATTATCATGCATATAACATTTATGTTGGTGAAATTATGCATAAGACATTCAATGAAGCGGATATCTTATTTGATTTTTCCACAATATCTCAAACAAGAAGTGGATTGCTAGAGAGTGTAATTGATTCAGAAAATACGAGAGTTATCGTTGATTCAAGTCAAGTTGATGCTGCAAATATCAATACAGAAATTAGTATCATTTATAGAATTGCTAATCTTAGTTTTTCAATTAATTCATATTTGGTGGATGAAGAAAAACCTATCATTACAACAACCGAATTTGAACGGCATGTATCTGTCGATGAGTCTTTTGATATAACTACATTCTTTAGCGCATATGATGCTGTAGATGGGGATATTAAAATAACATTAGACAATTTAGATTTAAGTAATGTAGATATATCTAAGCCTGGTGTTTACAATATTATTGTAACTGTATCTGATAAAGCATTAAATACTGCAACATTTACATATAATTTATATGTATCTAGTGATTATCAGCATGTATCTGATTATGGTACTAAAACTTTAAATGATTTAGTAAAATTTGCGATGCCATCAATTGGTAATGTGAAGGTATTGGTTGTTCCTGTTGATATTGATGATTCTTCTAATGTGGACAACTCAAATTCTACAAGAGTAGAAATTGATGATACTTATTTAGCTAATTTAAATAAAGTATTTAATGGAACTTCATTTGATACTGATTTTGAAAGTGTTAAGTCTTTCTATCAAAAATCTAGTTATAATAAATTAAATCTATCATTTGATATTACACCAAAGGTTAGCGCTACTTATAAAGCTAAGCATTATGATACAGAATCAGGATTCTATGAATTAATAGATGAATTGATGAAAAAACTTAATGTTAATTTCTCAAATTATGATGCAAATGATGATAGTTATATTGATGCAGTATGGTTTGTGTATAATGTAAATTACAACAGCAACAGCAGAATATTCTGGGCTATTACAGCATATAAAGAATTGAATAATCCTTATAAAGGATATTTGTTAAACAATTTCTCTTTCGCATCTCATAATTTTATGTATTCTGATGATGACTATAATAAGATTTATAATAGTGATACTAATACTAACTTGGTAGCACGTACATATATTCATGAAACTGGTCATTTACTTGGATTACAAGATTGTTATGTCGGTGCTAAAGATAGTGTAAAAGGTAATAGTTATCGTATGTTTGGACAGGATATGATGGATAGAAATGTGGGAGATTTCAATTCGGCATCTAAGGCTGTACTTGGTTGGGTAGACCCAATCATTGTAAATTCTAGTACCAATATAACAATAAATTCATCAAGCTTAACAGGGGATTGTTTACTTGTTAAAAAAGATTATTCAGATACTAATGGTATATATGATGAATATATAATGCTAGAATTCTACAATAATGAAGGATTAAATAATTTAGATTACAACAAATCATTTAATAAATATGGCGTGAGAATACTTCATGTCAATTACACATTAGCTGGTTCATATTTCAAGTATGACAATAATAAGGGTACAGTCGCGATAGAGACACTACCATTTATGACTGTTGAATATGTTAATCAATATCCTAAATTGGATTGTGTGTTATTTGATCAATTAGGAATAGTCTTTGGTAAAGATTTCTATACTAATTATAAGTTATCAGATGAATCTTTAGATTTCACATTTGAAATAACAGCGCTTGAAAAGGAATATGTAACCTTAAGATTTAATTTCTCATAATAAAAAAGGCTAATTTCTAAAACAATAGGAATTAGCTTTTTTGTTAGCTTTATTTAACTTTTTGCAAATATTATATTGTAAAATGAAATTTGTTAGTATATAATAACTTAGTAGTTAGTTAAAACTAACGAGTGTTATTCTAGTATTCTAGAATCGGAGGGAAAAATGATACAAAAATTATCTGATTTTGTAATAGGTCAATCCGGTGTCATTAAGATGGTAAGAGGAGAAGGTCGTGTCAGAAGAAGATTGTTTGACATGGGTGTTACTCCTGGTGCTAGTGTTTTCTTAAAAAAGAAAGCACCACTTGGTGATCCTATCGAAATTAACATAAGAGGTTATGAATTAACCTTAAGAAAAGACGAGGCTAGCCTTGTTGATGTAGAGTTAGACAATGGAGGTAGAAAATAATGAAACATTTCGCCTTAGTTGGTAATCCTAACTGTGGTAAGACCACATTATTTAACGCCTTAACTGGTTCAACAGCTCATGTTGGTAACTGGCCTGGTGTTACTGTTGATAAGCGTGAAGGTTTATATAAGAAATTAAGTGAAGAAGCTTATGTTGTTGACCTTCCTGGTATCTATTCTTTGTCACCATACACATCAGAAGAAGTAATTTCAAGAAATTATATTTTAAATGAACATCCTGATTGTGTAATTAACATTGTAGATGCTACTAACCTTGAACGTAATCTATATTTAACAACTCAAGTGTTAGAAATGGACGTTCCTGTTGTTATCGCATTGAATCTAATGGATGTATTAGAGGCTCAAGGTGAAGAAATTGATACTAAACTTTTAAGTGAACGTATTGGTGTTCCTGTAGTTTTAATCAGTGCTGTAAATGGTAAGGGTATTGATGAATTAATGAATGTTGCTTATCTTGCAAGTCAAAATAAGCGTCTTGGTACATCAGTATTAAGCGATTCAGCTATTGGACACTTAGTAAAAGATGTCAACACAGCCTTTAAAGGACTTGAGGTTGAACATCCACTATTCCACACATTAAAATTAATTGAAAATGATGAACTAGAAGTTGCAGATCATCCTCAACTTGTAAAAGTTGTTGATGAATTTAAACTTCAATTTAATGATGATATCTTTGGTACAGATCTTGAAGCAGTAGTAGCTGATGCAAGATATAAATATATTACAAAGAATTTTTCTCCAACTAAAAAGAGTTTGAGAGTTAATAATACTAATACTTTATCTAAATCTGACAAGGCTGATAGAGTATTAACTAATAAATATTTAGGTATTCCAATTTTTATCATAATCTTATTTGTAATGTTCCACTTAACATTTAGTGAGAATTTCTTATTCCTTGGTGGAATATTTAAGTCAAAAGGTATTGAACCATTTGCGAAAGGTTCAGTCTTTGAAGGATTGTTCTGGACTCAAAATGGTATAAATTCTCCAGGTGTAATTTTACAAAGCTTTGTAGAAAGTGTTGCAGGCTGGTTTACTGATGTAGTCAAAGGATGGCTTGTTAATTCACCTTCTTGGTTATCTGGATTTATAGCAGATGGATGTCTTTCTGGTGTATTTAGCGTATTAAGCTTCTTACCACAAATATTATTGTTATTCGCATTCTTCTCAATTCTAGAAGATAGCGGATATATGGCTCGTGTAGCATTCATTCTAGATAGAATATTTAGAAAGTTTGGATTATCAGGACGTAGCTTTATGCCAATGATTATGGGATTCGGATGCTCAGTTCCTGCAATGATCAATACACGTACATTATCTGATGAAAATGAACGTGTTGCGACTATTCGTGTTATTCCTTTCTTCTCATGTGGAGCTAAACTTCCAATTTTAACAGCTATTGCTGGCGCAATAGTATCAATGTTTGGAATTGGTAATGCTGATTTGATTTCTCTTGGTATGTATCTAATTGGTATGGTTACTGCAGTAATTGCTGTATTACTTATGAGAAATACTGTTATGCGTGGAAAAGTAAGTCCATTTATTATGGAATTACCTCAATATCATAGACCTGGTTTAAAACCATTATGGTTACATGTTTGGGATAAGGGTAAGCATTTCGTTAAGAAAGCATTCACTATTATCTTAGCATCAACTATCATTATCTGGTTCTTACAAAGCTTCACATTCGGTTGGCAATACATTGAGCAAGTTGATCTTCAAAGTATCTTAAATGACGTTGCAGCAACTGATGCATGGAAAGATTTAGTAGTTCTTACTGATGATAATGCCTTAATTGATGAAGCTACAGGATTTATTAAAGGTTTAGACGAAACTCAAAATGCGTTATTCTTTGATGAATGTTTAGCAAGTTATCAAGAAATAATTAGTGCTCCTGGTTATTTATCAAGTGCTGATTCAATCTTAGCTGGATTTGGAAGATTATTCCAACCATTAATGACTCCACTTGGATTTGGTTCACAACTTGGTTCAACTGGTTGGGTATTCGTAGTAGCAGCTGTAACTGGTTTAATTGCAAAAGAGAATGTTATTGCAACATTCGCAGTAATGTCTGCGGCTGTAGCACCTACTGTTTTACATGTTGAAGGTGCAACTAGTGATATATTTGAACAAATTTATCTAGCATCAATTGATTCTGAAGAAGGTGTAGCTGCTGCTAGTCAAATGATTCTTGCAACAGGTGCAAAGATTCCTGCGCTTATCGCATTTATCACATTTAATATGACTACAGTTCCTTGTACAAGTGCTGTTGCAACTGCTAAAGCTGAACTTCCTAAGAAGAAATATGCAACAACAATCTTATTCTGGATTGTATGTTCATATGTTGTATCAACTATTGTTTACTTAGTTGGTAGCTGGTGGTGGACATCATTAATCGTAATTGCGTTAGCTGCACTTTGTGTAGTAGCTATTCATTTTATCAATAAATCAATTGATAATAAGAAAGCATTAGAGGCTTAATATGTCTTTATTAGAAGTCATTGTAATAGTTATAGCAGTTTCGTTTGTTGTTACTATATTTGGTATTAAAATATATAAAATTATTAATCATAAACCTAGTGATGCTTGCGAAGAGTGCCATAACAATATGAAAATGGCTCTAAAGCGTATGAAAAGAGAAGCAACTAGAAATAAGAAAAAATTATTGAAGCAACAAAATAAAAATATTTAACTTAAAGCCACTCATTTTATTGAGTGGTTTTTTTCCTAAAATATTATATAATGAAGTCATAGCGAGGTGGTAATTTGGATATCAATGATTTAATTAATGAAAATAATCAGTTAAAGAAATTAATTGAAGGTGTTGAATTATATCGCGAACAAAAGCTTGAAAGAGCTCTTGGTGAGATTGATAACATTGATTTAATTATGAAAGTTAGAGATCTTATTTTATCTGATAAGAATTTAAGTGAAAAGATTATCGCTTCAGTAGGTAAATCATTTTTTGAAGATGACTATATGTCAGCAATTCTATTGAATGGTTCTATTATTGAAAATTATCGTTTTTCAATTGTAAATATTAAAGAAGAAGAGATTCCTAATTTAATTAATAATGAACAATTTTTGCATGCAGTAGCTATTGAATCTGTAATGCAGATAGTTTCAATGTCTGAATCATATGAAGAATTAAGATACAATCATTTCACATATAATCCACTTGTAGCTTCTTTATATTCTATTTCAAAAATTTTAATTGAACGTATTGATTCTAAGGTTGATGAAGCTAATATGCTTATGCTTCATCAAAATAATGAGCTTTTTAAACTTATTTCTATTTATTTGAAAGAAGCGATGAATTCTTTAAATAGTACAATTTTACTTTTATCTCATGGGGCTTATTCGCAAGGTCTTGGTACACTTCGTACACTAATTGAACAAGTAATCATAATTTCAACACTTGCTAACCATCCTGAGTGTTTAGCAGCATTTAAGATTCATAACGAACTTAAAGTGAATGAAGAATTTAAAAAGAATTTAAAAGAAATAGACAAATATCTAGAATCTAAAGATATTAATCCATCAAACATGACACTTCGTAGTAAATATATTGATTATGGTTGGTTAGATTCTATTGAAGAATTTAAAACTGACAAATCTAAAAAGATGTATCGTGTTAAAAGTATGGCAAAATTAATTGGATTATCAGAATATTATGAATGGTATGCCAATTGGTCTAACTATGTTCATTCAAACTTTTTATTATTAGATATTGAATGGAATCATATGGTCAATATAGCAGTTTATCAAATGTCTAATTTATTATTAGGAATGCTTGATATGTATATGTGGTTAACTGGTTATGATTTCAATTATAAGAGTATTGATTTAAATAAATATTTGCAAGATATGCTAAAAGTATATATTGAAGTTGAAAAAGTGACAATTGGCGATTATAAGTTTGTTAAGTAATAAAGATTTGGTGGTAAAACAGTTTCAGTAATTGCTATATTGATTTGGTAGAATTATGTATGATGTTCTAAGTTATAAATAATGCAAAGAGTGGTATTAAGGCAAGTGATATGTGGAGGATTAAATTATAATGTTTTATTTTGATTCAGTATTAAAAAATTATGAAGATAAGTTTGATTGGGATTTGGCATTAATTCACCTTGAAAATTTATATAAAGACGAATCAATAGAGTTATTAACAACATTAATTGGCTTTTCTTGGTACTACTTAGCAGAAGGACCTGTTGAATCTAAACTATATTCTAAAGATGATGATGTATATCCTATGAAAATATGGAAGAAATACGTTGATTTAGTGATAAATAAAAAAATAGAAAATCAATATTTATGCTATATTTTAGGATATACTTTATCTCTTCATGGGGAATATTTAGGTAATGATTATTTAATGTATGGAAAAAAATACATTAGACTTGCTGAAGAGATTTGTACAGATTATAGGCTAAAAAGTTTAATTGACGCTTTTATTGAAATGGAACAACAAAAGAAATATAAACCTATTTATGTAAGTGAAGAATTATTAAAATCTTTATTCGATAAAGATTCATTATTAGATAAATATTTTATTGAATTATATAGCAAATAATTTTTTATGATTGTGTAAAAAAAACTCCTTTCTATTTGTACATAATAAATGTATTTTATAGCAAGGAGTTTTTGTTTTAAAGAAATATACGATTCTTATTTATTGAATCTTTGACCGATTTCGCTAGCACTATACTCAAATAGTCCTGCCATCGCTTTTTCATTTTCAGTCATATCATATTTTGATAAGTAATCATTTAAAAATTCAATATCAGAATCTTCTAGGTCAACGTATTTATCATTTTCTTTTTTAAAGAATAGAACATTTCCAAATAGAATTCTTTCACATGGTATTTTATTTTCGAGAATTACAACAAATATATTAGGCTCAATACCAGTTTCATAACTACCAGGGTTAGCCACAACTTCTATGTTTCTATTTTTAAACTCTTGTCCCATGTAAATACTTTCATATATTGTTCCTAAATATAATATTTTTGATTCATCATTAGGCTCAATAGCTTCTATATAGGCAGGAGAACCTGTACGTTTAATTAGAGCTTTAACCATTTTAAACACCTCTATTTTGTATTTTAACACAATTTGCCAAAATATAAAGTTTTATTGAAAACATTTACAAAACAATTGAAAACACTTTCAAATAAATTTCACTTGTATTTTACAAATGAAGGTATATAATAGTCAAGGTTAAAGAAATTTAACTTATAGAAAAGGAGTGAATAAATGGATAAAAAGAAACAATCAAAAGGCTTAAAAAAATTCGTTGAAGCACTAGGTAACATCTTTGGTGCAATCGTATTTTCCAACGTAAACGAATAATAAGAAATAAAAACAATAACGGAAAAGTCGGAACAAACTAGTTAGCCTAACGAATATGAAGCGCTTGGGGTCATATTCTATGTTTTGTAGCCAAGTGAAATTGAAATTAAAATATATATAACGAAAACCTGCTTCGGCAGATTTTTTTGTTTTATTTGCAAAAAAATAAAAATGGAATATAATAAACCCGGTGATTTTATGACAATAGATAAAGAAACTGTTTCTTTAATTCAATTTGATTTAGATAATGATAAATCTGAATATGAATTAAAAGCCATCAAATTGACAATGGAAGGAAATAAGGAAGAATCTAAATATTATTCTTTAATTGTTGATATTTATAAAGATGTATCTAATTATTTAGATAAGACTTTCAATAAAGAATACGATAAATTTTTAGCTAATTTTAATGCCTTGATAAAAGATGTGAGAAATACTTTAATTGAAACTATGCACAATCTAGATAATCCAAGTGATGGATTTATTGCAGGATATAAAATAATGTATCTTGATGATGTTTATCACGAAGTACTAAATAAGTTGGCTCATTATGCGTAAAATAGCTTTTATTTGTCACGGCAACATATGTAGAAGCCAAATGGCTGAATTCATGCTAAAAGATTATTTAGAAAAGAATAATATAAAAGATATATATGTTGATTCATTTGCAGTATCACGTGAAGAAATAGGGAATACAATATATCCAAGTGCTAAAGCTTGCTTGATTGAGCACAATGTTAAGATTTATCAACATCGTGCTAAACAAATCACTCAAGCAGATTATGATTATTTTGATGAACTATATTATATGGATAATTCTAATTTGCATTATCTTAATAGATTGTTAGTTGATAAAAATCATAAATTACAAAAGCTTTTAGATAAAGATGTTGCTGATCCTTGGTATAGTGGAAATTTTGAAGAAACTTATAAAGATTTAGTAGAAGGAATAAATTTGATATTAAATAAAAGATCCTAAGAACTTAAAATTCTTAGGATTTATTTTATTTATCATCTTCTAAAGCATTAATATTCTTTAAGAATAATTTTTCATTTATCTTTTTAGAATAAGTTTTACCCATCTTATCTTTACCGCTTACTCCACCATTTCTAGTTATTTCATAAGTGTAGTTGAATTTGTTATCTTGTGTATGACAAATTACATTGAAGTGATGAATGTAATATATTTCAAATGAACCATCTTTATGACTCTTAGTTTCTTCAGTAGTTTTTACAAATTCATATTTTTTAATCCATTTTTGACCATTTTTTGCATATACTTTACCACTTGGTCTAAATAATAGAAGTAAATATGTAACTAGTATTGCGATTAAACCAATAAGGAATAGTGAACTTTGATCTGTACCATTTATTCCAAGTACAGTAATTACAATAGCGAATGCAATAATTACAGGTATAAATATGAATTTTCTTATGTAATAGACAACCATTTTTTATCTCCTTTTTAACAAACTAATTTTAGCATAAAATAATACAATTTAAAAGTTTAATAATTTTATTAATTTTTTCATTTTTTTAATTAATACGTCTTTAACTAAAATAAAATAATATGTTATAATGAATCTATAGATAATGTAGCGAAAGACAGTGGTGATTATTATGTTAGAACTTGAAAAACGTATTCAAGAAGATGCAATTATTAATGATGATAACGAAGTAAATGTTGACTCTATTTTTTCACAATATGTAGATGTCAATTTATTAAATCAAATGGCTAGCGAATGGGCTAAGAGATTCGAAAACTTACATATCACAAAACTTGTAACTATTGAATCAAGTGGTATTGCACTTGCAACACTTTTAGCTAATAAGATTAATGTACCTGTTGTAATTGTTAAGAAGACTCCCGAATTTGAAGTTGATGATGCTTATTTCACACGTATTTATTCACATCAATATCATCAATCCATTACAGCCTATATTTTAAAGAAGAACTTATGCAGAGATGATAAGGTTGTTATTATTGATGACTTCTTATCTAATGGATGGGCTGCTGAAGGTATGATTGGTATGATTGAAGAGAGTGGTGCTAAAGTTGAAGGCATGGGAGTTGCTGTTGAAAAGGCTGCAAAGGCTGGAGGAGCAAAAATTAGAGGTAGAGGAATTCAACTTGAAAGTCTTGCAATTATCGAGGGAGTAGACGATTCTGGCAAGATCACATTTAAACACTAAAGTTGACACCTCAAAAAAAATTATATATAATTTAATTGTTATGCCAGGAGGTATATAGAATGGTATTCGATGAAGTAAAAAAGATTATCGTTGACGAATTAAACGTTAACCCAGATAAGATTACTCTTGATGCTTCTTTATCTGAAGATTTAGGTGCAGATAGCCTTGATGCAGTTGAAGTTATCATGGATCTTGAAGATAAGTATGGTATCACTATTGATGATGAAACTGCTAAGTCAATTAAAACTGTTAAAGATTTAGTTGATTATATCGAAGCTAATAAAGCTCAATAATAATAAAGGCTACCCATGGTAGCCTTATTTTTTTGGAAGGAGGATTAGTATGAATGAATATGATAAGCAATTAATTAATTATTGGTCTTTAAAACACTTTTTTAATGCTGAACAAGACCGATATAAAGAAAAGAAATTAATATGTAATTCATTCGCACGTACTAATTCCTTCGGATTCAATCAGGAGTCTTTATTCATATATCTATTTAGTGATGTTTATAATAGATATTTAAAGATGAATGGATATAATGTCTTATATACTACAGGACTTAATAATAGTGCTTATTCCGCTATTTCTTTTGCGAAAAATCATAGTTTGGATTACCAAGAAGTACCTTTAAATTTTAAATCTAATCTTGATGATTTAGGTATTGGTTATGACTCTAATTATTTTTATAAGACTACTGATAATAAGTTGTTGCTAGAACTTGATAACTTCTTTAAAGATGAATATATGAATCATATAAAATATGTTTCAAAAGAAGTTTATGCTAATAAAGAGAAGAATAGGTACTACAATGATTTTGAAATAAATTTTAGTTTTGGACACGCCTACTCTAAATACAGTGGTGAAGAATTATTCTTAACTAAAGCTAATGTATTTGTGCTTGATTTTAGTGAATTTGAAGATGATATTAGAAATAATATTAGTAATTTAAAAATAGATGATAAATATAAAGAAGAATTGCTTCATACACTAGGCGATTATCAAACTCTAACAATTCCATTTAAGATTAATGATAATCTTAATTTGGATATTGAACTTCTAGAACCAGAATTAATGTCTGGAATTTCATTTATTGCGTTGAATCCTTTAAAAATGGATGTCTTGAAATATGTTTCTAATGAAGAATATGATGAAGTATATAAATATATGCAAAATGGATATTCTGCTGGAAAATTTACAGGATTCATGGCCAAAAATCCAATCAATTATCATGATATTTGTTTGATTGTATCATATACCTTCGATGAGGCAATTCATGTAGGTATTCCTGCCAAATCTAATGCTGATTTTGAGTTTGCAAAAGAATTTGGATTAGACACAATTGAATTATTTAGAGGAGATCAATTAATTAATTCTGATTTTCTAGATGGATTAAATCAAGAAAAAGCGAAAGAAAAGATTTTAGAAGAATCTAGGATGGAAGATTTTGGAATAATTAAACATCATTTTAAAATTCATGATTTGATTATTTCTAATAGTGATAATATTGGAACTCCTATTCCATTTGAAGTTATAGATGATGGATTTAATTACAAGGTTGTTGATTCTAAATATTTCCCTCTTGTACAAAATAAGTTTTTAAAGGTGTTATACGGATTAACTCCTGAAAAGAATATCGAATTGATTAATCATACATTTAATTCTATTTATCAAACAAGTGTCATTAAGAATTATTTAGATAATAAAAATATTTATTTTGAATCTGATGAGTTTGTAAATCATGTAATTGATATTATTTATGAGGAAGAACTAGCTCAAGCTATCTTATTCCCTTTAATATTTAAGCTTGTATCTGGTAAAACAATAGTAAATCATGATTATATAATTTTAAAAGATTCTTATCCTGATCAAGATTTTATTCAAGAAAATAATAATCTTAATATATCATTTGTAAGTGATTCTCTTGGAAAATATTCAACTGATGCGATTCGTTTATACACATTGAAAAAATCTAGAGATAAGAATTTTGAGGAAATTTTCTTTAAGTTAAATAAAGCTGAACAGTTTTTAGCAGAACTTGGCCAAAAATTTAGTGAAGGATTTGTTGATAATAATTACAATCTAGATAATGAAATATATCAACTTGTCAATGAGATTAATCGCAATATTAAAGAAAATAAACTTGAAGATTATGCTGCTAATATAGAATTTTTCTTCTATAAGACATTAAAAAATAAAAAATGGACAGAAGACGAAGCATTAATTTACTTAAAGCTTTTAAGTCCTATTTGTCCATTTATTTGTGAAAAATTATTTAAAGAAATTTATAATTCGGAAAATTTATTGTTTGAAGAATGGCCTACTTATTAAAATGGTCGCCTTGGTATAGGTTCAATTGACGCATTCTTTTGTCAATTTCATCCATGACGACCATTTTTTTAATTGTCCATTTTGGCTCAATTAAATCTTCTAGTGGTGCATCAGCAGAAAGACGATGAATGATGATATTAGGATCAAGTCTAGCGATTTCTTCACAAACTAGTTCAACATATTCTTCTAATGTAGGAAGCTTCCATGGTGACTTTATATAATCTTGACCCATTTTGGTATTTTTAATGATACATAATTCATGAATTTTGATACCATCAATATGTAATTTGTTAATAAAGTCGATTGTGTTAAACATATCTTCTTTTGTTTCACCTGGTAAGAAATTCATTATGTGTACAACGACTTCAATATTTTTTTCTTTAAGTCTTTTAACAGCATCAATAAATTCTAAATTATTGTGACCTCTATTAATTAAGCGACTAGTTATCTCATTTGATGTTTGAAGACCTAATTCAATTTGTACAGGACAAATTTTGTTTAGTTCTCCTAAAAAATCAACTTTATCTTGCTCAAGACAATCGCAACGGGTAGCAATAGAAATACCTTTGACGTTTGGATCTAAGTCTTTAGCTTTTAAAAATAAAGGCTTTAAGGTTTCTAATGGAGCATATGTGTTTGTGTTAGCCTGAAAATATGGAATGTAGTAGGCATCTGGCCATTTTTTTGACATCATTTCTTTTATTACCGCAAATTGTTTTTCAATTGGATCAACTGGGTTTCCTGCAAAGTCGCCGCTTCCAAGATGACTACAATATGTGCATCCGCCATATGCCTTTTTTCCGTCTTTGTTTGGGCAAGTGAAATTCATATTTAAACTGATTTTTATTACTTTTTTGTTATATTTATATTTATAATAATTTGATAAAGTATTATAATGTTTTTCATTTGTAAAGAGTTTCAATTTAATCACCATATAAAATATAACAAAAGAATGATAAAAGTTCAAATCTAATTTTTAAATCGGTCGAGTTATGCTATAATAAATAAAAACGAAAGGAATTATCAATATGATTAGAAGACTTTATTATTCAATTTTAAAACCCTCTAGAATAGCATTATTTATTAAAGATAATGTTCTTTTGAGTCTTTTATACTTCTTATTATTATTTGTAATTTCTATTAGTCCACAAATTATTACTTACACAAATACAAATAAAGATATAGATCAAGCAAGCTATGCATATATTGTTTCGCAAATTCCACAAGATACTAATGCTCGCTTTGAGTCTGGTAAGCTTTTGTGTGATAATCCATTTGTTGTAGTTGATAAAAAAGGTTATAAATATTCTTTTGGTAAAACTGATTCTATCGACACTAAAACTATTTTTTTTAGCATGCAAGAAGATAGTTTTACTGTGTATAACGTTGGTACTATTTATGGAACATATAAGTATGATAGCTTAAATATTTCTGATTTTAAGTTTAGTGATGTATTCACCAATAGTGGTGTTTATTATCAATTTAAGAACGTTTTTAACGCAATTTACCATAAGTATTTAAATTATAGTCCACTAGAATATACTGCAGCTTTAGCATTTAATGTATTTTTAGATTTATTATTTGCAGGACTTGTTCTTTATATGATTTCTTGGTTTAGAAGTCCTTTTTTAGAGACTAAACATAAAATGAATTTAACGCTTTATTCTCTAACATGGACATTTATTGGATTGTTCTTGGATGGTTATTTTAGATTAAGCATATTAAGATATATTGGATTTGGATTTAGCTTTATTTGTTTAGTGAGAGCTCTTTCTGTTATAAAGGTTGTAAAAGTTCCAAGGGGTTAAGTTATTTATGAAGTATTATGATTATATTAAAGAAAACTCTTTAATCGACTTAAATAATAATACATTAACTGTAAATAGTGTTTCTCGTAATTCAGAAGTTAAAAGTGTTAAAGTTAATTTAACTTTTGATAAAGTATTGAGTTTAAGAGATTATAATTCTTTTTATGAATTAAATAGAGATTTGTTTATTGAAAAATGTAAATATAACGCATTTGAAATGAGTATTTCATATAAAGACTTAACAATTGAGGCTAGCGAAGCTTTGATTTACATTAAACAAGTTATTTCAAACCTAGTTTCTCGTCGTCCTTCATATTCTATGTTTAATGGAATTAATATCACATTCAATAAGGATACATACACATTTCAGGTTGATAAAGACAGTTTATTCTTACAAACTGAAGATAAGCCAATTATAGATGAATTGAATCGTTATGGCTTAACTTATAAGATTGAATTTATTGTTGATCCTACTTTAAAGACTATCAGTCAAATACAAGCAGAAGCTAGAAAAAAAGCTCTTGAGCAAGTTAAGGAAAATGCTGAATATCAAGCACCTGTTAAAGTCGAAGAGACTAAAGAAAAGCCTAAAACTTTCTACAATAGAAGAGCTAAAATCGAAGTTACTGAAGTTTCTAAGATTAGAGAAATTCCAATTAATCAAGAAGATTTACTTACATATCAGGAACAAAATGGTCTTCCTCATTTTAGAATTCAAGGTTCTATTTTTAAGATGGACATCTCTAAGAAGAAGATTTCTTATTTAGCTAAGATTTGTATATATGATGGTACTGATTCAATCGTATGTAATAAATGGGCAGATGAAGAAGAAGTTAAGGCTATCAATGAATGGAAAAATGGAGATATTATTGACGTTGTTGGCAAGGCGGAATTTTCCACATTTGAACGTGACGTTGTCATCAATGTTGACCACTGGGCATTCTTAGCACCTAAACAAAATGCTAAAAGAGAAGATAAGGCTGAAAAGAAATATGTTGAACTTATGGTTCATACCAAGATGTCAAACTTAGATGGCTTGAACAGTGCTGATGAGTATGTTAAACAAGGCCTTGAGTGGGGTATGCATACAATGGGATTCACTGATGATGAAGGCCTTTACTATATACCAGATATTTTACATAACTGGCCAAAGGGTGCTGACTTTAAGCCTATATATGGTCTTGAGCTTCCATTCATTGATGATTCCAAATATCAAGTAGCTTTGACTGATGAAGATATCGATTTAAAGACAGCTACTTATACAGTTTTCGATTTAGAAACTACTGGTTTATCTCAACATTATGACACTATTATTGAAATTTCATGTCAAAAAGTTAGAAATGGTGCGGTTATTGATTCATTTGATACATTCGTTAATCCACGTCGTCATATTCCTGATTTAATCACTCGTTTGACATCTATTACTGATGAAATGGTTTCAGGTGCTCCTACAATTGAGGAAGCATTACCTCGCTTCCTAGAATTTGCGAAAGATACTATCTGGGTTGGTCATAATGTTCAATTCGACACTGGTATGATATATGCAGAAATGGCACGTCTAGGGATTCAAGCTCATGAATATCCTGCAATTGATACTGCTAACTTATTTAGAGCTTATTGTAATCCTGATGTTGCACCTGATAAAGCTCCTAAGAGATTTGACCTAGAGGCTTTAGCTAAATATTTTAAGGTTAGAGAAGATCAACACCACAGAGCTAATGATGACACTCGTGTTACTCAAGAGTGCTTTGTACAAATGCTTGGTGATTTATATAAGAGAAATATTTATAATTATAAGGATATTAATAAGATTATTGATAAATCTAATTTCTATAAATATGTTATTCCTTCAACAATTAATGTGATTGCAAAAGACCAAGTCGGTTTTAAGAATATGTATCGTCTTCTTAGTGATTCTCTTACAATTCATTGTCATAAATCAGCTCGTCTTGTTAAATCTATTCTTGATAGATTTAGAGAAGGTTTGTTAGTATTTGAAGGTGAATATGATTCTCATATCTTTGAATGGGCATTACGTAGAAGTGATGAAGAAGTATTGGAAGAGATGAAATATCTAGACTTTGTTACTGTTCAACCACCACTATGCTACAATCATCTTATCAATGATATGCCTAACGGATTAGAACGTATTAAAGAGACAATTCAAAGAATTATTAGCTTAGCAAAAAAAGCTAATAAGATGGTTTGTGGTTCATGCGACCCACATTACATAAATGAATCTGATCAAAAATATCGTGATATCTTAATTGATACCCCTCAAATTGGTGGTGGTGTTTCTAAGTTATCTCGTTATTGCAAGGAACCAGGACATGCTCCATATGCTCATTTCAGAACTACTGATGAATTATTAGATGAGTTCTCATTCCTTGGTAAAGATTTAGCTTATGAAATCGTAGTAGAAAATACCAATAAGGTTGCTGATTTAATTGGCAAAATTGAAGTTTTCCCTAAGGATGAGCCTGAAAAAGGCGAAGAAGCGATGAAGGCTCCTCGAGATGATCAATTTAGTGAATCTCTTGGTGTTCCATCTCTTGTTGCGGATATGAAGCGTATCGTTTATTCAAACCTTGACAAGTATTATGGACATGAACATGTTCATCCGATTGTTCAAGCTAGAATTGATCGCGAAATGAAATCAATCATTGGTGCAGGTTACGCATCAACTTATTATATGGCCCACTTGATGGTACACCAATCTGTACTTGATGGATATATGGTAGGTTCACGTGGTTCAGTAGGAAGTTCACTTGTTGCGACAATGATGGATATTACTGAAATCAACCCATTACCGCCTCATTATAGATGTAAAAATTGTAAGTTCCATGTCTTTAAGATGACAGAGGAACAAAAGAAAGAATTTGGAGTTAATGAAAATGAAGCTCCATTTATGAAAGATTTAGATGAAGTTTTATCAGGCTATGACTTACCTGATGCAGTTTGCCCTGTCTGTGGACAGCCATTAGTTAAAGATGGTCATGATATCCCATTTGAAACATTCTTAGGATTCAATGGTGATAAGATTCCTGACATTGACTTAAATTTCTCTAGTGAATATCAATCACGTGCACACGCATTTATCAAAAAAGTATTTGGAGTTACTCACTCATTTAGAGCTGGTACATTGGCTACTGTTGCTGATAAGATAGCATTTGGTTACGTTAAAGGATATGGTGAACGTAAGCACGTTCGTATGCGTGCTTGTGAAGTCGATCGTATCAGCCAAAAGTTAATTGGAGTAAAACGTTCAACAGGTCAACACCCTGGTGGTATTGTAGTTGTACCAAAATATTTCGATATTTTCTCAGTTACCCCAATCCAATATCCATCAAATGATACAACCAACGCATGGATGACTACTCATTATGATTACCACTCTTTTGAAGCTAATTTGTTAAAACTTGACTGTCTTGGCCATGACGACCCAACCATGATTAGATACTTTATGGACTATGTTAATCAACATCAAGATAAGTATCCATTTAAAATTGCCCAAGATATTCCAATTGACGATAAGAAAGTTTATCAAATGTTTGGAGGAACTAGTGTTCTTGGATTAACTGAGGAACAAATCAATTCGAAGGTTGCGTCTTATGCGGTGCCTGAATTTGGTACTGCATTCGTTCGTCAAATGTTAAATGACACAATGCCACAAACATTTGCACAACTAGTTAAAATTTCAGGTTTATCACATGGTACTAACGTATGGCTAAATAATGCGCAAGCACTTGTACTTGGTACATCTGTTAATGGAAAAGTTCCTTTTGCTGATGTAATTGGATGTCGTGATGACGTTATGCTTGACTTAATTAATATGGGTTGTGATCCAAGTCAATCATTCCAAATTATGGAATTCGTTCGTAAGAACAAGAAAGTTAAAGCTCCACAAAAGTGGGAAGAATATCAAGCCTATATGCGTAGCAAAGGTGTTCCTGAATGGTACATTTGGTCTTGCGACCGTATTGAATACTTATTCCCTAAAGCTCATGCGACTGCCTATGTCTTAATGGCACTTCGTATTGCGTGGTTCAAGCTTTATTCACCAGCCTTATTCTATTCTGGTTGGTTTAGTAAACGTGCTAAAGGTTTTGATATTGAAACTATGCAAAAGAGTTGTGATATAATCAGCCAAACCATTACTATGATGCAAGAAAATCCTGCACGTACTAATGCTGATGACGATGTTATCACATGCCTTGAAGTAGCTCGTGAAGCACATGCTAGAGGTATTAACTTCTTAAATGTGGACATTCAAAAATCGAAAGCGACCATCTTTGATGTAGTAGATGATCAAAATGTTCGTATTCCTTTTGTAGCCGTGGCAGGTCTTGGGGAATCCGTAGCTCAATCAATTGTAGCAGCTAGGGAAGAGAAAGAATTTACTTCAATTGATGACGTTATGAAGCGTACTCGTTTATCAAAGACTTTATGTGACTATTTCAAGAAGATAGGCGCATTTGGTGATTTGCCAGAAAAAGAAGAAGAGAAACTTTCTGGTTTATTCAATTTCTTATAATGAAGATAAAGGTTAACTGTCGGTTAGCCTTTTTCTATTGTCAAAATTATATTCTCAACTTTTTCACATTTATATTTTGTTATATGTTATAATAATATATAAAGAAAGGTTGTGATTTTATGAAAATTTCAAATCCATATTTTAGACAAGCTCAAGCTAGTGCCCAAGATATGA
>CAMNGZ010000011.1 GCA_946538835.1 uncultured Clostridium sp. | reverse complement strand
GGCGGAATTAAGTTGTGCAAAATCAACTATTCGCTATCATTAGACTAACTACAATTATTTTTTTTGCCTTTTTTGGCAATTCCATTATACTACATATAAAATAAAAATCAAAAAAAGAATGAATAACAATTTATCCTTTACCTAGCGGAATTTAGTTATTCATTCTTTTTATTTTGAAGTTCAACTATTTACAGCGGAATTTACTTTTTCAATTAACGAAATAAATAAAAAATGCGGACAAGCCGCATTATTTACATTCTATTTCTTTAAAAATTTCTTTTCAAAATTTTCTTTGCAAACGTTGATAATTCGCTTTGCCTCTTCAGGTCCATCCATATCAAGTACTTGAACTTTTTTATGTTCTAGATTCTTATAAACACTAAAGAAGTGTCTAATTTCATCTAGTACATGTTCAGGAAGTTCATTGATATTTTTATAAGTATTATAATTTGGATCTCCAAAAGGTACAGCAATTATCTTCTCATCGCTTGCATCTTGGTCGATCATGCGCATAATACCAATTGGATAGCAGCGAACTTCGCTACCTGGAAGTATTGTTTCACTACATAATACAAGTACATCAAGTGGGTCATTATCATCAGCATAAGTATGTGGAATAAATCCATAATTTGCTGGATAGTGAGTTGATGTATAAAGAATACGATCAAGAATTAATAGTCCAGTTTCCTTATCTAATTCGTACTTATTCTTCATTCCTTTTCCAATTTCTATGTAGGCAACAAAATCATCTGCATTAATTCTATCTGGGTTCATTTCTTTCCAAATATTCATATAACTTTGCCTCCTCCTTTGGTTTTTATAGTATATCACGTTTTAGAATAAAATTAAAGACATACTATAAAAAAAGCGATTTTAAAGAAAATCGCCATAATTATTATTTAGTTAAAGGTAAAACAATAGCTTTAACTTCTTCTTGAAGTTTTTCCATCAAGGCATTGCATTCATCTTCTGTAGAACCTACCATTTGATAATAAACTTTTAATTTAGGCTCAGTACCACTTGGACGAAGAACAAACCAAGAACCACCTTCAAGTTCATATTTAACAACATCAGACTTTGGCAAATCAGTTGAAAGAGTTTCGCCAGTTATATAATCCTTAATTGTAGAATCAGCAACATTTAATTTCTTTAGAATCTTGAAACTTGGCAATGTGATTTCATTAGTCTTAAAATATTCCATTGTAGATTTAATCTTTTCTTTACCTTCAAGACCTTTTAAAGTAATATTTGTAATGCCATCTTTATAGAATCCATATTCTTTATAAATAGCTTCAAGAGCATCAACCAAATCCATACCTTGTTCATAATAATATGCACATACTTCACAAAGCATCATGCATGCTTGTAAAGAGTCTTTATCACGAACTGAATCTTTGATTAGGCAACCGTATGATTCTTCAAATCCAAAAAAATAACGACTCTTTCCTTCAATTTCTTTAGCAAAGTTGCCAATATACTTGAAACCTGTCAATGATAATTTATAATTCATACCGTTCTTTTTGGCAATTTCAACAGGTAAGCTTGAAGAAACAATAGTAGTAAACATATATGAATCAGATAAATCTTCATTATTTTTCTTTGCCATCTTAACAAGATAGTCATAAATAACAGTTGCAGATTGATTACCTGTTAATAATACATATTCACCTTTGTGCTTAACAGCAACTCCAAGTCTATCAGCATCAGGATCTGTAGCAAGACAAACATCAGCTCCAATTTCCTTAGCTAATTCTATTGATTCATCATAAGCTTCTTTATTTTCAGGGTTAGATGTTTTAACACCACTAAAATCAGGATCAGGTGTCATTTGACACTTTAAAGGAGTAACGTCATATCCTAAACTTTGAAGAACATTAGGAATAAATACTTGACCAGTACCATGTAAAGGTGTGTAAGTAATTTTGAAATTCTTCTTATAATTATTATTTCTAACTATTGATTTAACATTTGAAATGTATAAATCATCCATTTCCTTACCAATCACAGTGATACCATAATCGTCAGTTGAATAAGGAATATCAAACATATCATCGATATTATCAATTTCATGCTTTACATCATTAGCAGCATCTGGCAATAATTGACAACCTTCAGAATCATAAATTTTATATCCATTATATTCCTTAGGGTTGTGGCTTGCAGTAATCATAATACCACCAACCGCATTGTTTTGTCTTACGCTGAATGATAGTTCAGGTGTAGGACGAAGGTCTTCAAATAGATAAACATGATAACCTAACTTTGTTAAAACATGAGCAGCAGCTACAGCAAAATCACGAGAGTGATGTCTGTTGTCATGGGCGATACATACTCCTCTCTCAAGAGCATTATCAAATTGAGCAAGATATCTACCAAAGCCAAGCGTAGCCTTTCTTACTAGATAAATGTTCATTCTATTAGTACCAGGTCCAAGAATACCTCTAAGTCCTGCTGTACCAAATTCTAGTTCATTTGTGAATGCATCCTTTAATTCAGCATCATTCATTAATTCTAGTTCTTTTTTCAAGTTTGCATCTAAATTTTTATATTCTTTCCAAACTTGAACTTTCTCTAAATAAGTCATAATCTTATCTCCTCACTAGGCATATTATACTTTCAAATGGGCTTTAATTCAAGAAAAAAAGAATTATCAACCTAAATGAATAATGTAAATTTAAAAAAGACTTGTAGAATAAATCTACAAGTCAAATTCCTATTTAATATTTTTTCTATAGATTTGAAGTAATCCTTCAAGTACTAAATCTTTATCTAATATGATTTCATGCTTGCATAAAGGGATAATCAAACTAGAAAGGCCACCAGTTGCAACAATTTTTAAATTATCACATTTGATTTCTTGCTTAATTCTATCGATCATACCATCAACTTCACAAGCTGCTCCATAAATTACACCACTTTGCATACAAGAAATAGTATTGTTGCAAAGAACTGTTTTAGGAGTTTGTAATTCAAAGCTTGGTAATAAAGCTGCTGAGGCAGTTAAAGCTTTCATAGAAACTGATACACCAGGAGCAATTGCTGTCCCCATAAATGTATTATTATGTTGATACATATATTTAGTCGCAGTACCTAAATCTATAATTAATACATCTTTACCATATTTTGAAGAACCAGCTATGTCGCAAATAAGATCAGCTCCTACTTCTCTAGGATTATCAGCTTTAATCATAATACCTGTCTTAATACCAGGTCCTAAAACCTTAGCTTTAATATTATAATACTTATCAAACATCTTAATAAGCAAACTTGTGACAACAGGTACAACAGACGAAATTAAAACGTCAGAAAACTTATCAGATTCAATTAGTGATTTGAATAAAACAATATATTCATCACTAGAGCGATCAGCTAAAGTCTTTAAACAAAATGTACGAACAATTTTATCATCGTCGCACAAGCCAAAATTTATAGATGTATTACCAACATCACAAATAAGAATCATATTGAACTCCTTTAACATCAAATAGAGATAAACTAAATAAACTATTCCCTTTTATTATTAATATAAAGTATTCATAAATTAATATTGGGCTTTCTCAAACTTCATATTAATAATATAAATATTTTTATTATTCTTCTATTGAAGAGAATGCATTACTAGTTTCTTCAACTTCTTCAATTTTGTCGTTCTTCTTTTCTGTATTTAATACCATATTTGATACTAAAACAATACGAGCCATAATTGGAGCTGCAATTACGGAAACAACTACAGAAATAGCTAAATTAATGCTGAAGAACTTTTCTAGTACAGGCCAACCGGTTGCAAAGAATAGTGACAAGCATGTATAGAATACTAAATTATTAAATAACAACATTAATAATGAAACAATAATTGTTGCGATTGTTTCAAAAGTAATTTGTTTTGCTCTATTTCTATCTTTATTAAATAGATTAAATATAAACATTAAACCTTTATATACAAAGCCAATAAATAAACCATCTAAAGCGCCACGGCCAGCTACTGCAATAATAGTGTACAAAATTGCTAGGAAGCGATTTAAAGATTTCCAATTGTAAAAGATTTGGCAGTCAGGGTCAGATATATTGATAAATGCACCCCATAAAAAACCAATTAACATACCTTCCTTTGGTCCATATACAATGGCAGCAACTGCTACTGGAATTAAACCAAGTGGTAAAGCGTAAACTGAAATTGCAGGTAAAAACCTTGCAATTGCTTGAAGTACAATTGTTAATGCAAATAACATTGCAAGAACAACCATCTTCTGAATTTGTTGTTTGTTTTTCATATTATATTTTCCTTCTTTCTAGTCTCAATTACTTGAGTACCATAAGCCCGGATATATTATAATGCAATAAAATATATTATTCAAGACAAGCTTATTTCAAATAATTAGTATATATTTACTTCTTTTTTTAAAATTACAAAACAAAATAAAAACTCTAATTCGTTTTTAACAAATTAGAGAATTAATATTAATTATTTTGCCAATCAGAATTTGGATTTTTTTGGAAAGCTTCAAGCTTAGAAATGTCACTAGAATCGATATAATTTTCTGCTTCAGCTTGTTTAATTAATGCAGTGAAATTAGAAAGTGAATGATTTTCTACATTCGCATTATCTAAGTTGTCCAATCCACTCTTTAATTGATAAGTAAAGATAGAAGCTATTCCTAAAACATTGCATCCGGCTTCTCTTAAGATATTTACAACCTCAATTGAAGAACCTGCTGTAGAAATTAAATCTTCAATAACAACAACATTTTTTCCAACTGGTGTAACTCCTTCAATTTGGTTCTTTCTACCATGATCTTTAGCACCACTTCTAACATAACCCATAGGTAGATTTAAAATTTCAGAAACATAAGCTGCATGAGCAATACCAGCTGTTGAAGTTCCCATAACCACTTCACAAGTAGGATAATACTTTCTGATTAATTCAGCTAATCCTTCTTCAATTACTTTTCTAACATTTGGATATGATAATGTTAATCTATTATCACAATAAATTGGGCTCTTAATACCACTAGCCCAAGTAAATGGGTCATTTGGTTTTAAGAATACTGCCTTAATATCTAGTAAACAACTTGCTACCTTTAATTCTAAATTTTCCATATTAATCATTAAACTCCTTTAAACATTTCTTATAAGCTTCAACTGGATTTAGTGCCTTTGTAATACTTCTTCCAACAACTATGTAACTAGCTTTGTTTTCCTTAGCTAATCTTGGCGTAGCTACTCTCTTTTGATCATTCTTACTATCACCATCAAGTCTAATTCCCGGACAAACCGAAATTAATCCTAAATCAGACATAATGTTTGCTTCAAATGCAGAGCAGACAACACCATCAAGTCCGGCCTTTTTTGCATTTTTAGCATAATGTTTTGCAACATCTGATACCGTAAAAGTATTATCAATCAACAATTCTTTGTGTAAAACTTCATCATCGATAGAAGTTAATACAGTAACCGCAATAAGTTTAGTTTTCTTTCCTGACTCAGTCATATCTAAACCTTCACGTGCGGCTTTCATCATTTGAATTCCGCCTTCTGCATGTACATTTGTTATATCAACACCAAGTTCACCAAGTTGTCTCATAGCACTCTTTACAGTATTAGGAATATCATGAAGTTTTAAATCTAAGAAAATTTTAAATCCTTTAGATTTTAATTCTCTTACAAGACTTGGTCCCTCTTTATAATACATTTCCATTCCAATCTTGATAAATGGATTAAGACCTTCAAAATCTTTCAAAAAATTCATAAGAATTTCTTTATTTTCAAAATCGCAAGCAATAATAACATTATTATTCATAATCATGTGCCTTTCCAATAATACTTTCTAAATCTGTAATCTTTAATTCTTCCATAACTTTGTCTAAAGAGTCAATAATTTCTTTACATGCATAAGGATTGATTAAATTCTCACTACCAACCATAACAAGACTAGCCCCTGCATACATCATTTCAATGACATCATAGGCACTAGATACACCACCCATTCCTATTAAAGGAATATTTACTGCCTCATACACTTCATAAATCATTCTTAAAGCTACAGGATAAATACCTTTACCGCTGTAACCACCTTTTTTAACACTGATAATAGGACGAGCAGTTTTTAAATCAAAACGCATTCCAACCATAGTGTTAATTAAGGAAATAGCATCAGCACCAGCTGCTTCTACAGCTTTTGCCATTTCAACAATATTTGTAACATTAGGTGACAATTTTACTATAATTGGCTTTTTAGAGACTTTCTTAACTTCTCTTACAACGTTTGAAGCAATTATAGGATCAACACCAAATGCCATTCCACCACCTTTAACATTAGGGCAAGAAATATTTAATTCAATCGCAAAAACCTTATCAATATCATTAAACTTTTTCACAGTTTCAACATAATCACTAACTGAGTGACCACCAACATTTGCTATAACTTGATCCTTATAAACTTTATCAAGTTTAACTAATTCGCAACTAATTACTTTATCAACTCCAGGGTTTTGAAGACCAATTGCATTAATTAATCCATTAGGACATTCTGCAATACGAGGAAGGGGATTACCATAACGTGGTAATAATGTTGTACCTTTTAATGAAATTGAACCTAAAATATTTATATCGTAAAATTCACTAAATTCATATCCAAATCCAAATGTACCTGATGCAGGAATAATTGGGTTTTTAAATATTTTTCCTAAAAATTCAATTTCTTTTCTCATAAAATCACCTCAACCGCACTAAATACAGGTCCTTCTTTACAAACTCTTTTGACACCATTTTTAGTTTCAATTGAACAACCCATACAAGCACCAAATCCGCATCCCATACGGGCCTCAAGGGAAATATAACCATTTTGGTTAAATTCTGTTAAAAACTTTAGCATAATTAATGGACCACATGCATAATATTTATCAAATTTCACATTATTATTTTTTAAATATGAAACAGGGTTACCTTTATATCCATATGAGCCATCATCTGTAGTAATAATTAAATTAGCAACCTCACAAAATCTTTCAACTAAAGATATTTCATTAATATTTTTATAGCCTAATATTAATGTAGGCTTAATACCTCTTTTATTAAATTCTTTTGCAAGATTAAATAAAGGAGCGACACCAATTCCGCCACCAATTAATAGTGGATATTTACTGTCTAGGTCTTGAAATCCATTTCCAAGACCTAGAATAGTATTAATGACGTCTCCTTCTTTATAACTTGTTAAATCTTTAGTTCCATGTCCTAAAACCTTGTATAAAAATTCAACATTGTTTTCATCATAATCATGTATTGAAAGAGGACGACGAAGATAATAATTATTTAATTTTAATTCAGCAAATTCACCAGGATTTTTGATTGAACTTGTATCACCACTTAATTTTAACAAATATGTATCTAGTCCTACTTTAACATTACTGACAACTTTTAAATCAACTACCATATTATTCCTCACTATCAATTGTAGATACATTCATTGTGATTCCTTCTAATACATTTAACAATGCATCCACAGTGTCAAGACATGTAAATACCGGAACATTATTATCAATTGCACATCTTCTAATCTTGACACCATCGTGAGCAATTGAAATTGATTCATCAGTCATGGTATTTACTACATAAGATACATAACCCTTTCTAAGTGAATCTAGAATTTCTTCACTTCCTTGACTAATCTTTTCACGAACTCTTGTACGAATTCCATTTTCTTTTAAGAATTTAGCAGTACCTTCTGTAGCTTCAATATTGAATCCAAGTTCATAGAAACGTTTGATTAAAGGTAATGCTTGAAGCTTATCAATATCAGCAATTGTTACAAAGACAGTACCATAATTAACCAATCTTTGACCACTAGCTTTTAAAGATTTATATAAGGCTTTATTTAAGTCTTTATCGTATCCAATAGCTTCACCAGTAGATTTCATTTCTGGTGATAATACAACGTCCATTCCTTCAATTTTTGTAAAACTGAATGTTGGAGTTTTTACATACCATCTCTTTTTGTCAATGCCTTTACCAACATATCCAAGATCTTTTAATTTATGCCCAAGCATAACTTGGCTTGCAATATCAGCAATTGGATAACCAGTTGATTTTGCAAGGAATGGAACTGTTCTGCTACTTCTTGGGTTTACTTCGATGATAGATACTTCTTTTTTGTCTTTTACAATAAATTGGATATTAAAAAGTCCAATCATATTTAACGCTATACCAATTTTCTTCGTGTAATCAATAATAGTGTTCTTTACTTCTTCGCTTAATGAGTAAGGAGGATAAACACTCATTGAATCACCAGAGTGAACTCCGGTACGCTCAATTAATTGCATGATTCCCGGAATGAAAACATCTTCACCATCGCAAATTGCGTCAACTTCACATTCTATACCATAAATATATTTATCAATTAAAACTGGGTGAGTTGAATCAAATTCCATTACTTCTTTCATAAAAGAAGTTAATTGATTTTTATCTTGAATGATTTTCATCATTCTACCACCTAACACAAACGAAGGGCGAACTAAAACCGGATAACCAATACTTTCAGCTGCCTTAATTCCTTCTTCTAATCCAAACACACCATAGCCCTTTGGAAGAGGTATATTTATTTTTTCCATTTCTGCCTCAAATAGTTTTCTATCCTCGGCCTTGTTGATTGAATCAATTGAAGAACCAATTATATTAACACCAAGTTTAACTAAATCATTGGCAAGGTTAATTGGAGTTTGACCACCAAGTGATACAATAACTCCAACTGGTTTTTCAAAATCAATGACATTCATAACATCTTCTAATGTTTCTGGTTCAAAATATAATTTATCTGATAATGTGTAATCTGTAGATACTGTTTCAGGGTTATTGTTAATTACAATAGCTTCATATCCTTCTTTTTGAATTGTCCAAATGGCATGGGTTGTTGAATAATCAAATTCAACACCTTGACCAATTCTAATAGGTCCACTACCAAGGACAATTATCTTTTTCTTTTCACTTCTTATTGATTCATTTTCAGAATCATAAGTGGAATAAAAATAAGGAATGTATGATTTAAATTCACTTGCACAAGTATCAATCATCTTATATACTGGTCTAATATTGTTTTCTTTTCTATATTCATAAATTTTAAATTTATCAGATTTATAAAGTTTTGCAATATATTCGTCAGAGAATCCATACATTTTAGCTTTCTTAAATGTATCCAAATCAAATGGTTTCGCCTTAACTTCTTGTTCAAGTAAGACAATATGATAATACTTTTCAAGGAAAAATCTATCTATTTTAGTTAATTCATAAATTTCATCGATAGAAACACCTTTTCTTAAAGCTTCACAAATAGCATAAATTCTTTCATCTGTATGCTGCTTAATTATTTCTACTAATTCTTCTATACTTAGACTCTTAAATTTATCTAGTTCTAAATGACATGTTTTATTTTCAAGACTACGAATAGCTTTTAAAATTGATTCTTCAATAGTTCTACCTAAAGCCATTACTTCCCCAGTAGCCTTCATTTGAGTAGACAAATTACGTTTAGCATCATTAAATTTATCAAATGGGAAGCGAGGAACTTTTGTAACAATGTAATCTAATGTTGGTTCAAATGATGCAACTGTATTAGCAATTCTAATCTCATCTAAAGTCAAACCTACAGCAATCTTAGCAGAAACTCTTGCAATAGGATATCCTGAAGCTTTGCTCGCAAGAGCACTTGAACGAGATACACGAGGATTTACTTCAATTAAATAATATTGAAATGAATAAGGATCTAGTGCAAATTGAACATTACAACCACCTTCAATTTTTAAAGCTCTAATAATTTTAAGTGCACTATTTCTTAACATTTGGTATTCTTTATTAGTTAAGGTTTGACTAGGAGCTACAACAATTGAATCACCTGTATGTATACCAACCGGGTCAACGTTTTCCATATTACATACAACAATTGCAGTATCATTTTTATCCCTTAATACTTCATACTCAATTTCTTTATAACCTTTGATTGATTTCTCTACCAAAACCTCACCAACAGGAGATAACTTTAATGCATTTTTAGTTAAAGAAATTAATTCATCCATATTATCTGCGAATCCACCACCTGTACCACCTAATGTGAATGCAGGACGTAAGATAACAGGGAATCCAATTTCTTTAACTGCGGCAATAGCTTCATCAAGAGATTTGCAATTTTCACTTGGTAAAACAGGTTCACCTAATTCTTGGCATAATTCCTTGAATAGTAGTCTATCTTCAGCTTTATTAATAGCTTCATAGCTTGTGCCAAGTAATTCAGTTTGACATTCTTCAAGTATTCCATTCTTAGCCAACTTCATACCAAGATTCAATCCAGTTTGACCACCAATTGAACAGATAATGCCATCAGGACGTTCTTTTCTAATAATCTTTGCGACATTCTCAAGATCAAGTGCTTCCATATAAACCTTATCAGCAATCTTTGTGTCAGTCATTATTGTCGCAGGGTTAGAATTTACAAGAACTACTTCGTAACCTTCTTCTTTTAAAGCTAGACATGCTTGAGTACCAGCATAATCGAATTCAGCACCTTGACCTATTTTAATAGGACCACTACCTATAATTAAAATCTTTTTTAAATCTAATCTCTTCATCTTACTTACCTTCTTTAAATAAATCCATATTATCTAAAAACTTTTGAAAGATATATCTACTATCTTCAGGACCAGCCGCACTCTCAGGATGGTATTGAACAGATATTACTTTATTAGTTTTATCCATCATTCCTTCAGCTTCATTGTCTAATAAATTAATATGTGTTAACTCTAAACCAGTATTAACTAAAGACGCTTTATCTATGGCGTATGAATGATTTTGACTAGTGATTTCAATCTTTGAATTTATTAAATTTTTAACAGGATGATTAGCACCACGATGACCAAATTTCATCTTATATGTTTTAGCTCCATATGCTAAACCAATCATTTGATGACCAAGACAAATACCAAGCATAGGAAGCTTACCTTTTAAGGTTTTAATTGTCTCAATAACAGGAGTAACATCAACAGGATCACCAGGACCATTTGAAATAAATAATCCATCAGGTTTATATGACAAAATCTTTTCTGCCGTTGTATCAAATGGTACAACTACAACATTACACTTAAACTGATTAAGCATTCTTATAATATTAAGCTTACAACCACAATCAATAGCTACAACTGTAAATTTATAATTTTGACATCTTGAATACCAAACTTTTTTAGTTGATACTCTACTAACTTGATCATGTCTATAATTAAAAGAAGCTAGTTCTTCTAAACATTTATCAAGAGGATAAGACGCATCGCAAATCATCGCCTTCATAGAACCACAGTCACGAATAATACGAGTAATTTCTCTTGTATCAACTCCAGAAATACCTACCGCATGACTATCTTTCATTTTATCACCTAAAGTTTCTGTGAATCTAAAATTAGAAGGAATATCATTATATTCATGAACAATAAATCCAGACATATAAACTCCATTAGATTCATAATCTTCACTAGTTAGACCATAATTTCCTATTAATGGATAAGTCATAACTACGAATTGATCACAGTAACTAGGATCTGACATTATCTCTTGATATCCAACCATTGATGTGTTGAACACAATCTCAGCAATCTTTTTTTCATCAGAACCAAAACCTTGGCCGTAAAAAACTTTGCCGTTTTCAAGAACTAGCTTTTTATTCATATTAAATTTCTCCTTTTTGTTTCTCGTATACCACTTTACCATTACATATAGTAAGTTTATTAAATCCGTACATACTCATATTTATATATGGACAATTATGTCCTTTTGATTCTATTTCTGTTTCCTTGTATGTATGAATATTATCTATGTCTAAGACGCATAAATTAGCAATTGCACCAACTTCAATTTTATTTTCTTCAAGTCCTGCCAATTTTAATGCATTAGATGACATTACACGTTCAAATTGTTCAAAATTCATCAATCCCGTTTTAACAAGATTTGTATACACAAGAGGTGCAGCAGTTTCAATTCCAATTATTCCGTTACTACACTTCCCATATTCTTTTTGTTTACTTAACAAATCATGAGGTGCATGATCTGTAGCAACACATGCTGCAACACCGCTTAACAAAGCTTGAACCGTAGCTTTTCTATCTTCTTCGCTTCTAAGCGGAGGATTCATCTTAAAGTTTGGGTTATTATTAATCATTGTTTCATTTAAGAACATATGATGAGGAGTAACTTCGCAAGTAATGTTATATCCTTTATCTTGTGCCTCTTTTATATATTTAAATGATTCAATAGTAGACATATGGCAGAAATGATAATGTACATTATATTTCATTGCTTCTACAATTTCTCTTTTAACTGCAATATATTCACTTCTTTTATCATTTTTTAAATAATTTGTATCTTCAGCATGACTAGCGATAAATAAATCATTTTCCTTAACTAATTCTAAGGCTTTATCTAATAATTCAATATTATTTACACCTACGCCATCATCTGAAAAAAATTTAGTTCTAGTTTTTAATTCTTCTATATCAGCTAATTCAACACCTTTTTCTCCTTTGGTTACACTACCATAAGGAATACAACGTATCAAATTAACATTATTTATAATTTCAATTTCTTTATTTAATGAATCAATTGAATCTGGAACCGGGTTCAGATTTGGCATTAAGAATACAGTGGTATAACCACCTTTTGCTGCTGCCTTTGAACCAGTCAAGATAGTTTCTTTATTTTCAAATCCAGGTTCTCTAAAATGAACGTGTAAATCTGTTAACCCAGGACATACATATCCATTTTTTAAATCAATTCCTTTTCCTTCAATATAGTCTTCTATTTTTACAATTTTGTTTCCATCGATTAGAATATCTTTTTTTACTAATTCTGTTCCTACTCTAATCCTTCCATTTTTTAAAAGCATCTAAATCTCTCCTTCTAGCACCTTCGAAATTACAGCCATTCTCACAAATACACCATTAGTCATTTGCTTAAATATTCTAGATTTAGAACATTCAACAACATCATCAGCAATCTCTATTCCTCTATTAACAGGTGCAGGATGCATAATTATAGAATGTTCCTTCATCTTATTTACCTTTTCCATATTTAAGCCATATTTTGAATGGTATTCTTCACGAGACATATTAAGAGACGCATTACGCTCAAATTGAACTCTTAATAACATAATGATATCACAACATTCAATCGCTTTATCTAAAGATATAACAGACGCTGTATCATCTAAGAATTCCTTAGGGCCAGCAATATAAACATCCATTCCAAGTCTTTTCATAATTTCCGCATTTGTGTGAGCTACTCTTGAATGAATTATATCCCCAACAATACAGCACTTTAGGCCTTTAAATTCTCCAAATTCTTCTTTAATTGTCATAAGATCTAGTAGACTTTGAGTTGGATGTGAGCCTGAACCATCACCAGCATTCCAAATTGGAATATTAATTTTATCTAATTGTTTATAATATTCATTATCACTATGTCTAATTACAACCCCATCAAATCCAATAGCTTCAAGAGTCTTCACTGTATCATACAAAGTTTCTCCCTTAGATACACTTGATCTTGAAACATCCACAACAACAGGTTCTATTCCTAGCTTTAGCATAGCCATTACAAATGAGTTATGAGTTCTGGTTGAGTTTTCAAAAAAAAGAGTGGCAATTCTCTTTCCAGAATAGGAAAGAGAAAAACCACTCTTTAATTGAAATGCTAAAGAAAGAATTGAATTTATTTGCTCAGTTTTTAAAACACTCAAATTAAATAATCCTCTCATACGTCCACCTTCTATAAAAAAAGATTTCAAGCCTAGACCTGAAATCAATTTGCCTTAATTTTAAATCTAGGTAAACCTTTTTTTCTTATTTACTACTTTTATTTTAGCACTGAGTATTTTAAAAATCTATAAGAATTTTAAGAAAACGCTTTATTCGTAAAAATCAAAAAATTTATCTGTTTTTTTCTTAACGTCATATAAAACCTTATCAGCTAAATTAGCAGCCGATGAAACTTGAATTTTTGTTTCAGGAATAATGACTCCAGCTGAGAACTTATCCGTAGATTGAGTTTCATATAGAGGTAATAAGTCAAGTTCTTTCAAAGCTTGACAAATCTCCAACCTATTATCCAATTGAGAAACTACTACAAATTCATCTCCACCAATACGATAAACTTTATCATCCTTAAACACTTTAGTTAGATTTTGCGCAAATTTAATTAAATATTTATCTCCAAAACTATGACCATAAGTATCATTAACTTGCTTCAATTTATTAATATCAATATAAATTAAACTCTTATATTTATATGATTTCTTAATTTCCTCAAATGACGCTCTTGAAAATACTTTAGTCAAAGGGTCATGATGATAATTGTCCTTTAATTCATTATATTGGTTTCCCAATGTATAGTAATTCTTATATTTTTGATAATAATATCTACCAAACGAACTATCTCTTTGTACTTTATTTTGCAAAACTATTGCATATTTCTCTAATGCATCTAAATATTCTTCATGATTTTTAGGATCAATTGATTCTTTATAAATTTTATAGAATTTGTAATCAATCAATTCTTCAGGAGAATTTAAAACATATTGCTTAGACAATTTATAGGCGTCAGTTTTTCTACCTCTCTTAACTAAATTGTCTAATATATAAGCGTGTATTAAAAAATTTTCAGTAAAATTAATTAATTTATCTAAATTTACATTTTCATAAACATAAGTGTCAAGAACAGCATCAACTTCTTCTTTAGTAAAATATGTGCCTTCAAATTTAATTCTAAGTACTGTAGCTAATAATCGAACAATCATATCAAGTTCTTGATTAAGAGCACCAAGCTTTTCTTTCATTTCATATACAATACCCAGATACTTTTTGGCATTATCATAATCACCTAAGAATATTAAAATAAAAGCCATGTTAATATTTACAGCAACCTGGTGCTCAGAAGCAGAAACTTCATAAATAAATGATTCTAATAAACATTTATTTTCTTCATATGCTTCTTTATACAATTGCTGATTTATTAAAGATGATACTAAAAAACATTCAGTATACATTTTAAAGCTAGGATTAACATCCTTTAAGACTCTAGTTTTGAAACAAGCTTCGATACATTTGTTATATTCTCCTACAGAATAATTAATCAAAGCTTCTGAATAATTAATATAACAAGCATTCATACCTTCATATTTAATTGATTCTTTAAACTTATCTAATAAAAGTAATAATCTTTCATATAATGAAGTCGTATAATACAACTTAAAATATCTCAAAAGTCGAATAAATAAATATAAATTATCTTCTGTAATATTATTCTCTAAATATTCTACTGCAGCATAAAAAGAAAGCTTGCTAAGATTTGAATTATCTAATAATTTTTTTAGTTCATTATAATTCATACATACCTCTTTCCTATATCAATAACTATAATAATAAGATTTTAGAAATGAAATCATCAATTGCTGTAGTATCCTTAACCTCAAGAACTTTGATTTGTGGATGAATAGTTACATCTTTATTACCTGATTTATGCAAATCTTCAAGACTAAGTGTAATTTCATCTATAAGCTTATTAAGTGCATCAATATTTGTATAACGATATAAGATGATGAACATAGATTCACTTAATCTGCAAATTTCACCTGTCACACCAACAGTCTTAAATAATTTGTTAGCAATTAAAACAATAGTATCTTGGCCAATTTCAATACCATAAGTTTGAATAATACGTCTAATTTCAGGAACTCTAATCTTAATGGCCGCGAATTTCTCACCTTTAGTTCTATATTCCTCGTTTAAAACAGCAAGTGTTGAGAAGAACCCCATTGAATTTGTCGTACCTGTTAGTTCATCTTTAAATGCAGTGAATTGTTGATTTGTTCTATCTCCTAGTTCTTCAATATCAAGGAAATACCCAATTAATCCTTCAATATTATTCCCTACATAGAATGGAAACTTAGATGCTACAATATTATGTACTCTACCATTAATAATACATTTACCTGGTACATGGAATTCAGATTTACCTTGTTTAATAACTTCCCACTCAACATTTCTATATGGATCATTATTAATGTGCCAATTCATATCTTCATCATTTTTCCCAAGAATATCTTCTAATTTGAAGCCATAATAATTTAAGAAATCAGGACTAGCACCTAAGAATCTACGATTTTTATCTTTCCAGAATAATTTAGTTTTTGAATACTTAACTATATTTTCAAACAAAAGCGCTTCTTGTGTAATGAGATCTTTATTAATGAATGCAGCTTCAAAATAATCAGTCTTAAGTTTAATTTTTAATGCTTCAAGTACATTATCTGATACATTTATTTTTCGTACACAATGAATAAAGTCATTATTATTTGTCATAGGAACAACAATAAGTGTATGTTCAGTCCAATGAAAAGTTCCACTGTCATCTTTCACTCTAAAGTATGCAGTAATATGACCCTTCTTGCTAGCTGAAATACGTTTAGCTAATGTATTTAAATCAAAAAATTTCTTAAACAAATCAATATCTTCTTCAAGTAAATGTTTATTAGCAAAATCTTCATATTGTTCAGCTATATTATTAGTTACTGTTTCTTTACTTGTTAGTACATCAACTTTAACACCAGCATCATATTTTCCACTTAACGAAAAATATTCTACACTATCATATAAATAGAAAATATTTTTATTTACCTTAGCAATTAATTCACTTTCATCTTTAGCTTCATCACTAGTGATATTAGTAATTGTTGTATATAACATATATTTTGTGCCATTTTGTGCAATTACTTTTGCCTCACAACGAATATTGTTGTAGCCAGATACATATGAAAGAGAACGACTATTTTTAGATGTTATAACATTCTTGTTAAATTTTCTAATCATATTAGAAAATTGATTATCACCATTAACTTCTATCTCTAAATCCTGTACTCCATAGCCATGTGTCTCTTTAATAATATCTTTAAACTTTTGATTTACAAATTTAAAATGAATTTCTTTTGTATCATATTCGATTAATGCAAACGCTTGGTCAGTATTAAAATCAACAACTCCTACAGCATCAAAATAATCTTTCCAAAGACGGGTTTCAATTTTAATACCCTTCAAAAGGCAACAATTTATAGCATCTTGTATTGGCATTGGTTTACCAAAAAAGTAACCTTGAACCTTTTCACAACCAATATCTCTTAAAAAATTATATTGATCAATATTTTCAACACCTTCTGCAAGAGTTTGTACACCAATATTTTTAGCCATTTGAATTGTAGATGTGATTATTTTTTTACTCTTTAAATTAAAATTAGTTAAAAATGCCATGTCGATTTTTAATTCATCAAAAGAATAATCTTTTAAAACATTTAAACTTGAATAACCACTACCAAAATCGTCCATCCAAACTTTATATCCAGCGTCATGAAACTTGTCTATAGCGCTTGTGATAATTTCTTTGTTTTGAACAAATACACTCTCAGTAATTTCAACACAAATCATATCACGTGGAACATCATATTTTCTTAATGCTTTTTCAACCTCATTAAAAATATCACACTCTAAGAAATCAAGACGTGACAAATTAAAAGAAACAGGAACAATCGGTTCATTGTTAGTAACTCTTTCATTGATGGTTTTACAAATCTCATTTATTACAAATATATCAAGTTTAGAAATAAGATCGTATTTTTCAAGAACAGGAACAAAATCCATACTTGTTAAAAAGCCATTCACAGGATCTTCCCATCTAGATAGTCCTTCTAAGCCACATAAATAACCAGTGATAGTTCTAATTACTGGCTGATAAAAAACTTTGATATAGTGTTTTTCAATAGCTTCGTCAATATGATCAACAATGTACTTTTCAATTAAATTTACATTTACACTGCTAAAAGGCATAACATCACTCTCCATTAATTTGGTTAAAACACTTCCGTATCTTATCTCTTTAACTACATTATACCCCATAATTCGACAATTTACTATAAAAATGTTGTCCAAATAAAAAAATCCATATATTATGTCAATATAAACATAATATATGGATAAAAGCTAATTACTTAGGTTGCTTTCCTATATAAGCTAAGATACCACCATCAACATATAAAATATGTCCGTTAACAAAATTAGAGGCATCACTTGCTAAAAATACAGCTGGACCTTGAAGATCTTCGGGAGTACCCCAACGAGCTGCAGGAGTCTTAGCAACAATAAATTGATCAAAAGGATGACGAGAGCCATCTGGTTGAACTTCACGAAGAGGTGCAGTTTGTGGTGTGGCGATATATCCAGGTCCAATACCATTACATTGAATATTAAATTCACCATATTCAGATGCAATATTCTTAGTCAACATCTTTAAGCCACCTTTTGCAGCAGCATAAGCTGATACTGTTTCTCTTCCAAGTTCTGACATCATTGAACAAATGTTAATAATCTTACCATGTCCTTTTTCAATCATCCCAGGAATTACAGCCTTAGCACAAATAAATGGGCCAACTAAATCAATATCAACAACTTGACGGAAATCGGTTGCAGCCATTTCTGTCATTGGAATACGCTTAATGATACCAGCATTGTTGACAAGAATATCAATAGTACCAAGTTCATTTTTAATGTCTTCTACCATCTTAATTACTTCATCTTCATGAGTAACATCACAAATATAGCCCTTAGCATCAATACCAAGTTTTTTATAGTTAGCAATACCTTCATCTAACTTCTCTTGATTTCTATCATTAAATGCAATCTTAGCACCAGCTTTAGCTAATGCAGAAGCAATCGCAAATCCGATACCATAAGTTCCACCTGTAACAAGTGCAACTTTTCCTTTTAAAGAAAAACTGTCTAAACTTATCATAAATCCCTCTATTAATAATTATTATTTTAAATCCTTTGTTTCTAACCAATCTTGGTCATCGTAATCTTGGTTTTCACCGCACATTGCCCAAATAAATGTATAGTTATTTGTAGCACTTGCAGCATGAATAGACCATGCTGGTGAAATTACAGCTTGATCAGGACCCATAACTATATGTCTAGTTTCATCTGGTCTACCCATTAAATGGAATACTCTATCAGATTCATCAAAATCGAAATAATAATAAACTTCCATTCTACGTTCATGTAAATGACAAGGCATAGTATTCCAGCATGAACCAGTTGCTAGGGCAGTCATACCCATAGCTAATTGACAAGAATCAATAATAGCTGTGTTAACATATTGGTTGATTACACGTTTATTCATGTGAGCTTCATCACCAAGATGCTTATGAATACATTCAACAGCCTTAATATCACCTTTGAATGCATCTAAGTTTTCTTTTGTATATGCGATATAAACTGTTGGATATGTCTTATGAGCTGGGCTTGAAGACATATAGAACTTAGCAGGATTCTTTGAATCTACAGAACTAAATTCGATTTCTTTAACACCCATACCAATATACATACCATCACGTGGTTGAATGTCATAAGTGGCTCCGTCAAGAGTAACCTTACCAGCACCACCAACGTTAATGAATGCCATTTCACGACGTTCAAGGAAGAATTTGCAACGCATAGCGTCATTTCCTTCAAGCTTTAGAGTCTTCTTAACAGGCTTAATACCACCAACAATAATTCTATCTTGATGGCTATAAGTTAAAACTACATCATCATCTTCAAAAACAGATTCAATTAAGAAGTTTTTTCTTAATAATGCAGTATCATAATTCTTAGTATCATCTGGATGATTTGCATATCTTACATCAAATTTCATAATATTTTCTCCTTTAAGATTAAAAAATAAGAGGTGCTACCTAAAGAGTAGCACCTCCATATTAAACTATTTTTCAATAATTCAATAATTGCTACAAGAAATTATTAAATTATTAATATTAACGTTGAACTCTACCTGAAGCGTCTCCACCAGCAAGCTTTTCAACTTCTTTAACTGTAACTAGGTTGTAGTCACCGTTAATAGTGTGCTTTAATGCTGAAGCAGCAACTGCGAATTCAAGAGCTTCACCTTGAGTCTTCTTAGTTAATAAACCATAGATTAAACCACCAGCGAATGAGTCTCCACCACCAACACGGTCGATAATTGGATCAATGTCATAACGCTTTGATTCATAGAATTCTTCACCATCATAGATTAAAGCCTTCCAACCATTGTGAGTAGCTGAGAATGATTCTCTTAATGTTGAAACAACATACTTGAATCCGAATTCTTTCTTCATTTGTTCAAAAATCTTGTGGTAACCAGCAGCTTCTGTCTTACCTGCAGTTACGTCAGCATCTGGTTTGAAACCTAAGCATAATTGAGCGTCTTCTTCGTTACCGATGCAAACGTCAACATACTTCATTAATGGCTTCATAACTGAGATTGCCTTTTCGCTTGTCCATAACTTAGCACGGAAGTTTAAGTCAACTGAAACAATAACACCATGCTTCTTAGCAGCAACTAGAGCAGCTTCAAGAACCTTTGCAGAAGCATCAGAAATTGCAGGAGTAATACCTGACCAGTGGAACCAACCAGCACCTTCGAAGATCTTATCGAAATCGAAGTCTTCAACCTTAGCTTCAGCAATTGCAGAATGAGCTCTGTCATAAACTACTGAAGATGGACGCATAGATGCACCTGTTTCAGAATAGTAGATACCAATTCTATCACCACCACGAGCGATGAACTTTGTGTCAACACCATATCTTCTTAATGAGTTAAGAGCAGCTTGACCGATTGGGTTGTCTGGTAACTTTGTAACGAAAGCAGCTTCTAAACCGTAGTTAGCAGCTGATACAGCAACGTTAGCTTCACCACCACCAAAGATGATATCGAATTGATTAGCTTGTACAAAACGAGTATTCATTGGTGTAGATAAACGTAACATGATTTCACCCATTGTTACGACTTTAGTTGAATTTGGTTTTAAATTCTTCATAACTTTTTTAATCTCCTAATATTTTTTTACTTATCAATTTTAATTTTGAAAACGCACTTTTCAACAGTTTGACCATCGAAATCACATTTTCCAAGATGTACGTCTTCAGTGAAAACAAGAGCGAATCCTTCGTTTAAAACGAACCATTGGCTATCTTTTACAGAATCAACGTCACCTGCGTTGTACTTAGTTACATCCTTTTCTGGATTATATTCTGAAGTAACAACTAAATCTGGATTTGAAATATCTGTATACGCAAAATATTCATTTCCCTTTAATACAACTTGTAAATCCATGTAGTTTTCATGATTTTCAAAGAATGTATCTTTTTTATCTTTAGCAATATATGTATCACGGTTAACGTAAACATTCTTGCCATCGATTTCAGTTTTACCCTTAGGTAGAGCTAATAAACCTTCAATACCTTTTGATTCAATAAAATCAATTGCAGTATCAATATTCTTAGATATACCTTTATAACGATATAAGTATTTTAATTTTCCTACTATCATAACAATTACCTCTGTACTTCTGCGGAACCGTTACACTTCATGAACGCCTCTATATCTTCTTGAGATAATAGACATGCATCTCCATAAATTGTATGCTTTAAAACTGAAGTATTTAGTCCGAATTCAGCAGCATATTTTGGATTATTGTAATCCTTAATTAAGCCGTGAATAACACCGCTTGCAAATGCGTCTCCTCCACCAATTCTATCAAGAATTTGGAAACGAATTGGATCAGTAACACCGCATCCTTCTTGAGTATAATAATAACCAGCAAGAGAGTTTTCAGTAGCACTGTAAACCACTCTATCTGTACCAAACACATAAGTGACTCCGAATTTCTTCATCATCTTAGGGCAAACATTCTTTCTCTTTTCATGCATACTTGCATCATTAAGATTTTCATCAAGTGGTACATCAAGTAAAGTATTGCAATCCCAGAATGAACAGAATGCTACATCAACATATTTAATTATTTGTTGATACCAAGGTTTAGCTTCTTCCACAGTCCATAACTTTGTGCGATAGTTAAAGTCAAATGATACTTTAATATCGTGTTCATGACAGTATTTGCAGCAAGCAACTGCCACTTCAGCAACACGCTCATTTAAAGCTAAAGATATACCTGAAACATGGAACCATGTAGCTCCTTCAAATACTTCTTCGAGATCAAATTCATCAAGTGAAATACGAGTGATTGCAGAATGTTTTCTGTTATAAATTACTTTAGATGGTCTTCCGCCAAAACCAGATTCAAGGAAATAAATACCTAAAGTAGTAGATCCTCTAACAATGTAGTCTGTATGAACACCGTTGGCATTCAAATGAGAAATTGCACCGTCGCCAAGTTGGTTAGGTGGAAGCTTAGACATAAAATAACAATTGTGTCCCATATGGGATAATGCAACTGCTACATTAGCTTCTCCTCCACCATAATTGGCTAAATAAGAATGAGTCTGATTAATAGTTTGGTGATCTGGAGTAGATAATCTTAACATTATTTCGCCAAATGTAATGATTTTTTCTTTCTTTTTAATCATTTAGCTTCCTCCAAGATTAAGTTAACTATTACTTGCTAGCTAATTCAGCACGAGCAGCACGAACTGCTTCAACGTATTGCTTAGCTCTTTCAGTTGTTTCAGCTAAGTCACCCTTAGCAGCTGGAGCTGTTAAATGTGAACCTGAAGAAATGCAAACAGCACCCTTCTTAATCCATTCACCAGCATTTTCAAGGTTAACACCACCTGATGGCATTAAGTTAGCATAAGGAAGTGGTCCCTTAACGTCTTTGATGAAGTTAGGTCCTAGCATATCACCAGGGAATACCTTAATTACATCTGCACCATATTCCATAGCTGTAACAATTTCCTTAATTGTTTGAGTACCTGGAATATAAGGTACTTGATATCTATTGCAAAGTAATGCAACTTCTTTGTTCCAAGATGGAGCTACGATGAATTCAGCACCAGCAAGGATAGCTGCACGAGCAGTTTCTGGGTCAAGAACTGAACCAGCACCGCAAATTAACTTGTCAGCAGAGATTTCTTTCTTAAGTGCTCTGATAACTTGATCAGCACCAGGAACTGTAAAAGTTACTTCAATACCTTTTACACCACCATCTGTACAAGCCTTACCAATATTTACTGCTTCTTCAGGAGTCTTAGCACGAACAACGGCTACAACACCACATTCTGATAAACGATTTAATACATCAAATTTTTTTAACATTATTAAATTCCTCTCTTTGTGTATAGTGAGTATAACAAGCGTTATACCATACCTTTTCCATTATATAATTTTTAAGACTTGATTGTCAATTAGAAAAGAACATTGCCAAAGTATTATTTGTTTATAAAGCCAGACTTAAATATATCTAATTGGTCCTTTAAAGTAAAAGGTTCAACCTCTTCAATATTATCTAAAATTACATTATCACTAGGAATAGTTCCAAATTCATTATATGCCATTGGTAAATTGAATTTATCATATAAAGTATAAATTTCTTCAAGACATTCAGATAATGTTTCTTTTTCAAATATTTCTTTAGCATATAACAATATTTCTTCAGGATAATATTTAAATAATCCTTTTAAAAATAATGGAAAATATACAATAAGAGCGTCTCTATAGCTCATATCAAGTAAAGATTCACCAATTCCTTCTAAAGAATAAATTAACATACCAATTTGACTACCACCTGATGAAATCAAACCGGATACATTAATACTTGAAGATATTAATAAATTGGTCCTTGCTAATTCATCTTGCAAATTACATCTCAAACTATTTAAAGACTTCAAAATATTCTTAACAACAGTATTACCTAATTCTCTTACTATACCTTTAGTGCCAAGTATTGAGCAAGAAGCTTGAACAAATTGTTCAATTGCTGAATAACTAGTTTCTTTTAAATCCAAAGAATATGTTAATTTAGGATTTAAAATTGCAACATTAGGGTAAATACCATATAGAGCGCCATGTTCACCAGTTTCAAAATTATCAATTTCACTAGCAGAATCAGTCTCACTTCCACCAGCAGGATAAGTAGGAATTAAAACCGTAAATAAACTTGCACGACCAGTTGGATCTAATTTATGAGATAAAAAATCCCACAAATTATCATTTTTTGATCCAAAAGATATAATTTTGGACATGTCCATAACAGTTGAACCACCCACACCAAGAACAGCTTCTATCTTATTAGTTTTAACAAGTTTAATGCCTTCTAAAACTTTACTATAACTAGGTTTATCATTACCACCAAGTTCAAAAACTTTAACATTATTTTCACTTAAAATATTCGTAATAACATCATAGTTTCCACTTTCTTTAAGGCTAGATTTGCCATATACAAATAAAACTCTCTTATTTGCTAAAATACGAAGATTCTTTAGGGAATCTGCCCCATAATATACTTTAGCAGGAAATTCAAATAAAAACTCTTCCATAAAACACCTCTTATATATTCATTATATAATATTATAAAAATTATTATAGTAATTTTGCGAAAAAAAAGACAAACTTTAAAAGTTTGTCTAATTTATTGTCCACTTAATGCGCTAATAATTGCTACAATTATAATTATAACTGCAGCAAATATTATGAAATATATAATAAACTTATTAAAGTTTGATTTAACTAAAGATTTTTTAATAACTGTATACTTATTTAAAACACTATCCGCATCTTTAAATCCTTTAATCTTTTCAAGTTGACGCATATTTAAATCCAAATCACGAATGATAATATTATTTTTAAAAAGATTATTATCCTCTTTAATAGTCTTTAAAAAATCTTTAGCTTTATTAAGAGCTAAGTCTGATTCATGTTCCAACTTATATCGATTCATAAGCTCATCACTATCTTTATAACCTTTTGATCTAGATAGTGATATATAAGCATTCACATAATCTTCTTTATCTAAAAAGAATTTAGCATTATTATAATTATTTTCAAGATAAATATCATAATTTTTTTGATATTTATCCAGTAGATAAATACTATCTTTATAATCTTGAATAGTCTTTAAAATTTCAATTGCAGTAAAGTAATCCTCTTTAGAAATTTGATATAAAGCTTCATTATATTTATTCTTACAAATAAATAATCTATTAGATTTTTCCATTAATTCTTTGCTATCTTTATAATTATCAGCAAGTTTAAAAAATTTACTAGCTTCTCCAAAGTCTTCAAGGGAAAAATATTTCTCACCAGTTGAATAATACTCACTTTTCTTTAAAAGTTTACGAGATTCATCTAATAATACTTTAGAATCTTTAAAGTTTATAGTCTTGAATAAATTAATAGCCTTCTCATAATTTTCAGATAAATAATAATCTTTTGCATCATTATATATTAAACTATCATGAGCTTTAATCTCGCATTCCTTAATTATATCATCAACATCCTCATAGCCTTTAATAGAATTAAAGTTATGAAGAGCTTCTTCATATTTTTCTTCTTTATATAATTCATATGCTCTTTTATATCTTGCATATATAATTTGAGCTTTAGCTTTAACTTTATAACTATGGCTTTCTTTAAAATCCTTTAATATATTAAATAAATCAAAAGCTAATTCAAATTTTTCTTCTTTAAAATATTCAATAGCCGAATCATATAAATATTCTTTATCACTTCTTTTATCTTTTTTAGAATCTAAACTTAAAAGGTATTCATTTACGTGCGCCAAATTATTTAAAACATAATCTTTAGCTTCTTTTAAAAAGATAAACTTTTTACCATCTTTAGCATTAGATAAATTGGTAGTATCAGGATGATATATTTTTGATAAACGTCTAAAATTATTATTTATATCTTCTTCTGACACACTAGGAAGATTATCTATTTCAAGTATTTGTAAATATTCGATTAATGATCTCATATTAACTCCTAAATACCCGATTTAAACATTCACTTATTAACTTCATTTTATGTATTAATTTAATTTTTGTCAACCAAAAGAAATTTTAGTCAAAGAAAAAAGGATGCGAATGATAATCACATCCTTAATAAATTAATCAACGAAATCGAAGACATAACCCATGACATCTACTGTATCTCCGTCTTTACATCCTTTTTCGCGAAGCATATCATCTACACCCCAGCTTCTTAATTGACGTAAGAACTTCATAATTGCTTGTTCTTGATCAAAGTTAGTCATTGCAACAACTTTCTCCAAGAACTTAGCTTGAACCATAAAGTAATGTTCACTAGGCCTTGTAACTGTAATTGTACGATCTTCAGGTTTATATTCGTAAGTTACAGTATCCTTTTCATCATCTTCCAAAATATCAAATCTTGGAGTTTGTTGAATTAAGTCATAAACTTTATATTTTAATTCATCTAAGTTAATTCTATTTAACGCACTAACTTCAATTACTTCAAGATTTGGATAAGCCTTCTTGAAAGCTTCAAGATTTTCTTTTGCAAGAGGCATTTCCATCTTGTTTGCAACTACAATTTGAGGTCTCTTGTATAAGTTCATCTTATAACTCTTAAGTTCGTTATTAATAATTTCATAATCTTCAATTGGGTTTCTTCCTTCTGTACCAGCCATATCAATTACGTGTACAATAACACGGCAACGTTCAATATGACGTAAGAATTCAAATCCTAAACCAGCACCTTGGCTAGCACCTTCAATTAAACCTGGTAAGTCAGCCATTACAAATGATCTATCTTCGTCAACCTTAACCATACCAAGATTTGGTGTTAATGTTGTAAAATGATAACTCGCAATTTTTGGTTTGCAGTTTGACATTGAAGAAATAAGTGTTGATTTACCAACTGATGGGAATCCAACAAGACCGCAATCAGCTAAAACCTTTAATTCGCAACGAATATATCTATGTTCACCTGGTTCACCTTTTTCAGCATAATCAGGACATTTTAAAACTCTTGTAGCAAGTGCCATGTTACCACGACCACCTCTACCGCCTTTTGCAATAATTTCTTCTTGACCATCATGAGTAATATCAGCAATTACTTTTTGAGTATCATCATTATATATAGTAGTACCAAGAGGAACACGAATATAAGTGTTTTCTGCACCTCTACCGTAAGCGCCTTTCTTCATACCACGTTCTCCGTCATTACCTAAAATGACTTTCTTATAGCGAAGGTCTAGTAAAGTGTTTAAGTTCTTATCCCCAACGAAGATAATAGAACCTCCTCTACCACCATTACCACCATAAGGTCCACCCATTTCAACCTTAAGCTCTCTACGATAAGAAACGATACCGTCTCCACCCTTACCAGCTCTAAGTTCAACTTTGACTTCATCTAAAAATTCCATAATGGGTCCCTCCATTTCTTAAAAAAAACACCCAATGTTAATATTGGGTGTTAATTACTACTTTTGTTCAGGATAAACTGAAACTTGTTTCTTTGAACGACCTAAACGCTCAAATTTAACTGTACCAGATACTAATGCGAATAATGTGTCATCGCCACCGATACCAACGTTTTTACCTGGGTAAATCTTAGTACCACGTTGTCTATATAAAATAGAACCAGCAGTAGCAAATTCACCATCGCTCTTCTTAGCGCCAAGACGCTTAGATTCAGAATCACGACCGTTCTTAGTAGAACTTACACCTTTTTTAGATGCGAATAATTGTAAATCTAAAAATAACATCGTTCATAACCTCCTATTTAAGATTTTTGTATATTTTTCGGATATTGCTTAGACATTTCATCAAGATGATCAACTAAATTGTCCATTATCTTAACAACAGTCTCATTTTTCAAATCAGTTTGTATAACAAACTTGCCTTCTTCATGAACTAATTTCATGATATTGCAACCAAAGCCAAGTTTATCAATTAAATTTGATGTGATAGCAACAGCCATTGAAATTCCGGCACACACTATATCAGAACCATATGGTCCAGACATTGCATGTCCTTTAATCTCAATTGTATAAGATTTATCACTTAAAGTGATTTTGTACTTTGTCATTCTTAACTATTAAGCATTAATACCAGTAATAGTTAACTTAGTGTAAGATTGACGGTGACCATGCTTTCTTCTTTCGTTTGTCTTGTCAACATACTTGAAGACAATAATCTTCTTAGCACGTCCTTGCTTTTCAACCTTAGCAGTTACAGTAGCACCTTTAACATATGGAGCACCGATAACTGTCTTGTCTCCACCTAAGAATAAAACCTTGTCAAAAGTTACAGTTTCACCAGCTTCAACGTCTAACTTTTCAACGTAGATAACTTGATCCTTTTCAACTTTAACTTGTTTTCCACCTGTTTCAATAATTGCGTACATGTCGTTACACCTCCTATAAAATTTAAAGACTCACTATAAAGGTAAGCTTTCGCTATTTAAGACCTTTTCTATGTGGTGCATGTTACAACATCATAATTATATCTAATCTATTTAAAATTGTCAATAAATAATA
>CAMNGZ010000010.1 GCA_946538835.1 uncultured Clostridium sp. | reverse complement strand
AAAATCAAAAAATCTTTTAACAAAAGGAAAAAATATATTGAAAACGCTATCAAATATGTTATAATTGAGGTATCAAAAGAAGAAAGGAATTGGTGTGTGTTATGAACAAAAAAGAATTGGTTAAAGAAGTGGCCGATAAGAATGAAATCACTTTAAAAGATTCTGAAGCTTTAGTAGATTCTGTATTCGACATTATTTCTGACCGTCTTGCTGCTGGTGAGAGCATTCTAGTTTCAAACTTTGGTACTTTTGAAGTTCGTTATAGAGCTGCTAGAAAAGGTATCAATCCTGCTACAGGTGAGTCTATTGACATTGCTGAACAAAGAACACCTGCATTCAAAGCTGGCAAGCAATTAAAAGATAAGTTACGTTAATGGATATATTCCAAATAGTAAAAAGAAATGATTTACAAGGGCTAAAGGATAATCTTAAGTATGTTAATATTAACATAAAAGATGAACATTCCTTTAGCCTTTTGCATTATTCGGTAATGAATAATAATTTAGATATGACTAAATATCTAATTTTAAATCATATCGACATTAATGTACTAAATGATGATTTCAACACACCGCTTCATTTAGCTGTAAATTATAATTCTATATCATGCTTTAAAGCTTTAATAAAAAGTGGAGCTTTAATAGATCAAAAGAATATTGTGGGAGAAACTCCTTTACTTTTAGCTGTAAAGTTAGACAGAAGAGAAATGATTGATATTTTACTAAGTTATAATGCTAATATTGATTTTAAGAATAATTTTGGGGAAAATATCTTATTTATGTCCCTTCATACGGCAAATATTAAACTTATAAATAACATTATTGATAAAGATTATAATCTTTTGTATACAAGAAATTTACATAATGATACATTATTACATATTTCAGTTAAGCTTAATAATTTAGAAGCTTCTAAATTATTAATTGAAAAAGGTTTATTGCCAAATGAATTAAATAATGATTTAGAAACACCTTTATTTTATGCTGCAAGGAATAATAATGAAGAATTAGCAAGCCTACTTATAAATAGAGGAGCTAAGATAGAAATCATTAATAAATATCATGAGACTATATTTGATGTTTCATATAATAGATTTAAAGATTATTTAATCTTTAAACAAAAAGAAAGAATATATCAAGATTACATTAGAAAATATCCTTTACATTATGCTATTTTAATTAATAATTTTTATTTATTCATGAATCATTTAAATTTATATGAACTAAATAAAAAAGACGATTGTAATCATCTTCCTTATGATTTAGCGAAGATGTACAATCGACTTAAATTTTTAGATTATATAGAGAAGTATAAACATTGAGATTGAACTTGCGACAAAGTTATTAATCAAATGTAATATGAATGATGAATAGAAATTGTTGTCATTTGTTAAATAAACACTTCCGAACACAAATCCCATTGTGAAATAAGGGATACCATAGGCTAGAGTATATAAGAAAGCTTTTGTAGCATCATAAGTTTCTCTTAACATGCTGTAGCTTGTTACAATGTGCATAGAACCAAAGATAATAGTTGTGATGATTAACGCAACTATTTTATTTTTAATTACATTAAATGCGCTCTTTCTAAAAACCATCTCTTCAACAAATGGCGCAAGTATTACAGTAGTAGGATACATAACAATATAAGCTAAATTATCTTTAAAGATATTGTTAATTGCTTGCTCATTTTCAGATACGCCCTTAATGATTGAGCTTTGTATAAAACCACTGATAAAAATCGCAACATACATTACAAGTACTGATATTAATATATTTGTAGTAAATTTAGATGTATCATCTATATTTTTGAAATCTTCTTTTAATGTGTCTTTGTTTATAAATAATAAAGAAATAAAACATGTAATATATATTAAGAAATTTGCAAAGCCTTGTCTAAAAGATTCACTTTGATTTATAGCTAATGGCATAAATGTTATTGCTAATAGCTTAGGGCCTAGATAAAATATGAAGATATATACAATTATTGATATCAATCCTTTAAAAAAATATGAATCAAAATATTTATGTTTAATTATACTTTTCTCTTTCTCATTTTCCATATAAATCACCACCTTGATTATATCAAAAATTGTATACTATTTAAATAATATATATTTTAAACTTAAATAAAAATTGTTATAATTTAGTAAGAGGTTGATTATGGATTTAGTTATTGCGTCTAATAATAAAAATAAGTTAAAAGAGATAAAAGAATTGTTAAAAGATTTAGATATAAATATCTTGTCTTTAAATGATATAAAGTTCTTTGATGAAATAGAAGAAAATGGTACTACCTTTAGTGAAAATTCATATATAAAAGCCAAAACTATTTATGATAAATACCATATGGCTGTCTTATCAGATGATTCAGGATTAAGTGTCGATGCATTAAACGGCGCTCCTGGTGTTTATTCACATAGATATGCTGGACTTGAATGTGATGATCATAAAAATAATTTGAAACTTATAAGTGAACTAAAAGATAAAAAGCGTGATGCTAAATATGTTTGTGATATATGTTATATCAATAAAGATGGTATAGTGAATCACGCAAATGGGGAATGCTTTGGCAAAATTATTGATACACCACGTGGTTCAAATGGTTTTGGTTATGATCCATATTTCTATATTGAATCTTTAGATAAAACTATGGCAGAAATTGATATGACAGAAAAGAATAAGATATCTCATAGATCAAAAGCTTTAAACAAAATAAAGGAAATTATATATGAAGATTTTACTCGTTAGTGACACTCATGGAGAAACTGAATTATTATTGAAGCTTTCTAAAAAGTATCAAGATTACACCAAGATTCATCTAGGGGATAGAGGATTTGATAAGTCACTATTAGATGAATTAGGTTTCATCTATGTAGATGGTAACTGTGATTATGGACATAATAAAGATAAAATCTTAAATATTGAAAATAATAAAATATTTATTACTCATGGAGATCTTTATAATGTTAAATATGATATGAATAAATTATATTATAAAGCTTTGAGTGAGAACGCAAATTATGTGTTTTTCGGACATACACATTTTCAAATAAATATTCGAGAAGCTAATATCAATTTTATTAATCCAGGTAGTCTTAAAGATAAAAAATACGCGATTATTACTGATGATAAAATAGAATTATATTAAGGAGGTTTAATATGACATTAGATGAAGCATTAGCATTAGATATATCTAAAAAGAGTTTAAGAAAATTAGACACATATCTTAATCATGAACAAAATACAATTTCATACCATAAAGCTAATGCGTATAAAGGTCTAATGTTATATAAACTAGGAAATTTAAAAGAAGCTTTTGTATGCTTATTAGAAGCTTTGAATAAAACTAGTGAACCTAGTATAATTATTACTTATTGTGATCCTTTAATTGATATTTATCTAGACTTAGAAGATTTTTCTAAGGCTATGAAATATATTGATTTAAAGAGTGATAATTTAAATCCTATTGAATTAGATAAGCATACACTTGATATGATTAAATATTATGTCAAGCGTAAAGATGTCATTAATGCTAAAAGAGAGATAGAAGTCTTTTTAAAAGATGATATAAGTGATAAAGATAAATATTTTGTTTATCAAATATTGCTTAATTTTGCATATGAAGAATCTAAGATTGATGAGTTCTTAAAATATTATGAACCATTGCTAGAATTTTATAAAAATTCTAATGATACAATTAATTTATCTAAAATCTATTTAGACAAATTATATTTATATTTCAAAACTAACCTGATTGATTCACTCATCTCTTTTGTTGAGACTACAAATATTGATTTTTTAGATGTTAAAACTAAGATTATTTTTCATACTTATTTAATCAAAGCTTATATTGAACAAAATAATTTACGTAAAGCTTCAATTCTTGATTCAAATTTTGAACAAGAAATATTTAAAAATAAAGATATTTATCAAGAAGAGACTAAGAATTATTATTTAACAACCTTGTCATTGTATAAAGCGCTTGGTAATAATTACACAATTAACTATATTGAAAATATTTTAAAAGATTATTCTAAAGAAGTAGTAGTTAATAAAGAAATAAAAGAAAAATCTCGTTTTAAAGAATTTAATCAAGTAGTTATTGAAAATGTAATTAAAGAAACTGTTGAAAAAGATATCACTGATTTTAAATTTAAAAATAGTGATAAAGATACCCTCTTAGTATCTAAAGATTATCATGATTTAAATGATACAATTAATCAAATCTTTAACATTGATAACACATTACAATTCAGAGAGATTTTTAGACAAATTCTTATGACTTTTTCGAAGAAGCATAAATTTGAAGAAGCTTATCTATATACTGGGACTCATGGATTTCATTATAAGAATAATAAAGTTTATGATAAATCAAAATTTGATTTTGATATATCTAGGACTATCAACAAGCGTACTATCGAACTTTCAAAGGAAGTTGTATTGCATGATTTGAAAGCTACTTATTATAGTGTATCTATTTTAGATGGCAATGATACACCGCATAAGAGCTGCATGTCTTTCCCGTTGTTTTATCAAGGAAAATGTGTCGCTAGCTTGGCATATTTTTTTGACGAAGTTGAAATTGATTCTTATTTTGAATTCTTTAAGCTTATTTCATCTATAATATCTATTTATTACATTTCTAGTATTTATTTAGATAATGTTAAAGATAGTAATGAAACTATTAAGAAGCTTGAAAATGATTTAGATATAGGAATTAAATATATTAAAGATAAAGAAGTTCTTTTAAATAATAAATCTGTATCTTTATTAGATATTAATTGTGATATGTTAGATTTAGATGAATATTTAAATTTAATTGAAAAAGCTGATCAGCCTATCTTTTTAAGTGCTATCAACAAGATTTTGTTTGATGGTATTTCTAAATATAGCTTCAGATATCATCTAATTGATAATAAATATATTGAAGATACTTTTGTGAAAGATGAAGATAATAAAATAATGTCTTATATGAGAGATGTCACAAGTGAATCTAGTCTTGTTGATAATTTATATAAAGATATTTCTAAATCTAATTTGTTAGATACATTGAGTTATAAAAATTTAAATATTAATTTTTATAACCTTATAAGTGAATCTAATAGAAGTTTAGCTTTAATAGAATCAAATAATTATGATACTTATTATAATTTATATGGATTTGAATTTGCAGAAGGTATCATTGAAGGGTTATCTAGGACTTACAATAGATTAAAGAAGACTTATGATTACGAGGTCTATTATTTAGATAGTGATAGATTTATATTGTTGCTAAATTTTAATGACCAAAGAAGAATTAAAAGAGTTCTTGAAGAACTTATTCCTAAAGTTAAGGATGAAATTTTAAAATTTAATAAAAGAGTAAACCTTGATTTGCATAGTGGTATATATAAGTTTAAAAAGGCAGAAAAAAATATTAGTTTGAAAGATGCGATAAATTATGCGCAGGAGGCTTTAATTGATTCAATTAAGAAAGATGTTAGTTTTATGATTTATTCACAAGACTTATATGAAGATTCTTATTATAAAGAATTCTTATATGAAATTGATATCAGTGAAGCTATTGATAAGAATAAGTTATCAGGTAACTATTTGCCTGTATATGATATTAACAACAAAAATATCTTAGGATATAGTTATAAGTTATCACTTGATAACGTTTTAATTGATGAAAAGACATTTAAAGATGTGGTTAAGAAACGTAAATTAGAATATCAGATTGATAAATATTTGATTGAACATGTAGTCAGTGATTTAAAGACTTTTTATAATAAAACTGGTTATTATTTAAATATTTTTATTCCAATTTATAGTCAAACGCTTGAAAATGAAAACTTTATTAAACATATATCTAATATTTTTAATTTCTATAAAGTTAATTCTAATTTGTTATCATTTGTGATAAATGGAGAAATTAAAAATGATTATAATTTAAATAAATTGAGAGGATTTATCAATTTGGGTAGTGATAATCTTGATAATTATTTTAAGTTTGATCTAGATACATATTATTTAAATGTTGATAATATTGATATCAAATATGTTTATAATTTAAAAAAATCAATTGATAAAAGATTTGTTGTATGTAATATTAAAAAGTTAGAGGATTTAAATAATATTAAAGATTGTTGTCAATATGTGACAACTACCTTTAATCAACGAAAGATGTCTATTAATAATTTAATTAATGAGGCATTGGGAAAGGAATAGTATGAAGAAATTAATTGAAATTAAAGGTTTAACTAAAGAATTCAATGGTAACATTGTATTAAAAGGAATTGACCTTGATATTAACGAGAATGAATTTGTTACTTTGTTAGGACCATCTGGTTGTGGTAAAACTACTTTATTAAGAATTCTTGGTGGTTTTGAATATCCTACTAATGGTGAAGTTTTATTTGATGAAAAGAATTTATTAGATATTCCACCATATGAAAGATTAACAAATACTGTATTCCAACATTATGCACTTTTTCCACATTTAAGCGTGTTTGATAATGTTGCGTATGGATTACGTATTAAGAATTTACCATCAAGATTTAGTGATTTAATCAATAAGATTAAAAAGACTAAAGATTATAAATCTAGAAAAGATGTTGAACGCGAGATTAAAGAAAAAGTAACTAAAATTTTGGAATTAGTTAACTTAAAAGGATTTGAGTCAAGAACTATTGATTCATTGTCAGGCGGACAACAACAAAGAGTTGCGATTGCGCGTGCTCTTGTAAATGAACCTAAGGTTCTTTTACTTGATGAATCTTTAGGAGCTCTTGATTTAAAGCTTCGTCAACAAATGGAATACGAACTTAAAAAGATTCAACGTCAGCTTGGTATTACATTCATCTTTGTAACTCATGACCAAGAAGAAGCCTTAACTATGAGTGACAAGGTTGTTGTAATGAATGATGGTTTAATTCAACAAGTTGGTAGCCCTATTGATATTTATAATGAACCTGTAAATAAGTTCGTTGCAAAATTCGTTGGTAAATCAAATATCATTGATGGTATTATGAAGCGTGATCTTTTATGTTCATTCAATAATCAAGATTTTGAATGCGTTGACAAAGGATTTAAAGAGAATGAAAATGTTGATATAGTAATCAGACCTGAGGATATTGACCTTTTAAAACCAAATGAAGGCTTCTTCAATGGTAAGGTTGTTAGTGAAGTATTCCAAGGTGCTCATTATGAAATTAGTGTAGAAACAGGTTTCTACACATTCCTTGTCCACACTATCTATTACCATGCGGTTGGTGAAGAAGTATCATGCCGTTTTGATCCTGAAGATATTCAAATCATGGAGAAAATGGAGTGGTAAAATGAGTAAAAGAGATAAGTTATTTTCAATGTATTTAATACCATATGTAATATTCTTATCAGTATTTATCTTACTTCCTATGGTATTTATTTTAATGTATTCTCTTTTATTTAAAGAAAATTCATTTGTTTACAAATTTACAGGTGATAATTTCGCATTGTTTTTCCAAACAAATTTATATATTAAATGCATTTGGAAGAGCTTATATTTAGCTTTCTTTGCAACAATAGTTTGTCTATTGGTATCATACCCACTAGCTTACTTTATCGCAAGAAGAAAGAAGAAGTATAGAAAAGCGTTAATATTACTTGTTACAAGCCCAATGTGGATAAACATGTTACTTCGTACATTAGCAATCAAGCAATTACTTGATGGTCCACTTTTAAAATTTATACAAACATTTAATCCAAATGTTAATGTCATTATCGGTAACGATTTTTCTGTAATATTTGGTATGGTTTATAACTATATTCCTTATATGATTTTACCTATTTATACAAGCTTAACTAAGATTGATTATCGCTTAAGTGAAGCTTCAACAGACTTAGGTGCAAGAGGACATCAAACATTTAAAAATGTTATTTTACCTCTATCTATGCCTGGTGTATTTAGTGGTATTACTATTGTATTCTTATCATGTACAACAACTATTACTATTTCTAAATATTTAGGTGAAGGAAGATATTTCTTAATTGGTAATTTAATTGAAAATGAATTCATCACAAATTCTCGTTGGGGATTTGGTAGTGCTATTTCATTAATTATGCTAGTGCTTATGATGATTATTATGTTTATATTTGATAAATTATCAAGAAAGTGGGAGGTAAGACAATGAAAGAATCAAAGTCAAAAATTTTCTCACGTATCTTAGTAATTTTATTTTTTGTAATATATTATGTGCCACTAATTTCTATTGTGGTGTTTAGCTTTAATGAAAGTCAATCTGTAACACATTTTACTAACTTTAGTTTTAAGTGGTATCAAGAATTATTTACAAATGCAAGATTACTTCAAATTATATTTAGAACTATTTTGATTGCGGTTATTGCAACTTTGATTGCCACTCTAATTGGTACAATTGTCAGTGTTTTATTAACTAGAAGCAACAATAAGCTTAGAAACTTTATTTTGCGGGTAAATGATTTTCCTATCATTAACCCAGATATTGTGACTGGTATTGGTTTATTACTATTATTTGTGTCTTTACAAGTTCCAAGAGGATATGTGACTATGGTTATTGCACATATTTCATTCTGTACACCTTATGTTATCATCAATGTATATCCTAAGTTGAAAACACTTGATCCTAACATTTTTGAAGCGGCAGAAGATTTAGGTGCTAAACCACGTAAAGCTATTCGGGATGCAATTTTACCTCAAATTAAAGGCGCAATCATATCTGCAGCTGCCATTTCATTTACTATGAGCTTCGATGATTTTGTTATTTCATATTTTACTGGTGGTAGTGTTCTAAATATTTCAACATATTTATATAGTGAAGCCAAGAAAATTGAACCCACAATCAACGCTTTATCTACAATAATTATTTTAATTATAATTATAAAGGTAGCTGTTGATTTGGTTCGTGATAATAAGAAGGAGAAGGAAGAAAATGAAAAGAAAAATTATTAGTTTATGTACAATATTAGCTTCCGCCTTACTTTTATCAGGATGCAAAGGAAATACATCACGTGGAGATTTAAAAGTTTTCCAACCTGGTGAATATATTGATGAAACTTTAATTAAGGAATTTGAGGACGAATATAATTGTTCAGTAACTTATTTGACATTTGATTCTAATGAAGCTGCTGTTACTAAAATGTCTACTGAAGATTATGATATTGTAACTCCTAGCGATTATTCAATTGAACAACTTGCCAAGCAAGATATGTTATTAGAAATTGATTGGTCAAGAATAGAAGCTACTCAAGATAATTACACAGATTTTTTAAGAGAAACTTTAGCCGACCTTAAGAGTGATAAAGGAGACGTTAAAGGATTTGATTTATTAAAATATGGTGTTCCTTATTTCTATGGTCAAGTAGTTATTGTCTATGATGCTAATAAGATTAGTAAGGAAGATGTTGAGACAGAAGGTTGGGATATCTTTAGAAATCCTAAATATAAGAATTTGACAGCTTATTATGATAATCCTCGTGATGGATTTATGGCTGCTGAAAAAGCTTTAGGCTATTCAATGAATACAACTGATCCTAAAGAATTAGAAGAAGCATTTAATTGGGTTATTGATGTGAGAAAAGCAACTAATTCCGCATTTAAAACTGATGAATTATTAAGTGAAATGCCACAAGGAAAATACGCTCTTTCTTTAATGTATTCAGGGGATGCTATTTACGCTATGAGTGAAGAAGATGAAAATGTTGATCTTCAAATGTTCGCACCTGAAAGTGGTACTAATGTATATATTGATGCGATGGTTATTCCTAAGAATTGTAAAAATGTTGATTTAGCTTATAATTGGATCAATTTTATGAATAGACATGAGAACGCTCTTGCGAATTCAATTGAAGTTGGATATACAAGCCCTTTTACTAGTGTATGCGAAGAAATTACTAGAGAAGATTCTGAAAATGGCGAATATGCTGATTATGCTGACTATTATAATCTTGAATACAATTATAAAAATGAAGTGTATAGATATGATAGCCAATTAAAAATAAAAATAAATGATTTTTGGGTAAAATTAAAACTATACTAACTATCTTTTTTTGTCGAATAATGTTATAATCGAATTGGAAAGAAAGGATGGTATAGAATATGTCATTTATTATTACTATAGGTCGTCAATACGGTTCAGGGGGTAGATTCATTGGTCAAGAACTTGCGAAAGAATTAAATGTTCCATTCTATGACAATGATTTACTTGCAAAAGCTGCAGTAAATTCTGGAATTGATGAAGATGTCGTAAAGCTTTACGATGAGAAGAAAGATGGTGTTTTCTCAGGATTTATTCCATCTTTATATGGATATGATATGACTATGGGTCAAAAGGTATTCTTAGCACAATTTGAAGTTATTAAGAAGATTGCAGCAGAAGGAAGCGCAGTAATCGTTGGACGTTGTGCTGACTACGTTTTAAAGGATAAGGAAAATGTTGTGTCTGTGTTTATTATGGCTCCAGAAGAGGATTGCGTAAAGAGAGCTGTTAAATATTATGGTATGGACGAGAAAAAAGCTCGTGAATATATCAAGAAAACAGATAAGAAACGTGCAAGTTATTATAACTTCTATACTGATAGAAAGTGGTCAGAAGCTAGCAATTATGATCTTTGCATCAACTCTAATATTGGTATTAAAGAAACTGTTGATGTAATCAAGGCTTTTGCGTCAAAGAAGTTAAAACAAGAATTATAATTGAATATTAAAGAAATGATTCTTATATAATTAAATGTTAGTAAATACTAAAAATATAAATAGTATTTATTAACATTTTTTTTATTATTATCTATATCATTTTTAAAAAATAAAAATGTTTTCATATTTGGTGTAAGCATTTTCATTAAATGAGACCATTGACAATTTTATGTAGAATCGTTATCATAGGGTTTTGCGACATTATAGGCAATGATTATTTATTTTTTGTGTAAAAATAATTAGCGATAAAAATGATAGTAAAAAGGAGTTTTAAATATGAAAACTAAAAAAATATTATCTAGCATTTTTTTGATATCTTTTATTTGTGGATTATTTATTTTTAAATTTTATTCACAAACAACAAATATAATTAACGATTCAAATATTGTTGAATCTAATGAAGAAGATGCTAATCTTAGTATGACTTATAGTAAAAAAATAGGTCGTAGAAACGCACCTGATACAGCAACATACCGTGATATAGAATTCGCTGGTATTATGGTTTCTAATAATACTGGTTTATCTGAATATAATTCTAAGCCTGGTATTAAGTTGTTTCCAAATACTGCTTCTGTCAAATCATATGATTCGGAAAAGGTAACATATGAATTCACTGTAAGTATGATTAGTCAAGCTAAATATGAATATAAGACAATATCTTATAATTTATATGATTATACTTCCGATACTAAAGGAACATTATTAACATCAGGATATATTAAACAAGGAATTGGTACTATTGAATTAGAACCAAGTGTTGCCTATGTTACCGAAAAAACTTATATCGAAGTATCAATTGATGAAATTGCAGAAAGACATCTTGTTACATTCTTAAATGGTGATCAAGAAATTTCTAAGCAATATTATTATGAAGAGCAACCTATTACATATCCATCTTCAAATATATATAAGCAAGCTGATGATGAATATGAATATACATTTGCTGGATGGGATAGTAATCAAACAGTTGGTGGTACAAGTGATTTAGTAATCAATGCCGTTTTTAATACAACTCCAATTTTAGTTAAATACAATAACATCAGCCTAAATCTTTATTCATGGACAAATGAAGCAAACTGGGATCATAAATTTACTAATGGTATCGAAGTTTCTATTAATAAAGAAAAAGTTAAAGCCAAAGGCGATGAAGTTGAGTTTACATTATCATTAACTGATGAAGCTAAAGGCTTTTATGATAGCTTAAGTGTTGAAATATCATATGAAGAAGATGATTATACATATACATTAGATACATATGATGCCGAAGAAGGAACGACAACACTTTCTATTCCATATTGTGATTACGATGTAGTTATTAATGTATCAGCTCATTTTAATAAAAACGATTCACATGTTTTTGAAGTAGGAAACATGTATAATTTATCAAATAATAGTCATTATGACACAGCACCAGGTTTAACTTTTACATCTGACAAATGGGCTGTAAAAGCCGGTGATTCTGTAACTGTTACAATGACAATTGCGGATGAATATAAAGCTGTTTATAAAGATGTAATGTATTATTTCGACGGACAATATGGTCATTTTGAACAAGGAGAAAACACATTCACTATTCCTAGTGATTATTCATCACCTATTATTAGTGTAGACCCTCGTATTGAAAGAGAAGGCTTATACACATATAAAAATCTTGGTTTAGATATGGAAGATAGTTTCTTTGTAAATGTTTATGAAGACGCTGATAAGAAAGATAGTACACCATATGCTAATATAAGCTTTGAATTAGGTAGTATTCTTGCATTAACTGATATTAAATCTTTAAAGATTTATGAGGCCGGCACAAATAAAGAAGTAGAAGTAATTAAGAATGGTGATGTTTATTCTTATGTAATGCCTGCTTGTGATATCGTATTTGATGTAGAATTTGATACAAAAGAAATTGAAATTGAATATGATCTTGATGGAGGCAAATGCGAAGGATTACCAACATCAATTACATATCATAAAAAGAGCGAAAATTACATGGTTCCAAGAGAAGTTCCTTATAAAGAAGGATATGATTTTGATAGCTGGTATGTATATAACCAAAGCAATGGTTTTGATTCTTATTTCTCTGCTTGGGGTCAAGACGATGAAATAGTGATTTATGATGCTAATTATAAATTTAATACATGGCTTTTATACATGATTGATAAGAATACAACTAAGATTAAAATGACTGCTTTATGGTGTGACGCAGAATGTTCAATTACTATTAATTATAATCAAGAAGGACTTGAAGCCGAAACAGTCAAGGTTGGTTATAAAAATAGTCTTGCTAATGTTTTATCTTCATATATTGATAAAGCTAATTTATATTGTTTAAATAATAACATTAATGCTATTTTTACTAATTGGTCAACTAGTGAAACAGATAATGTTTTATTAGAACAAGAAACAATGAAATATTCTGATTTATCAATATATGCTTTCTATGAAAAACGTGATTATACAGTTACATATTTAGTTGATGGTGTAGTATTTAAAACAGAAACAAATAGAAAAGGTGATGTAATTGTATTACCTGAAAATCCTACTAAAAAATCAAACAATACATATAGTTATGTATTTACTGGTTGGGACAATGAAACAAGTATTGTTGATAATGATTTAGTATTCAATGCTTTATTTGATGAAAATTATATTAACTATACAGTTACATTTGTAGTAGAAGGAAATGTATATGATATTAAGAATGATTATCATTATGGTGATCAAATCATTCTTCCTTTAAATCCAACGAAATTAGAAGATAATACATATACATATGAATTTGCTTGCTGGGATAATTTAGTTGAAAATGTAAATGGTAATCATACATTTGAAGCTGTATTTAATAATATTTATAAAGATTATACTGTTAAATTTATTTCTAATGGAAATGTATTATCATCAAAAACATACCATTATAATGATGAAGTAGTTTATCCTAATAATCCAGAAAGCTATAAGAGTGAAGATTTAAAATACGAATATACATTTAATAAATGGGATAATAATATTACTAATGTAGAAAATAATGTTGTTATTAACGCATTATTTAATGAACAATTAATTGATTATACAGTAACATTTGATGTCGATGGAAACATTATATCTAATATTTATCACATGGGTGATGATATTATCTTCCCAACAAATCCAACAAAAGCTTCTAAAAAAGTATATAATTATGAATTTATTGGTTGGGATAACCCAGAAACTAAGGTTACTGGAGATATGAACTTTAAAGCATTATTTGATAAGACATTCATTAACTATACAGTTACATTTGTAGTAGATGGTAATGAATATGATGTAAAAACAACTTATCATTATGGTGATAGAATTATTAAACCTGAAAATCCATCAAAATCAGATGATGATATGTATGGATATACATTTGAAGGCTGGGACAATGAAACAGAAGTTGTAGAAGACAATGTAACATTTAATGCTATATTTAAACCAAAATTATTAAAGCGTAATGTTAAATGGTATGATGAAGATGGTACTTTATTAAAGAGTGAAGATGTAACTATTGGTGAAGTTCCAACATTTGATTCTATTCCTCAAAAGAGTGGAAATAAAAAGTTCACATATGAATTTGCTGGTTGGAATAAAAAAATTACACCTGTAAAGGAAGACGCTTCATATGTAGCTACTTATAATTCTATTAGAAATAAAATTACTGTATCTTTCTATGATGAAGATAATAATTTAATTAAATCAGTTGATTATCAAATCGGTGATGATGCACCTGAACTTGATTATCAAGATTATATTACTAAATCATATAAAGAATTTAATGGTTGGGTTACTGAAGATGGAATATCATTAAATGAAAAATTAAGCTCTGATGATTTAGAATCAGAAATTAAAGCTGTGCCAACAATTACTATTACGGTAACAAGCTTAGTTATTCCTATTTCAATTACAAGCATTAGCTTAATATTAATTCTTATTATTGTTTTAATTGCTTACATTAAAATTAGAAGAAGATCATGTTATATTAAAAAGGAGCTTGAAAAATAATGGGTACAATTGAATTATTCGGTAAAATGTTTAGTACATTTCAAGTTATTTTATTAGCTTTATTATCAGTTTTCCTTTTAGTAGCTATTGGTATATTAATTTGGTTTTTAATTAAATTAATTAAACAAAGAAAATTTTTAAAAGAAATTGAAGAATATGGTCCGGAAATGGATCAAGAGGATGAACAAGATGAATTAGATAATACTGATGCAGTATTACCTAATCAAGAAGTTGATTCAAATATTGTTGGCTTAAAAGACATTTAAGAAGTAACTAAAACATCTTGCCCTAGAAAAGTTAATCTTGCTTAAGATTAAATAACGCAACAGATAATTTAAAATCAAGATATAGTAAACTCCGTAATTATATTGTTACTGATGGTAAATCATTAAATAAACGTTTATTTAATGATGCAGATGGTTTCTCATCTAATGCCATTAAGATTATATCAATATCTGGTGGAGAAGCTAGAGTTATTCAAAGAATATCTTAATAAAAAATAAATGGAAAAATCGCTTCAAGATGAAGCGATTTTATTTTTTTTTAATGGCGTTCCCGATGCGATTCGAACGCACGAACTTTCGCTTAGGAGTTAAAGGAATTATCAATAATATCTTGTTAAATGCTAGTTTTTCTAGCATTTTTGATATATTTTGCTGCATTATCTTGAGTTTCTTGCATCATTTTCACTATCTTTTATTTATTCATTATGTAAGATTTATATATTTTTTTATGATGTAAATCGATTAAATCAAAAAAATATTAATCAATAGTTTAACTAATGACTAGAGTTGAAATTCTTATATGTGGTAATAAAGAGGAATGTGGATTAAAAGCTTCAACTAATAAAAACTATTCTATATTCATATCTGGAGAAAAAGAATTTCCTGCTAAATATATAATTGCATTAGAAAAAAGTGTCTAATATGAAATTTAGAGATATCATAGATTACGATGAAGATAGAATTATTCTCATCCAATTCGATTCAATTAGAACTATAGCTTATGCAAATGATTATTATAAAACACAAGAATTTGATCTTAAGTATTCGGATTTAATTGTATTAGATAATGAAGATGAATTCAATAAATTCTTCTTTGATTATGCATATAGATACAAATCTTGAACAATTAGATATTTAGTAGTAGAATAAGAATATATTTTGAATAGAGAGTAAAGTAAAAGGAGAGAATTTGATAGAATTACTGATGAAGAAAAGTGGTTTTTATATTTTGATATTATCAATAATAAATAGTATTGTATTAACAGGTATAATAATCTTTCTAATTATAGGCAATCATAAACATATTGATTCGTCTGATATATTTAAAAATAATATTGATTCAGTTGTTGAAGTTAAGGCTACAACATTTGATGTAGGAGAATCATGATTTTTGATTTTGAAATGTCTAATATTATGTTTGACATAGGATTTGGTCATTTAGGTTCTAATCCAAGACAAATATATAGATATCTAGATAAGTATGTTGTATCTTATGATAAATATAGTTCTTTAGATAAGTTAAAAGATGCAACTAAAAATGATGAAACATATAAAATTATATTTACATCAAAAAATGATGAGTCATTTGCTGGCATACATGCAATACATACTTTTTTTATAGAAAAATCAAATGGAATGTATCATTCGTATAATAGTTACCATCGATTTGAAAGTTATGATACATTAGATAAATTCGTTAAATTCAAATTTGATTATGCATATATTGTGAGGTAGATAATTTGAAAAGGATTATGTATTTTATTGTCATAATTTTGTTGTTATGCTTATCTTCTTGTGAGATCGCTTTAGGATCAAGAAGACCTTTTAAGTTACCAGATGAATATCCGAATACTAATTGGAAATCTAAATGTGAAGATTATGAGATTAGTTTTAAAGTAAATGAAAAATTAAGCGCATTTGGAACTATTAAAAAAAATGATATTATTAAATATTATTACATTGAATGTAATGTGGAATATATTAACTTTTATTATACAGATGAAAATTATGATTTCATTATGGATGATGATTCCATTATGCCATTTGAAAATCTACTTTATCGCTCTAAATGGAATGGTAGAAATTTACAAGGTTTTAGTTTTTTAGTCAAAAAGCATAAAAATAATGAATATAATACTGAAATAAATCGTTTTGACTTAGAGAAAGCATTTAATTTAGAAAGAACTGAAAATGAGAAAATGACATTTATTTTTAGACAAATATAAAACAAACTAAATGTATTCTTGAAAATATATCTTATTTCATTAATTATGAACCGCTTATAAAGCATTTAAAAAGTTTAAAGACGTATAAAGGTAGCTTTCAAAAATAATCATATTAATAATGGCTTTATAGTCCATATAAAACTCCTTTCTATTTTGGCCCTTAACGGTACCATTATAGCAAAGGAGTTTTTTCTTTTTAACTCTATAAACCATTCAATTTTACTTATTTAAAATACTACGTAGAATTTAAAGATAATAGTACTACTTAGAATTTATAGTCGATATACGATACTACGTAGAATTTAATATACTGTTTTTTGTCACTTATTACACCAATTTTTTTGTAATAGAATTCAGATTCATTTGAAATTTAAAAATTAGAAGAGTTGGTTCAATTTATATGCAAATGCTTTGACATATACCCCTAGTGGGTATATTCTATATTCAAGAGGTGATAAGATGGCTGAAGTTAAAACTATAAGAAATAATGAATTAAAATCAGATTTAATTAAAAGAATGAATCGTGTTATTGGCCAAATGAATGGCGTAAAGAAAATGATTGAAGAAGATAAATATTGCGGTGACATTTTAATTCAGCTTGCCGCTACAAGAAATGCTATTGATTCTATTAGTGATTTAGTTTTAGATAATCATATGCATCATTGTGTGAAAGATGCGATTAAAAATGATGATGATACAAAGCTAGATGAAGTTATGACCTTAATAAGGAGATTTAAATAATGGAAACTAAAAGATTTAATGTAAGAGGTATGACTTGTGCAGCTTGCCAAGCTCATGTTGATAAAGCTGTCAGAAAAATTGACGGTGTAAAAGATGTTAATGTCAACTTGTTAACTAATACTATGGATGTCACTTATGATTCAAAAGTTAGTCCTAAAATTATTAATGATGCTGTTAGGAAGGCAGGATATCGCTCAAGTATCATAGGAGCTGAAAAAAATAATGAAATATCTTTAAATAATAATGAAACTAAGACTTTATTTATAAGACTTATCTCTAGTTTAGTATTGTTAATTCCTTTATTCATTTTATCTATGGGATATATGATGAATTGGTTTTATGGTATTCATGATTATTCCTTAAGCGTTACTTTAATAGAATTCATATTATCAACATTGATTCTTTATTTAAATAAAAATTTCTTTATATCGGGCTTTAAGTCAAGCATACATCGCTCTCCTAATATGGATGCTTTAGTAGCATTAGGTAGTGGAGTTGCGTATATTTATTCACTTATTATCTTTATTATAATGACATTTTATTATAATAATCCTATGGTTCTACATAAGTTATCAATGAATATATTTTTTGAAACAAGTGGTATGGTTCCGACATTAATCACTGTTGGTAAAACATTAGAAAGTATTTCAAAAGGAAAAACCACTAATGCGATTAAAGCTTTAATTAATTTAGCTCCTAAAAAAGCTAATGTTATTAGAGATAATGTAGAAATTAGTGTTGATTTAAGTGAAGTAATAGTTGGGGATATCTTTGTTGTACGTCCTGGTGAAGCTGTACCTGTTGATGGTGAAATCATCAAAGGATCAAGTTCGCTTGATGAATCAATGTTGACTGGTGAATCTATTCCTAAAGATAAAACTGTTGGTGAAATGATTTCACAAGGTACTATTAATACACTTGGTACGATTGAAGCTAGGGCTTTAAAAGTTGGGAATGATACAAGTTTATCTCAAATTATTAAACTTGTTGAGGCGGCTTCTAGCTCAAAAGCTAAGATTTCGCGTCTAGCTGATAAAGTATCTTTAATTTTTATACCTATTGTAATTGTTATAGCACTATTGGTATTTACAACATGGCTAATTTTAGGATTGAATGGCATAAGCTATAGTGAGGAAGAAACTTCTTTAAGTTTTGCAATAAGTAGAGCGATATCTGTTCTTGTAATATCATGTCCATGTGCACTTGGATTGGCTACACCTGTAGCTATTATGGTTGGTAGTGGAAAAGGCGCTAAGAATGGTATTTTGTTTAAGTCTGCGGAAGCTATTGAAGAAACAGGTAAAGCTAGATTTATTGTCTTAGATAAGACAGGCACTATTACAAATGGTGTTCCTGAAATACGTAATGTGATTCCTTATGGAATATCTAAAGAAGAATTATTAAAATATGCTGTCTCTCTTGAAATTAAATCAAGTCACCCACTAGCTAAAGCGATAGTAGGTGGATATAAAGAAAAATTATTTGAGGTCGTTAATTTTAATACATTAGTTGGAATTGGTGTCGAAGCTTATATAGATAACCAAAAAATTATTGGAGTTAATGCTAAATATGCTAGAGAAAATAATTTGTTGAGCAATGAACAAAGTGCTAAAATTGATGAATTATCTAGCCTTGGTGAGACCCCTATGGTATTTTCACTAGATAATAAAATTATTGGTATTATATCTGTTATTGATAGACCTAAAAGGGATTCTAAGAAAGCTATTCAATATTTAAAGAAGCTTGGCGTAACTCCGGTAATGCTTACGGGGGATAATGAATTGACTGCCCTTGCGATAGCAAAAGAGGTTGGAATTGATTATTTTGTGGCTAATGTTAAGCCAAATGAAAAACAATCTTATGTCAAGAAATTAAAAGAGTTTGGGAATGTCATCATGGTAGGGGATGGTATCAATGATGCGATAGCTTTAACTGAAGCTAATATTGGAATGGCTATTGGTACTGGTACTGATGTAGCTATCGAATCTGCTGATGTTATATTAATGAAATCAAGCTTGATGGATAGTTATAAAGCTATTAGACTTAGTCAAAAGACATTATTAAATATAAAAGAAAATTTATTTTGGGCGTTCATTTATAACATTATTATGATTCCTATTGCTGCTGGAATATTTAGTCATTTTATTTTTAATATGAAACCTTGGTATGGTGCAGCAGCTATGAGCTTATCAAGTGTAACTGTATGCGTAAACGCATTAAGACTTAACTTAGTTAACATATCAAAAGAAAAGAAGAATAATGTTAAAATTTTTGATTTAAATAACATCTTGAATTCCAGTTATAATGATAATAAAGAGTTAATTATTAGAGTAGATGGAATGATGTGTGAAAATTGCGTTAAGCATGTTGAAGATGCCTGCAAAAAAGTAAATAATGTCATAGATGCTAAAGCTAGTTTAGATGACAATAATGTTGTTGTCACATATAAAGATGATTTAAATACAAATGATGTAATTAATAACATAATTGAAGCAGGATATACTGCTTGGGAGGATAAATAATTATGGAAATGAAATTAAAAGTTGATGGAATGAAATGTATCCATTGTAAAGCACATGTGGAAGAAGCTTGCAAAACTGTTCAAAATGTTAAAGATGCAGTGGCATCTTTAGAAGAACAAACAGTAACTATAACATATGAAAAAGAACCAAGCTTAGATAGATTAAGAGATGCAATTAATAATGCTGGTCACTACAGTGCTAAGTTTTAGAAATTTAAAGTTGTTATAAAGATTAATCCTACTTGAAATAAAAATATAGTTTATATATAATAAAGAAGTAATAAATAAAACATTGATGAAAGAGTAGTAAATATATCATATCTTTACAGAAAATAAGCAATTGATGAGAGCTTTAAGAAATAGTTATATTGAATTCACTTTCTAGTGATTCTAATCAAATCCGCTCGTCCCGTTAAGACAAAATTGAGTGCAATACTTTTTGGTATTGAACTAAGGTGGTACCGCGATAATTCGTCCTTATATTCTTAAGGACGATTTTTTTATTTATTAGGAGGTTTAAATTATGAGTATGAAAGAAGATCTAGAGAAAGCTCTAGAAAATGCAAAAGAAGCATTTGCTCGTGTTAAAGACAAGATTGAATTAGCTAACGAAAAAGCTAAATGGCTAGGTAAAAAAGGCCCTCTTGCTGAAATTATGGCAAATATGCGTAGCTTATCTATCGAAGAAAAGAAAGAAATTGGTCAAGTATCAAATATTACTAAGCAAGGTATTTCTGAAGCTTACGATAAGAAGTTACAAGAATTAAATGATGAAGAAATAAATAAGAAGATCAATGCTGAAAAGATTGATGTTACATTACCAGGTTATGAATTTAAGGAAGGAACTATTCATCCTTTAATTCAAACTATCGAAGATATGGAAGATTTATTTATTGGTCAAGGCTATGAAATTGCTGAAGGTCCTGAAATTGAAACTGATTTATATTGCTTCGAAAAGTTAAACTTACCTAAGGGTCATCCAGCTCGTGATATGCAAGATACATTCTATATTGATGCAGAACGTTTATTACGTAGCCAAACTTCTCCAGTACAAGCTCGTACTATGGAATTAAAGGAAGGCAAGCCTATTAAGATTATTTGCCCTGGTAAGGTATACCGTCGTGATGCTGATGATGCAACTCACTCACATCAATTCATGCAAATGGAAGGTTTAGTTCTTGGAAAGAATATTACTATGGCTGATTTAAAGGGGGCCCTACTTTCAATTGCTCGTAAGATGTTTGGTCAAGATAGAGAAATTCGTCTTCGTCCATCTTATTTCCCATTCACTGAACCAAGTGTTGAAGTAGATGTTTCTTGTGCTCGTTGTGGTGGTAAAGGCTGCCCAACATGTAAGGGTACTGGTTGGATTGAAGTACTAGGTGCTGGTATGGTTAATAACCACGTTCTTGAAATGTCAGGATATAATCCAAAGGAAATTCAAGGATTCGCATTCGGTGTTGGTGTAGAACGTGTAGCTATGCTTAAGTATGGTATTGATGATATCCGTAATTTCTATACAAATGATATTCGTTTCTTAGACGAATTCAAGGAGGAAAGATAATATGAAGGTTTCAGTAAACTGGCTAAAAGATTATCTAGATTTATCTAATTTATCAGAAGAAGATTTATTCAAAGCTTTCTCATATCACATTGTTGAAATTGAAGAAGCTGGTAGACTTGTTGAAGCTAATAATTTAACAATTGGTTATGTTAAAGAATGTGAAGCTGTTGAAGGAACTCACCTACATAAATGTTTAATTGAAATTAAACCAGGTGAGTTTTCTCAAATCATCTGCGGTGCTCCTAATATGAAACAAGGTGTTAAGGCCATTGTCGCATTACCTGGTGCTGTACTTCCTGGTGATTTTGTGATTAAGCCTTCAAAGATTCATGGAATTGAATCAAATGGTATGTGCTGCTCACTTCAAGAATTAGGATTAGATGAAAAGTTCGTACCTGACAAATTTAAAGATGGTATTTACTTATTACCTAAGGATGCTCCTGTTGGTGAAAACCCACTTCATTATTTAGGATTAGATGACTATGTTTATGATCTTGACTTAACTGCTAATAGATCTGACTTGTTATCAATTGAAGGTGTTGCATACGATCTTGGTGCTGTATTAGACCAACAAGTTTCTAAGAAACAATTCAAGTTAAAAGAAGTTGAAGAAAAGAACTATATGAAGGTTTCTCTAAAGACTCCTGATTGTTCTAAGTTCTTAACTCGTGTTGTAAAAAATGTTAAGATTAAAGAATCACCACTTTGGTTAAGAGAACGTCTAATCGCTTCAGGTATTAGACCTATTAATAACATTGTTGACGTTACTAACTATGTAATGTTTGAATTAGGTCAACCATTACATGCATATGATGCAGATCTTCTAGGAAAGAAAATTGTAGTAAGAAATGCTTTTGATAATGAAAAGATTACCACTTTAGATGATGTTGAAAGAACTTTAACTAGTGAAGATATCGTAATTACTAATGGTAAAGAAGCTATTGGTGTAGCCGGTGTTATGGGTGGTAAGACTACAGAAATTAATGAAAATACAACAAATGTTGTTCTTGAAGCAGCATACTTTGCACCACTTTCAATTCGTAAGACTTCAAAGCGTCTTGGATTGAAGAGTGAAGCTTCAACAAGATTTGAACGTACTATTGACTATAATAGAGTTGAAAGAGCTCTTGATTATGCAGCTTATTTACTTCAAAAGTTAGCTAAAGGACAAGTTCTAAATGGTGTTGTTGGTAAAGCTAAGCCTTATAAGGATAAGCATGTAAAGATTACAACTCAAAAGATTAATTCAGTACTTGGTACTAATTTCTCAAGCTTAGAAATTAGAGAAGCATTTGTAAGATATCAATATGATTTCATGCAATCTCGTCATTCATTTAATATCACTATTCCTAGCCGTCGTATGGACTTACTTGAAAGCTATCAAGATATCATTGAAGATGTTGCTCGTCTATATGGTTATGATGCAATTCCTACAAAGCTTGCTGATACTAATTCTCAAGGTAAGTTATCAGATAAGCAAAGATTTGTAAGAAATGTTCGTCATACTCTCGCAGGATTAGGATTAAGAGAAGCTATCAACTATTCATTAACTGATGTTGAAACTTTAAATGATTTTGCATTAGATGAATTATCTAATGTAGAAGTATTGATGCCAATGTTAGATTCAATGAAGGTAATGAGACATTCTCTTGTTAATGGATTATTAAGAAATATTACTTATAATACAGCGCATAAACAAAAGGATGTAGCTTTATTTGAAATCGGTAAGCGTTATTCAAATGAAGGTGAAACTATGATGTTATCTGGTGCATTTGAAGGCTTATTCACAAATTCATTATGGCAAGGTTTAAAGACTCCTGTTGATTTCTATTTAGTAAAAGGTGTACTAGATGCATTATTTGCTAAATTTGGTTATAAGGCAAGCTATCAAGCTATTGATTACAAATTAACATCAATGCATCCTGGTAGAAGTGCATATATTCTAGTAGATGATAAAGTTATTGGATATGTTGGTGAAATCCACCCACGTTATGCTAAAGAACATGATTTAGCAAATGATATATATGTATTTGAATTAAATCTAGATTTATTATATTCAATGCACGGAGTATCATTCGATTATAAAGCTATTTCTAAATATCCTTCTGTTGAAAGAGATTTAGCAATCGTTGTTAAGAAAGATGTATTAGCTAGTGATGTTGAAAAAGTTATTAAGATGGTTACTAAGAAGTACCTAGTAGACTTAAAGATTTTCGACGTTTATACTGGTGAAAATGTTGCAGAAGATGAAAAGAGTTTAGCAATTAAATTAACTCTTGAATCTAGTGAAAAGACATTATCAAGTGAAGATATTGAAAAGATCATTCACGGTGTATTAAATAGATTAGATGCATTATTACATGCTAGATTAAGATAATAATTGATATTTAAAAGCTTCATACTATTTTAGTATATAAAGATACCTATATAGTTATGAAGCTTTTTTGTCTTAAAATGTATCAATAGAATTAATTATAGACTTTTCTTCAACTATTTACAGCGGAATTTACTTTTTCAATTAACATAGCCTTTTCTTTTGGATAAAATGATTTTAATAAAAGAAAAAATATGCTATAATGATGAAGTTGATAAAGGAGTATCATTATGCGTAGTATTTATGACATTTCACCTAGTGAATTAAAAGAATATTTCGAATCAAAGGGTTTAAAAGGATATCGTGCTACTCAAGTTTTTGAGGCTATTTATAGGCAAAAGGTATCTAGCTTTGATGAGATTACAAATATCAAAAAAGAAGTAATTGAAGATTTAAAGAAAGATTTTAGTCTATCAACATTTGAAGTTGTAGTTCACCAAAAGAGTAAGGATGGTACTGAAAAATTTTTATTTAAGTTATCTGATGGTAATTTAATTGAAACAGTATTTATGACTCACAACTATGGTACTAGCGTTTGCGTAACAAGCGAAGTTGGTTGTAACATGGCATGCGCATTCTGTGCTTCAGGTATGAAGAAGAAATTAAGAAATTTAACTGCTGGTGAAATGGTTGGACAAATCATGTCAGTTATTAAAGAAACTGGTAAGATTGTTTCCCACATTGTTGTAATGGGTATTGGTGAACCATTTGATAACTATGATAACGTTATGCGCTTTTTACATATCGTCAATAACGCCCATGGTTTAGAGATTGGTGCACGTCACATTTCAGTTTCAACTTGTGGTTTAGTCCCTAAGATTTATGATTATGCTAAAGAAGATTTACAATCTAACTTAGCTATTTCATTACACGCTCCTAATAATGAAATTCGTGATCAAATCATGCCTATTAATAAAGCATACAGAATTGAAGAATTAGTTAAAGCTATATCAGATTATATCGATGCTACTAACCGTCGTGTAACTATTGAATATATCTTAATCAATGATTTAAATGATTCATATGAATGCGCAAATCAACTTGCGGATTTATTACATGGATTAAATGTATATATCAATCTTATTCCATACAACGAAGTTAAAGAAAAACCATTTAAACGTAGTACAAGAGAACATATGACAAAGTTCTATGATCAATTAAAGAAGAGAAGTTTAAATGTGACTCTTCGTCTTGAACAAGGATCAGATATTGACGCAGCTTGTGGTCAATTAAGATCTAATAATATGAAGTAATTATGGCTACAGGAAGAATTGTTAATTTAAATGCTGGAGTCTATCAGATTTTAGATGGTAATAATATTATTGAGGCTCGTGCTCGTGGAAAGTTTAGGAAAATGAAGTTATCTAAAGAGAGTGCATTCAATAAAGGCAACAATAATAAATTATCAAATAAGATTGATACTCAATATGTTAAGTTGTCACCAAAGGTTGGTGACCTTGTAACATATGAATTAAATGATGGTATTAATTATATTACTGATTTAGAACCTAGAAAGAATGATTTAATTAGACCTGACATTTGTAATGTTGATCAAATCATTTTAATTATGTCAGCGAAAGAACCTGATTTTTCTAGTTATTTACTTGACTTATTTATTGTAAATTTGAAGAGTAGTAATATTAAGCCTATTATCATTATTTCAAAGATAGACTTAGCTAGTGAAGAAGAACTTAATAAAATTAAAGAGACTATGTCTTATTATAAAGAAAAACTTAATTATGAAGTTTTCTATGTAAATAGTAAAGATTTAAATACTGATTTATCAGAGATTAAAGAATTATTAAAAAATAAGATTACAGTATTATCTGGTCAAACTGGTGCTGGGAAATCTACATTTATAAATGCATTAATTCCTGGATTCAATTTAGCTACTCAAGAAATATCTGACGCATTAAATCGTGGTAAACATACTACTCGTCAAATTCATTTGTATCAAGAATTTGGTGGTCTAGTAGGTGATACACCTGGTTTTTCAAAGCTTGAGATTTTTGTTGAACAATCAGACCTTGCGTCATATTTTCCTGAATTCAAACAAGAATTTTGCCGCTTTAAAGATTGCCGTCATTTGAAGGGTTCTAAAGATTGTGGTGTTATTGAAAATATTGGTAAGACTATTTTAAAATCAAGATATGATAATTATATCAAGATTTATGAAAAGATAGAGAAAGATAGTAAGAGGTATTAATTATGAAAGTTGCTCCATCAATTTTAAGTGCTGATTTTACAAAATTAGAAGAATCAGTTAAAAGAGTAGATCATGCTACATTTTTACATGTAGATGTAATGGATGGTATTTTTGTGCCAAATATTTCATTTGGTCCATCTATTCAAAAGCAAATTCGTGCTAAATATCCAGATATGGTATTTGATACTCATTTGATGATTATTGATCCTATCAAATATATTAAAGAATTTGCTGATGCAGGTAGTGATTTTATCACATTCCATATTGAAGCTAAGTCAGACATCAATGAAACAATTGATTTAATTCACTCATATGGCTTAAAAGCTGGTATTTCAATTAAACCTAATACTAATCCTGAAGTTTTAATTCCATATTTAGATAAGCTAGATTTAGTTTTAGTTATGTCAGTTGAACCAGGATTTGGTGGTCAAAAATTCATGCCAAATAGCTTAGATAAGATTAAATGGTTAGATGAATATAAGAATCAACATAATTTATCTTATATCATTTCTGTTGATGGTGGTATTAATAAAGATACTTATCCACTTGTTGAAGAAGCAGGTGCTAATCTAGCAGTTATGGGTTCATTCTTATTCAAGGCTGAAAATCCAAATGAATGGATTGATATTGTTGAAAATAATAATTAGTTATTGCAATAAAATGAAAATTTGTTATAATAACTAGGTACTCGTAAGGGAGTAGTTTGCTAAAATGATTTAGTGGTTGGTCTACACAATGGTTTATCCAGGCTCAACCTTAATAAACGAGACTTATGCTGACTTTAAGCCAGCATAGGCCTCTTTTTTTATAATTTGGAGGATTGTAATGATTTTAGAAACTATCACTATGGGTTCTTTAATATCGACCGGTCTATTGCTAGGACTTGGTTTAACCATGGATGCATGTGCCGTTTCCATGGCTAATGGTATGCAAGAACCTAATATGAAAAAAGGGAAGATGACATACATTGCGTTCATGTATGGTTTCTTCCAAGCACTGATGCCTTTAATTGGATATTTTTGTGGAAATGCCTTATACACAAATATACCTCAAATTAAAGAATATCATTTAATTCCTATCACTGCCTTAGTCATTTTATTATTCTTAGGTATTAAGATGATTATTGATGGCATTAAAGATATGAAAGATGAAAAAGAACGTGAAAAAGAAATTCGTGAGGTTAGAAAGAGTTTAACTTTTAAAGTTATATTTATTCAAACAATAGCTACATCTATAGACGCCTTATCAAGTGGTTTATCGTTTTCAAATTATTTTGTTTGGCAAGCATTAATCGTTGTAGGACTAGTTATGTTAGTTACATTTGTTGCTTCATTTATAGCTTTGATTATTGGTAAAAAATTTGGAGTTAAGCTTGGTAATTACGCATTAATTCTTGGTGGTATTATTTTATGTTCCATCGGACTTGAGATTTTTATCACTGGAATGATTGGGTGATTAAATAAAACTAGATTTAATTTTGTAAAAATAGTATAATGAAGATACTTTGGAGGATTATTATATGGTAAAAGAGATTGTCAAAGATCAAGAATTTTTAAAGAAAGTTTCTGACGACTTAACTAGAAAAGATATGCAAGTCGTTCGTGATTTATTAGATACAATTAAAGCTAATGGAGAAGAATGTGCTTGTCTAGCTGCTAACCAAATTGGTTATACTAAACGTGCTCTAGTTTTCTTTGAAAACGGTAGAGTATTTACAATGATTAACCCTAAGGTTGTTGGTCATTCTCAAGAAGCAGTTGAAATGGAAGAAGGATGTCTATCACTTGAAGGTGTTCAAAAGGTTGCTAGATATAAGACTATCACTGTTAAATATACAGATGAAAAGTGGAATACAAAAACTACTACATATCGTGGATTCACAGCTGAGTGCATTCAACATATGTTAGACCATTTCGAAGGTATTTTAATCTAACCAAAATTAGGTGGTTTTTCCACCTTTTTTTATTTGTCGTTAAGTGACAATTTAATAGCCTCAAATATTAAATAATTTAACAGTTATAAGAT
>CAMNGZ010000009.1 GCA_946538835.1 uncultured Clostridium sp. | reverse complement strand
ATGTATTAAATAAGATGAAAGATATTCGTGGTGCTAGACAAAATCTAGACAGCAATAGACTTCATTATCCTCAAGGATTAAATGAATTAAGAAGTGAAATTGCAGAAAACTTAAAGAGACTTTATAACAAAGATGTATCTGTTCATATTTTCTGTGAACTTATTGAAATTAGTGATTCACGTTGGGCACGTACAATTGAATCATTCTTAGGTAATCAAAGATTTATTTTAATTGTTGAACCTAAGTATTATGATTCTGCACTTCAAATATTCGCTCGTATTAAGAACAAATATCATTATGGATTTGGTTTAGTTAATACAGATGCAATTCAAAAATATAAAGAATATCAACCAAATTCATTAGCCTCAATTATGTCTAGTGAAAACAAGGATTGTCAAAACTATATTAACTTTACTTGTGGTAACGTTATTATGTGTGAAGCAGAATCTGAATTAAAGGATTATCCAATTGCTATCACTAATGATGGTTTATTATACAGAGGTTATGTTGTACGTTCTATGAATTTAGACGTTCAACGTTTCATTGGTCGTGGTGCTGTTGATGAGCAAAAGGCTGAATTCGATAAGAAAGCTAGTGAATTATCTCAACAATATTATTCAATTGAAGGAGATATTCAAAACTTAAAAGACTTTAATAATACATTTGCTGAATTAAACTTAAATGGTTTAATTAACGAAATGAGTGATTTAGATAATTTCTATAATTTAACTACAAAGGTTACAGAACTTACTAGACAAAAAGCTCAATCTAAGAAGCTTTCTACAACTGAAACTCAAGATGAATATAATAAAGTTAAGCAAGAAATTAAAGAAATCGATGCAAAGAAGATTGCAATCAGTCAAAAGATTGGTCAACAAACTCAAACTATCGCAAATTTCTATGCGCGTATTGAACAATTAGATGTTAACTTAACTGATATTGAACAATTCTTAACTTCAATTGCTAAAGATAATTTAAATCTTGATAAAGATGCTCGTGATGAATATGAAAGCATGACTCAAAAAATGCCTATTGAAAAAGCATATAAGTCATGTGAATCAAGACTTCAAATTGAAAATTCTAACTTTGAAAACATCTCAACTGGTATTATTAATAAGCAAAGCGAATATATTTCAAAATTCAATTCTAATTTATCAGTAGGTTTACCATTTGTAGATTCATACATGGAAGAACTTGATAAGCTTGTTAAGAGTGAACTTGTTAAGTATGAAGCTAAAGTTAGAAATGCTAGAGAAACAGCAGAATTAATCTTTAAGGAAGATTTCATTTCTAAGTTACGTAACAACATTATGACAGCTGAAGCTGAAATTTCTAAGATTAATGATACATTACGTAATATTCCATTTGGTAATGATACATATGAATTTATTTTCCCTAAGTCAAAGGAATATAGTGGATTCTATGATATGTTAAAGAGTGATTCAATCAGTGATGGTAATTCTATTTTCACAACTGATTTTGAAAAAACTTATAATCAACAACTTGATGAATTATTCACATCAATTGCAAGTGAATCTCTAGATGATTCTAAGACATTCAATAAGTTTACTGATTATCGTACTTACATGGATTATGACATTAAGATTTCTAATCAATATGGTGAATCAATGTTGTATTCTAAGGTATTTAGAGAAAAATCAGGTGCTGAAACACAAGTTCCATTCTATGTTGCAATCATCGCTTCATTCGTTCGTATTTATACTCAAAATAATAAATCTGCAATTGGTCTTGTAATGTTAGACGAAGTATTTGACAAGATGGACAACTCTCGTATGAGAGCTATGCTTGAATTTATGTGTTCTATGCCATTACAATATATCCTTTCTTGTCCACCACAAAAGATGAGTGTAATTGCACCATATACAAATACTACATTAATTGTTATTCGTCGTGGTACTAAGTCTCAAGTTCAAGATATTACTCGTAATGCTGAAGCAGAAGCTGATGCAGTATCTCAAAGTGCTATTGCAAGTGAAGGAGATAATTTATAATAATGGGATTATTTCATAAAGAAGAAAATGATACAAATTATGTAGAAGCTCGTAATCGTATTATCATGGAGCAATTAGCTGATGACGATACTAGAGCTAGTAAACTAGTAGATTTACTTAAAAATGGTAATCCTCTAGTCTTAAATTTTAAAAAGTTAGACATAATGGCATGTAATAAACTTCTTGCATTCTTTGCAGGAGCTACATATGCTATTGGTGGCAAAACTATTAAAATTAATGAAACTAGTTATTTATTTGCTCGTCTTGAGGACTTTCAAGATGGATCTTTAAATGAATTCCTAGAATCAATTTAATATATTGAAAATTTAAATTAAAAAGTATATAATTATTTTCGTAATTTAAAAATCTATGAAACAGACGAAATTAATGTAAGCCTTAATAAGCGACTAGTGATGGTGAAAGACTAGAAGGATAAATTAATTTAGATCACTGTGGAGATGATTAGGCGATGAGTTTAATCCGTAATCAGGCGTTAACGATAATGAGTGCAGTATTTTTATACTGAACAAAGGTGGTAACACGTTAACTAGCGTCCTTTATTTAAGGACGCTTTTTTTATTTATTAGGAGGATTTTTATGTCAGAATTTAAGGACACTATCAATCTTGGTAAAACAGACTTTGAAATGCGTGCTAATTTAGCCCAAAAAGAGCCTAAAATCCAAGAAAAATGGTACAAGGAAAACGTATATCAAAAGAGACTTGAAAAGAATAAAAAGTGTGAACAATACACTATTCATGATGGCCCACCATATGCAAATGGTAATATCCATTTAGGTCATGCATTAAATAAGATTTTAAAGGATTTCATCGTTCGTTATAAGAACATGAATGGATTCTATTCATTATATATTCCTGGTTGGGATACTCATGGTCTTCCAATTGAAAATGCAATTCAAAAGACTGGTGTAAATCGTAAGGAAATGCCTGTTGCTGATTTTAGAGACTTATGTGATAAGTATGCTCATGAGCAAGTTGCAAAGCAAATGGAAGGTTTCAAGCGTCTTGGTGTATTAGCTGATTGGGAACACCCATATATCACTTTACAAAAAGAATTTGAACGTGACCAAATTAGAGTATTTGGTAAGATGGTTGAAAAGGGTTTAATTTATAAAGGATTAAAGCCTGTTTATTGGTCACCATCATCTGAATCAGCTTTAGCTGAAGCAGAAATTGAATATAAGGATATTACTTCAAAGGCTATTTATTTTACATTTAATTTAATTGATGGTAAAGGTGCTCTTGAAGGTGCTAAGTTAATGGTTTGGACTACTACTCCATGGACTCTTCCTTGTAATGTAGCCGTTGCTGCACATCCAGATTTAGAATATGTTGTATTCAACTCTAACAAGGGTAAGATGGTTTGCGTTAAGTCTATGCTTGCTAAGTTATCTGAAAAACTTGGTTTAGTTGATGTTGAAGAAATTGCTACTCTTCATGGAAACGAGTTAGAAAATTTACATGTTCAACATCCATTATACGATAGAGAGTCTCTAGTTATTAACGCCGATTATGTAACTGATACTGATGGTACAGGTTTTGTTCACATTGCTCCAGGTTATGGTGAAGATGACTATGTTGCTGCAAAGAAATATAATCTTCCTATTTTAGTTTACGTTGATGACCATGGTGTTCAAGGACCTGATGCAGGTAAGTATGCTGGTTTATTCTATGAAAAATCAGAAGACCCAATTATTGAAGATTTGAAAGAAAGTGGTTCTTTATTATTATTAGATCCAATCACTCACTCATATCCTCATGACTGGAGAACTAAGAAGCCTGTTATTTTCCGTGCTACAGCTCAATGGTTCGCTTCAATTGATCCAATTAAGGATGAAATTTTAAATGCTATTCATCAAGGTATTGATTGGGATCCAACTTGGGGTGAAGTTCGTCTTGGTAATATGATTAAAGAAAGACATGATTGGTGTATTTCTCGTCAAAGAGCTTGGGGTGTTCCTCTTCCTGTATTCTATTGTGAAGATGGTGAACCAGTTCTTGATCCAGTTGTTATTGAACATGTTGCTAAGTTATTTGAGCAATATGGTTCAACTGAATGGTACAGAAGAGATGCAAAGGACCTATTACCAGAAGGTTACACAAATGCTCATTCTCCAAATGGTAAGTTCCGTAAGGAAACTGACATTATGGACGTTTGGTTTGACTCAGGTTCAAGTTATATGACTTTAATGCGTAGAGGATTAAAGTTCCCAGCTGATTTATACCTTGAAGGTAGTGACCAATATAGAGGTTGGTTCAACTCTTCAATTATCACTTCAGTTGCAAACTTTGGTACTGCTCCATACAAGAAAGTTTTATCACATGGTTTCACTCTAGATGGTAAAGGACAAAAGATGTCTAAATCTTTAGGAAACACTGTTGACCCAATTAAGGTTTCTAACACTCAAGGTGCTGATATCCTTCGTTTATGGGTTGCAAATGTTGACTTTAGAAGTGACATGGTAATGTCTGATGATTTATTAAAGCAAGTTGCTGATTCTTATCGTAAGATTCGTAACACAATTAAGTTCATGCTAGCTAATATTGATGGATTTAATCCAACAACAGATGCTATTCCATTTGAAAAATTAGCAGATGTTGATAAATATATGCTTATTAAGACAAATGAATTTGTTAAGAATTTAAAGAATGCTTATGACAACTTCCAATTTAATGAAGTTTGTAAGCTAATCAACTCATTCGTTGCTAATGAATTATCTTCATTCTATCTAGATTTCACTAAGGATATTCTATACATTGAAGAAGCTAAGTCATTTGCACGTGTATCAGTTCAAACAGTTTTATATGAAATTGTTAAGACTTTAATTTTAATGGTTTCACCATTAATTCCACATACAGCAAGCGAAGCTTATAGCTTCTTACCATTCCATACTGAAGAAGACGTATATCTTGAAAACTTGCCAGAAGTTAAAGACTATTCTAAGTATCAAGATGTATTAGATAATTATGATAAGTTTATGACTACATATCGTCCTCAAATCTTAAAAGCTTTAGAAGACGCTCGTAGTGCTAAGATTATCGGTAAGTCATTTAGTGCTAAATTAACTATTACTTTAGATAATGCTAGTAAGGCTTTATTTGATTCATTACATGGTAATTTAGCTCAAATGTTAATTGTTTCTCAATTAGAAGTTGTTGATGGTGACACATTCAACGTTACTGTAACTCCTGCACAAGGTTTTGTTTGTGAACGTTGCCGTGCAACTGTTGCGTTCGTAACTCCTAATGGATTATGCCCACGTTGTCAAGAAATCGTAGATAAGATTAATGAAAATTCTAATAACTAATGATGATGGGATTAGCTCTAAGCTAATCCTATTATTGTATAATAAGATAAAAAAATTAGGACACGAAGTTGTTATTTGCGCTCCTGTTGAAAATAATTCATGTATATCTGAATCTATTCGTTATTGGGAATATAATGACAACAAATTGACGAAAGTAGATGAAAATATTTATTCTCATCCTGGTACTCCAACTGATGGTATAAATTATTATTTGCGTGAATTTGAGCGTCCTGATTTAGTAATTTCTGGTCCAAATATAGGGTTGAATGCTTCGTATGATGTTCAATATAGTGGGACTATTGGAGCAGCTAGCGAAGCTATTAATTTAGGAATTAAGAGTTTAGCCATTTCAGTTGATGTTAACGCTAACTTAGATACTATCGATAAAGGCTTAGATTATATTTTGAATAAAATTTTTGAAAATAATTTATTTTCTTTAGACTATATTTATTCTTTTAATATTCCATCTGAAATTAAATTAGACAAGATTGTTGCATGTCCTTTAAATAATGGAAGAGATTTTAATGAAGGCTTTGATGCAAATTTATATCAAGATTTAGGCGAACATTACATTAAGAATATTGGCAAAAATACAGATTTATATTATTTAAAAAAAGGCATAATGACAGTTACTCCAATTTTGGTTGACCGCACAGATTATAAAAATATGCCTAAAATAGCACATTTTTTTGACAAATAAGGCTAAAAATGATAGAATTTTTAATATAGATGGAAGTGAGATATATGATATTTCGTTATTACTTTCTTAAAGAGGGAAGTAGAGTATATGACAAAAGTGAACTTATAACTTATTTACAAGCTCAACCTTATGTTAAGTTTTTGGATGATGGTGTTATTAAGAAAGCAATATACCATAATACAGTATTAAATTTTGAAGCTACTTTTGTGTTTAATAATAAATCCATAATTAATCGTATTGAAAAGTTAGACCCAAAATATTTGGATTTGAATTTATATGTTGAATTCAATCTTTTGAATAATACTTTTAAAGTTAATAGATTAATTGATATTATCCAAGAGATTTGCCAAAGATTTAATTTTGCGGTTTATAACGAATTTTTTGAAGATGTATCTCCTTTCGATAGATCGCTTATGATTAACGTTTTTAATGTTTGTAAAAATGCATATAAGAAGAAGTCTGAAGACGATTCTAATAATGAATTTACAAATTATTCTAAATTATCTCGTGATTCATTTGATCAAATCTATAGTTTTCTTGAAGTAAAAGAAAGTCTTGAATCATCAAGCGATTATAAAGCTCTTGATTATGTGTTTTTACGTGAAAGAGAGACTAGAAACGCTTATGTTGCTATTAATTTAACCAATTTAAATGAAGGATGTATTATTCCTCCTGGTGTTAAATTGGTTCAATATGTACAAGATGGTGAAAGAATTGTTATTTCATATGATGAATTATTAAAGAAAATATCTAAATTTTTAACTAATATTTCTTCAAATGGAAATTATAATATTTTATTACTACAAGATAAGTATGTTAAAAAAGTTAAAAAGGTTTTAACAAAATCAAAATTTGCTCGTGCTGTTGTTGAATTAAACGAAGTAGCACTTGATAATATTTTGGATTTGTGAAAATAAAAAAATAGTTTAAGAAAGAAGGATTATTTTATGTTAGATTCAAAACTATTCGACCACACTTTATTAAAAGCGTTCGCTACTAAGGAAGAAATCCTTAATTTATGCGAAGAAGCAAAAAAATATGACACTAAGAGCGTTTGCGTAAATCCATGCTGGATTCCAACTGCTCGTGAAGCTTTAAAGGGTAGTGATGTATTAGTTTGTACAGTTATTGGTTTCCCTCTAGGTGCTAATACTGTTGAAACTAAGGTTTTCGAAACAAAAGATGCAATTGCAAAAGGAGCTCAAGAATGTGACATCGTTATTAATATCGGTGAAGCAAAGGCTCACAACTATGCATATATTGAAAACGAATTAAGAGAATTCGTAAAAGCAGCAAATGGTGTATTAACTAAAGTTATCATTGAAACTTGCTACTTAACTGATGAAGAAAAGGTAAACGTTTGTAAAGCCGCAAAGGCTGCTGGTTGCTCTTTCGTTAAGACTTCAACAGGATTTGGTACTTATGGTGCTAAGGTTGAAGATGTTAAGTTAATGAGAGAAACAGTAGGCCCTGAAATGGGTGTTAAGGCTTCTGGCGGTATTCATCATGCTGCTGATGTAGAAGCTATGGTTAAGGCAGGAGCTAACCGTATTGGTTGCTCAGCTTCAGTTACATGTTTGGAGGAAAGCAAATAATGGCAGAATTAATTCCTACTCCACACAATAACTGCGCTGATGCTAGTTTAATTGCTAAGACAGTTTTACTTCCAGGTGATCCACTTCGTGCTAAGTTCATCGCTGACACATTCTTAACTGATGTTATTCAATTCAATAACGTTCGTGGTATGAATGGTTATACTGGTAAATATAATGGAAAGCGTATTTCTGTTATGGGTTCAGGTATGGGTCAACCATCACTTGGTATTTACACTTATGAATTATTTAATTTCTATGGTGTTGAAAATATTGTTCGTATCGGTTCTGCTGGTGCTTATTCTCCAGATTTAAAAGTATTCGATACAGTTCTTGTAACTGATGCATATAGCGAATCTACATTTGCTAAGGTTGCATATGATATGGGTAGTCATATTATGAAGTCTGATAAGACTTTAAATAAGAAGTTACACAAAGCAGCAGAAGAATTAGGTATTCCTCTAACTGATATTCGTGCTCACTCTTCAGATGTATTCTATCATCCAAATCCTAAATTTAGCTGGGAAAAGATTAGAGATGAGAAGGGTTGCAGTGCTGTTGAAATGGAATCATTTGCCTTATTTGCTACTGCAAAAGCTAGCCATAAGAGAGCTACTTGCTTACTAACAATTTCTGATTCATTCATTAATCCAGCAAGCAACACAACAGCTGAACAAAGACAAAATTCATTCACTAATATGATGAAGATTGCTTTAAGCTTAGCTTCAAATAGAAAATAATAATTAAATGTGCTATTCGATTAGCACATTTTTTTTGTCAATTTGCTTTCATATTGAGATTTTTCTTATTTCAAGTAATAATTTAATGGTCATTATTTGATTAAAAGAAATCTATTTAACTTTTTTGATTTTCTTTTGTTTACCAAACGACAAAAAATTGCTATAATAAACTGAATAATTATGTATTAAGGAGGAAAGTCTATGGCTAAAGATTATTATAAGCAAATAAGAACCATTCTATATTCTAATGATAGTGATGAAGTTAAACAAGATAAGCTTTTAACATTCCATGAGAATGATATTGCTAATGTTGTTGAGCATTTATCTAAGAATGAACGTTTAAAACTATACAAAATTATTGGTGTAGATAGAACGGCCGAAGTGTTCTCTTATCTTGATAATGTTGACGATTATGTTGACGAAGTTGGTTTTGACAAAGCTGCTGACATTATCGAAAGAATGGATGCTGACGATGCTGTTGATGTCCTTGATGAACTTGAAGACGATGACAAAAAAGAGATTTTAGATCGTATGGATTCTGAATCTCAAGAAGATGTCAAGTTAATAAATTCATATGATGATGAACAAATTGGTAGTAAAATGACTACTAACTTTATTACAGTTGATAAGGGTGCTACAATTAAATCTGCAATGAAAGAACTTGTTAGCCAAGCAGCTGAAAATGATAACATTCAAACAATTTATGTAATCAACGACGATGATACCTTATATGGTTTAATTGATTTGAAGGATTTAATTATAGCTAGAAGTAATGATTCTTTAGAAGATATCACTATGACTAACTACCCATCAGTGTTAGATACTGCAATTGTTAGTGATATAATTAATGACATTCGTGAGTACGATATGGATTCTATTCCAGTTCTAACTAGTGAAAATAAACTGGTTGGTGTAATCACTTATTCTGATATTATTGAATCAGTAGATGATGAATTATCAGATGACTATGCTAAGTTAGCCGGTTTAACAGAAGAGGAAGAAGATGATGAATCTATTTTAGGTTCTGTTAAGAAACGTATTCCTTGGTTGCTAATATTAATGTTCCTAGGACTTCTTGTAAGTAGTGTTACTGGTACATTTGAAAAAGTTATTGTGGCTTTACCTGCCGTTGTATTCTTCCAATCAATGGTATTAGATATGGCTGGTAATGTTGGTACTCAATCACTAGCTGTTACTATTCGTACTATAAGCGATGATAATTCTAAACGTAAAACGTTTAATCTTATTTGGCATGAAGTTAAAATTGGTTTCATAAATGGATTAATTCTTGGATTGTTTACTGCATTATTTGCTGCCATCTATCTTGGTATAGCTAGAAAACCTATCGAAGCTGGCTTAGATTTTGCGTGGAGTGAATGTTTCAAGTTTGGTGGTATTTTAGGTACATCTTTATTAGTATCTATGACATTATCAAGCTTTACTGGTAGTGCATTACCACTATTACTAACTAAGTGTCATATTGACCCAGCTGTTGCGAGTGGTCCATTTATTACTACAATTAATGATTTAATTGCAATTGCTGTTTATTATTCATTATCAATGTTATTATTTATGATTTTATAGGGGTATAGGATGACTTTTAATACAAATATTAAGAATATTGAATGCTGCCAAAATATTTGTGGCCCTAATAATTCTAATATTAAGATTTTAGAAGATTTATTTTCAACTAGTATTGAGATTAATTTAAATACAGTGAATTGTGGTTTAACTGATAAGGATATGATTCAAAAACTATATGATGTAATTGATATGTTATGTTATATGGTTGAAAATTCTTTCTATGTTTCTGCACGTGATATTATTTATATTTTTAATAATATTTCTAACAAAGAAAAGTTACACAATATCTATAAGAAAAAAGAAATGATAGATAGAAATGCTCAAGGCCTTCCTATTTATCCGAAAACACTTAAACAAATCGAATATGTTGATACACTTTCAAAGAAAGATATGACTTTTGGTATCGGCCCAGCTGGTACTGGTAAGACATATTTAGCTGTTGTTTATGCGGTTTCTTTACTAAAAAAAGGTGTTGTAAAAAGAATTATTCTAACTCGTCCTGCAATTGAAGCTGGTGAATCACTTGGTTTCTTGCCTGGTGATTTAAAAGAAAAAGTTGATCCATATTTGCGTCCTTTATACGACGCATTATATGATATGCTTGGGGTAGAGACAGTTAATAACTACATAGAAAAAGGTGTTATAGAAATTGCACCTCTTGCTTATATGAGAGGTAGAACACTCGAAAATGCATTTTGTATTTTAGATGAAGCTCAAAATACTACTGAAATGCAAATGAAGATGTTTTTAACTCGTATGGGTTTCAATTCTAAGATGGTTATTACAGGTGATGTTTCGCAAATTGATTTACCTGTTGGTAAGAAAAGCGGTTTAGTAAACGCTTTAAATTTATTAAAAAATATTAAACAAATCGGGGTTACTAAATTTGAAAAAGAAGATGTTGTTCGTCATCCTCTTGTTCAAAAGATTTTAGAGGCTTACGATAGAGATTAATTGAAAGGAGTTAACAATGAGAGGAGATTTTCATTCACACTCAAATTATTCTGATGGCTATTATTCTGTAGACGAAGTTGTTAAACGTGCTAAAGAGCATGGACTTGATGTTTTAGGTTTGACTGACCATGATTCTGTTTTTGGAGTTGAAGAAGCTTTTGAATATGGTAAAAAGATTGGTCTTTTAGTTATCAAGGGTTTAGAGTTATCAACTACTATTGGACATGATAATTGTCATTTAATTGGTTACTTTAAACATAATATTTTGCCACAAGCTATTTTTGATTTTTCAAGAAATATTATTGAGTCAAGAAGAGCTAGAGCTACTAAAATGATGGAAAACATTAGAGATACATTTAATGTTAAAATCGATTTAGATGATTTATTCAAAGGAACAATTATTACTCGTGGAAACATGATGACTAATTTACTAAAAAACAATCCTGACAAAGATAAAAAAGAATTATCTTTCATGGTATCTAATGAGTCACCATGTTACATTCCTGCTAGTAAGATGAGTGCAGCTGATGGTGTAAAATTATTAAAAGAAAATGGTGCTACAATTATACTTGCTCATCCTACTTTAATGGATTATCAAAACGTATGCGAAGTAGTGAAGATGGGAATTGATGGGCTAGAGTGTATCTATCCTAAGAATAAGGAAGGCGAAGAAGTTAAGTTTAGAAATCTTGCAAAAGAGAACAATTTATTCGTCTCAGCTGGTAGTGATTTCCACGGAGATTATCTAAAACATGCAGAAATTGGTACTTGTTACCTTGAGGGTAAAGAACTTGAAACATTATTAAATGTTTTAGAAATTGAGGTATAATTATGAGAATAACTAAAGCTGAATTTTTAAAAAGTGGTACAAATAAGAGCCATATGATTGAAGGTGACAAGCCTGAATTCTTGTTCTGCGGTAGATCTAATGTTGGTAAATCAAGCTTTATTAATGGACTTTGTAATAGAAAGAACTTAGCTAGAACTAGTTCAAAACCTGGTAAGACTATCACATTAAATATGTTTGATATCAATGATAAGCTTATTTTTGTTGACGTTCCAGGTTACGGTTATGCGATCCGTTCAAAAGCACAAATTGCTGAATTCGGTAAGATGATTGATGAATATATTAAGACTCGTAAGCAATTAAAACTTGCGTTCTTACTTGTTGATATTCGTCATGCTCCTACTGAAGATGACAAAACAATGTATGAATACTTAAAGTACTTTGGTATTAAGACAGTGATTATTGCAACTAAATATGACAAGATTACTAGAAATCAATTACCAAAGCAAATTAAGCTTATCAAAGAGACTTTAGGTCTTAGCGATGATACTTTAATTCCTGTTTCTAGTGAAACAAGATTCAACTTAGATAAAGTTGAAGAAATTTTTGATGAATACGTAAAATAGTTGTTTACATTTTATGTAATTTGTCTATAACTATATTGTTGATTTTTTGGAGGAAATATATGAGTAAAATTAATTTGGAACAACTTGTTAAATTTTTAAAGGAAAAAGGTTTTGTGTTCCAAGGTAGTGAAATTTATGGTGGTTTAGCAAATTCTTGGGATTACGGTCCTCTTGGTCAAGCTCTTGAAAATAATATTAAGAATGCTTGGAACAAGAAGTTTATTCAAGAATCACCTTATAACGTTGGTCTTGATAGTGCTATTATTATGAACCCAGAAACTTGGGTAGCTACAGGTCATGTTGGTGGATTCTCTGACCCACTTTGTGACTGTAAGAGCTGTAAGTCTCGTTTTAGAGCAGATAAAATCATTGAGGACTTTACACATGGTGAAGTTACTGGTGATGGTATGAGTAACCAAGAATTAATGCAATTCATTAAAGATAATCATATTCCATGCCCTAACTGTGGTGCTCATGATTTCACAGATATTCGTCAATTTAACTTAATGTTTAAGACATTCCAAGGAGTTACAGAAGATACTAAGAATACAGTTTATTTACGTCCTGAAACAGCTCAAGGTATTTTTGTAAACTTTAAGAATGTTCAACGTTCTATGCGTAAGAAATTACCTTTCGGTATTGGTCAAATTGGTAAATCATTCCGTAATGAAATTACTCCAGGTAACTTTATTTTCAGAACTCGTGAGTTCGAACAAATGGAACTTGAATTCTTCTGCAAGCCTGGTACTGAAGATGAATGGTTCACATATTGGCGTCAATATTGCCATGACTTCTTAATTTCTATGGGTATTAAGGAAGATGATCTACGTTATAGAGATCATGATAAGAAGGAATTAGCATTCTATTCAAAGGCTACTACAGATATTGAATATAATTTCCCATGGGGATTCGGTGAATTATGGGGTATCGCAAGCCGTACTGACTATGATTTAAAGCGTCATATGGAACATTCTAAAGAAAACTTAGAATATCTTGATCCAGATACTAACCAAAAATATATTCCTTATGTAGTTGAACCAAGTGTTGGTGTAGGCAGAATGTTACTTGCTATTTTATTCAGTGCTTATGATAATGAGACACTTGAAAACGGTGATACTCGTGAAGTATTACGTTTAGCTTATCATCTTGCACCATATAAGGTTGCAATTCTTCCATTAATTAAGAAGGTTCATGCTGATAAAGCTAATGAAATTTTTGCTAAATTATCTAAGGCTTTCCCTGTTACTTATGATGAATCTGCAGCAATTGGTAAGAGATATCGTAGACAAGACTCTATTGGTACTCCATTCTGCTTAACTGTAGATGATAATACATTAAATAACAACACTGTTACTCTTCGTGACCGTGATACTATGCAACAAGTTACTTTAAATATTGATGAAGTAATTGATTACGTTAATAAGAAGTTAGAATTCTAATATAATTAGTTTAAAAAGGAGGACGTATGATTAATCAAGAGAAAATTCAAGAAATAATTGATAAAACGGATATCGTTGCCCTTGTTAGTGAATACGTCCAACTTGTTAAAGCTGGTAGTGACTATAAAGGTCTTTGTCCATTTCATTCTGAAAAGACTCCATCTTTCATGGTTTCTCCTAGCAAGAAAATTGCTATGTGTATGGGATGCCACAAAGGTGGTAATCCTATCAGTTTTTTAAAGCAAATTAAAAATATATCATTTGAACAAGCATGTATAGAACTTGCTCAAAGAGCTGGTGTAGATCTTAATATCGAACGTAAGAATCAAGGTCCTGATTATTCTAGATATTATAAGATGATGGAAGAAGCTTCAAAATTTTATCATTTTAATCTTATATCTACTCAATCTGGTCAAGAAGCTTTAAAGTATTTATCTAATAGAGGAATATCTGAAGAAATTATTAAAGAATTTAATATTGGTTTAGCACCACAAAAAAGTGATGCTTTATATAATACTTTAAAGGAACTTGGATTTAATGAAATTGATATGATGGACTGTGGTCTTATTAAACAAAGTGAGAATAATGATAGCTTCTTTGATTTGTTTAAACATCGTATTATGTTCCCTGTAACTGATAGAAGTGGGCATATTATCGCATTCAGTGGTCGTATTTATAATGGCGAAACTGAACAAGCTAAATATATTAACTCACCTGAAACAGTTATTTTTAAAAAGAATCAGTCAATATATCATCTAGATTTAGCTCAACCTTTTATCTTAAAAAGCAAACGAATAATTTTGCATGAAGGACAAATGGATGTTATTGCATCAACTAAGGCTGGTCTTGGTGAAGCAGTTTGTTCAATGGGAACTGCCTTAACTAAGAATCAAACTAAATTACTACGTGAATTTAGTGAAAATATCGTCTTATGTTATGATGGTGACTCTGCAGGCGTTAATGCTATGGTTAGAGCTATTTCCTTATTAAGAGATGAAAATTTTAACATTTCAATCGTTCGCCTACCTGATGGTATGGATCCTGATGAATATGTAAATAAATTTGGCATAGATAAATATAAAGAATATTTTGATTCTCATCTAGAAAGTCCTAATGATTATATTTATGAATATATCTTAGGGGATAAGAAGAAACTTACTTTAGATACTATTGATACTGTTAAAAATAGGCTTTTCAAATTTCTAAATACTCTTCAAAGTAGGGTCCTTGTAGAAGGATATTTACACCGTTTCTCAGATGATTCAAATGTATCATACGCATCTTTAATTCTAGATTTTAATAGTTTCATTCATCAAAATGGTTTTATTGAAAACAAATATAAGAATGAAGTTAGTATTAAAACTAATAATAAGAAAATTGTTTCACCTGAATTTAATGACGAAGAATGGGCTAATATGCTTTATCGTCAAAAAGCTCAAATACGTCTATTTAGGTATGCAATGAAGGACAAACAAAAAGCTCTTCAAATAGATTCTTATCGAGAAGGAAAGACGATTGTTCTTAACTGTTTTGATAAGCAACATAAAAATTTATGGGTAAGTCTTATTAATGACTACTATGAATTTAATGATAAATATAATGAAGGTTTATTTTTCAAAGTTTTAACAGAAGAAGAATATACTTGCTTAATATCTGATATCACAGCTCTTTCTCGCTATGGTTTAGATAAAATCCCATTATCTGATAATGATTTAGAACTATGCTTAAAGGCGATATTCTTAAGTCATGATCAGAAGGAATTTAGTGACAAAACGAAAGAATTTAAAAATCTTTCGTCTGACGAGCAAAAGCAAATTTTAATTGAGAAAGTTAAACTTATGCAGAGCGTCAATAAGAGAAAAAATACAAAAAAAGGAGATTAAAAATATGGCTAAGGAAAAATTAAGTCTTGAAGAAGTTCAAAACAAATTGGTTGAACTTTGCAATGACAAAACTCAAATCGAATCAAAAGAAATTACTAAGTATTATTCTGTTGACTCAGATGAATATGATAAGGTTGTAACTTATCTAGATTCTCAAGGAATCACTGTAAAGGAAGCTTTAGAAGGAGAAGATGAAGAACAATCTGGTCCTACTGCAGCAGACATTATGGAGGAAGATATTCCTGAAGAAGATTTATCAAATGAATCTCTTGAAGCTATTGCCGCTACTGTTAAGGTTAATGACCCAGTTCGTATGTATTTAAAGGAAATTGGTAATATTCCTCTATTAACACATGAACAAGAAATTGATTATGCTAACAAGGTTGCTCTTGGTAAGGAAGCTAAGGAAAAATTGGATGAAATTGATGCATCTGATAATCGTGCTGAATTCCCAGATGATGAATATCAAAAGTTACTTGATCAAGAAGAAGCAGGAGATATTGCAAAAGATAAATTAGCTGAAGCTAACTTAAGACTTGTTGTTAATATTGCCAAAAAGTATTCTAACCGTGGCCTTGCATTCCTTGACTTAATTCAAGAAGGAAACATGGGTTTATTAAAAGCTGTTGACAAGTTTGAAGTTGATAAAGGTTTCAAGTTCTCTACTTATGCAACATGGTGGATTCGTCAAGCAATCACTCGTGCTGTTGCTGACCAAGCTCGTACTATTCGTATTCCTGTACATATGGTTGAAACTATCAATAAATTAATGCGTGTTCAACGTCAATTAGTTCAAGAATATAGCCGTGAACCAAGTCATGAAGAAATTGCGGAAAAGATGGGAATTTCTGTAGAAAAGGTTCAAAATATTTTAAAAATTGCTCAAGAACCTATTTCATTAGAAAAGCCAGTTGGTGAAGAAGAAGATTCTTCTTTAGGTGATTTCGTCGCTGACACAACTGCTCAAGACCCATATGAATATACTCAACAAACTAAGCTTCGTGAGGAACTTGATGATGCTTTATCTAATTTAACAGATAGAGAAGAAAATGTAATTCGTTATCGTTTCGGTCTTTGCGCAGACAAGAAGCCTAGAACTCTTGAAGAAGTAGGTCAAATCTTTAAAGTTACTCGTGAACGTATCCGTCAAATTGAATCTAAAGCGTTAAATAAATTAAGAAGAAATTCTAAGAATAAACTTAGAGATTTCTTAACTAAGTAATATGGAACGTCTAGAATATCTAGCATCTCTTACTAAGGGTTTAGATAGTGTTGTTGATTGTGGATGCGATCATGCGTACACATTAATTAAAGCTATCAAAAATTATGGAGTCAAAAAAGGTCTTGGTCTTGATATTAATGACGGACCGCTTGAGGCTGCCAAGAAAAACGTTTTAGAAAACAATTTAAATGATTCAATTGAAATTGTTAAATCTGATGGTTTAACAAATTATACAAAAGATTATGAAGGACTTATTATTAGTGGTATGGGTGGTTCTTTAATCGAGGAAATTCTTGATTATGATGTTGATACTACTCGTACTTTTAAACGTTTAATTTTATCTCCACATAATGATACTTATAAGGTTCGTTTCTGGCTAATTAACAATAACTTTAGAATTGTTGATGAACAAATGATTGAAGACCAAAATCATATTTATGAAGTAATTGTCGCAACTAATGAACCTTTAAACAGAAAATATGATTATTTTGATCTTCGCTTTGGACCTATTTTAAGAGTTAAAAAAGGCGATTTATTTAAGAAAAAATATCAAGCTCAATTAGCCCAAGTAATTGTAGCCCTTGAAACTGCTACTGATAAGACTCAAATTGCACGTTTACAAATGACTCGTGCTATGTTAGAGGATATGTTAAAATAATGGAAGAAAAAATTTATTTCAAAGATTCTAAGAACTATTTCACATATTATTCTATATCAGAAGTAACACTACCTTTGGTAGTTGTTATTCCTGGTGGCGGATATCATCATACATCTTTAAGAGAAGCTAAAAATGTAGTGGATTTCTTTTTGCCACTTGGTTTTCATGCTGTCGTTTTGAATTATCGTGAACAGCATGATGTTTACCCAGTTCCTCAAAAAGAACTTGCCTACATTATGGATTTTTTTAGAGAAAATGCAGATAGATATCATATTGATTCTAATAAGATATTAAATATTGGATTTTCAGCAGGCGCTCATTTGATGTTATCTCAAACTATTTATCATAATGAATATGGTAAGAATAGTTTGCCTAATGGACTTGTTATATGCTACCCTGTTGTCTCTTCAAATAAAGAATTTGGACATTTATCTAGTTTTGACGTGTTAATTAATGGTTTGACTATTAAAGATCACGCACCTAGTAAAGAAGAAACATATAAGCATTTAGAAGCCTTAAAAGATAATGGTAAATATGACCTTCTTGATAAATTATCAATTGAGCGTCATATTCCTAATGATTTTCCTGAATCTTTCATGTGGCATACGCAAACTGATGAGTCTGTAAATATTCGTAATTCATTAGTTTTATATAATGCATTTGTTGATAAAAATATCAATTGTGAATACCATATTTTCCCACGTGGTAGTCATGGCATGAGTTTAGCTGATGATTCAATGACAGTTGGCGGTAAATATTTAAAGGATGATTATATTCATCAATGGACGACTTATTTAGTTAATTGGTTAAGATTAAAGAATTGGATTAAATAATGGTTAAATTTGATAAAAATTCTAATTTTAAAGAAATAATTGAAAACAATAATTTAGTATTATTTGATTTTAGACTAAAAGAATGTTCTCGCTGTGATACTTTAGAACAACAAATTGAGGACTATTTAAAAAATCATGATTTGTTAGTTTATAGTGTGTCAGTAGAAGATAATATGAAGCTTGTGAGAAGCTTAAACATTTATGCAGCTCCTTGTCTTATGATGTATTATAATCATAAGTTATATTATAGAAATTTAGGAACTTTTAGTTTTGATGAATTTATAAATAAAATTAATGAGATAGAATTGTAAAATTCTATCTTTTTTATTAAAAGCGTTTTATTTTGGCTTTTGGTTGTTAAAAAATGATATTAAATATATAATTATTATAAAGAAAAAATGGAGGTATTTTATGAATGCGATTATTTCAGTTGTAGGGAAGGATTCTGTGGGAATTTTAGCTCGTGTATCTAACGTATGTGAAAAATGTAATGCTAATATTGTGGATGTTTCTCAAACAGTACTAAAAGATTATTTTGCGATGGTTATGGTTGTAAATATTGATAACTTAAATCGTGAATTTACGAAGTTTATTGACTCATTTTCATGTGTTTCTGAAAATAAGAATGTTGATATACATATTATGCATGAAGATATCTTTAATGCAATGCACAAAATCTAGGTGATGTTTATGTTAAGTAACGAAGAAATTTTTGAAACAATAGATATGATCAATAAGGATAATCTTGATATTAGAACTATTACTATGGGTATTTCTTTAATTGATTGTATGGATAGTGACATAGATAAGTCTTGTGAGAAAGTTTATAAAAAGATTTTTGATAAAGCTCAAAATTTAGTTAAAGTTGGTAAAATGCTTGAAAAGACTTATGGCATTCCTATCGTTAATAAAAGAGTAAGTGTGACTCCTATTTCATTACTAGTAGGTGCTAGTGGAGGAGACCCTGTTAAATATGCTAAAGTATTAGACAAAGTAGCTAACGATATTGGTATTGATTTTATTGGTGGTTATTCAGCTATGGTTCAAAAAGGATTTTCAGCTGGTGACAAAGAATTGATCAATTCAATACCTTTAGCTTTAAGTCAAACTAACAAATTATGTTCATCAATTAATGTTGGTTCAACAAAGACTGGTATTAATATGGATGCTGTTAAAATGATGGGAAAAATTGTTAAAGATACAGCTATTGCAACCAAAGACAACAACTGTATTGGTGCTGGTAAACTTGTTGTATTTTGTAATGCAGTAGATGATAACCCATTCATGGCAGGTGCTTTCCATGGTATTGGTGAAGCTGATACTGTAATTAATGTTGGCGTGTCTGGACCTGGTGTTGTAAGAGCTGCGATAAAAAGGGCTCCTCAAAATGCTAGTGTATCAGAAATTGCGGACATTATTAAGAAAACTGCATTTAAAATAACACGTATGGGTCAACTTATTGGTTCTAAAGCTAGTGAAATGCTAGGTGTAGAATTTGGTATTGTTGATTTATCTTTAGCCCCTACTCCAGCTGTTGGTGATAGTGTAGCTGAAATTTTAGAAGAAATTGGTCTAAAATCTTGTGGTGCTTATGGTACAACAGCTGCATTGGCTATGCTTAATGACGCGGTTAAAAAAGGTGGCCTTATGGCTTGTAATAGAGTTGGTGGCTTAAGTGGTGCCTTTATCCCAGTATCAGAAGATCAAGGTATGATTAGAGCTGTTACTAAGGGAACATTAAATTTAGAAAAATTAGAAGCCATGACTTGCGTTTGTTCTGTTGGGCTTGATATGATTGCGATTCCTGGGGAAACTAGTCCAGAAGTAATTTCTGGTATTATTGCTGATGAGGCTGCTATTGGTATGGTAAATCAAAAGACAACTGCCGTAAGAATTATTCCTGCCATTGGTAAGAATCCTGGAGAAACACTTGAGTTTGGTGGTTTGTTAGGTCATGCACCAGTTTTAAATATCAATCAAACTTCTAATGATGTTTTTATTAATCGTGGTGGTTATATTCCAGCTCCTTTACAATCGCTAAAAAACTAATTTTTATATTAAAAAGCGTTTTACATACAAGAGATTGTTGAAATCTCTTGTATATTTTTATTTTTTATGCAAAAATTAGATGTATAGAGTAGTATTGCGTTAAGTGCTATAAGTATAAGGATAGCTTATAGACGAATAGGAAACTAGCGGTAATACTACAATCCGCAAAAAAAATATATTAAAGATTATTCTTTAATTGTTGATAAGCAACATTGCGTCAAGTGCTTAAAGTGTTATGGATACCTTTAGGACGAATAGGAAACTAGCGGTGGTGTTGCAATCCACAATATATATTTTTCAGTGGATCTTGTAAAAGAGGTCTTTTTTTATGAAAAAATTTATTAAATTATTTAAAAATCGTATAGTTTTATTCTTTGGAATTACTTTGTTTATATCATTAATTCCTTATTTCGTTTGCTACTTTAAAGCGCCTTATGTCAACACATATAGTATAAGTTTTTCAACAAGCGATTTTAATAAAGATGAAATTCTTAAAAGTGAAAATGTTGATTCATTAAAAAACTATTTTGTTGCTGAAAGAAATGAAGAAATTGCTACTAAAGGTAGTAGTAAAAAAATTGATTATTCAACACTCGATACTATATTATTAATTGATAATTCAAGTATAGAATCTAATGAATATAATTTTACATTCAAAGTTTCTAAGGCTTGTTTTAAAAATAAAAATAGTGCTAAGAAGTTTATGACTAATTTGCTTGAGCGTAATATCGATAAAAATAATTTAAGTTATGTTGACGCAGAAGTTATAAAAGAAAATGACAAAATTGATGTTATACAAATATATTTTATTGGCTTACTTGTATCATTTATATTTTCTTTTAGTATATTCATTATTCTATATTTTGTTAAACCTCAATTTTTTAATCAAACAATAAATTACGATAATATAAATTTATATAGAACAATTTTCCATAAATCTTATTGGCAAAACCAAACTAAGTGGATGAAGAAATTAAAGTATTTAACTACTTTAAGTATTTTAATTTCCTTAATGCTTACTATGAAATTAATTAAAATTCCTAGTGGCTTTTCTAATTTAGGTATAGGATTTACTTATCTAATTTTTAGTGTAATATCGATGATTTATGGTCCGTTAACTGGTATATTTGTTGGATTTGTTTCAGATGTTTTAGGATATGTAATATCCCCTAGCCCTTATGGCTTTTATTTTCCATATACTATTTCGTCTATGTTATCTGGCTTTATTTATGGTGTTTGTTTTTACAAAACTAATGTATCTTACACAAAATGTTTAATATCAAGATTTTTTGTGAATATGTTTGTTAATGTAATTCTTGGATCTATTTGGTGGGCCCTATTAACAAATCTAAGTTTTGAAGGATTCAAATCATATCTGTTGTTTACAGAGTTACCTAAAAATTTGGCTTATTTATTGCCTCAGTCTATCCTTCAATTTGTGGTATTAAAAGCTTTAATTGTTCCATTACAGGAATTTGATTTAATTTCTTTAGCTCAAAAAGAAGCTATTAGAGTTATTTAGTCAATAATCATTGAAAAAAATATTATATGAGTATATAATAAGTATGCTTAATTTCATATCCATAAAGAGAAGGCTAGAGACAAGCTCGATGACCCTTCAGCAACTTGCTTAAGTAAAGTGCTAATGCTTGAATGATGGACAATTAACAAAAGGTCCTTTATGGGCCTTTTATTTTGTTAAGGAGGGATAGAATGATAGTTGAAGTTGTAATTAATCGTGCTGCGCAAGAAATAAATAGAACTTTTGATTATCTTATTCCTTCTAAACTCGATAATCTTGTGGAAGTTGGATGCCGTGTCTTTGTTCCATTAGGACGTTCACAAGAGATAGGATATGTTACTAAGATTAAAGATGAATCATCTTATGATTTGTCAAAATTAAAAGAAATCATTGATTTGATTGATGATGTTCCATTGCTTAATGAGATGAATATTGACCTTGCATATAATATATCACGTCATTATTTTACTTCATTTGGTAAATCTCTAGAATTGATGATTCCTCAAGGCTTAAGAAAAGCTGTTTCTAAAAACTTAATAGTAGTTGATTATAATAAACTACCTAATTCTTTAAAACCAATATTTACAGATTCTGAAATAACTTACACCAAGCAATTAAAAGATTATCAAGAAGATATTATTAAAGCTATTAAAGATAATGCAATAGAAGAAAAATTTATATTCAAAGACAAGGGTTCTATTAAACTTGTTAAGTATTATAAATATAATAATAATCTTCATGTGGTTAGTCCTAAAGCTAAAGAATTAATTAATTATTTAAAAGAGATTAATGAGGATGTTACTAAAGATGATTTATTAAATTTAGGCTATTCTGAATCAAGCTTAAGAACTTTAGTTAAGAATAATAATGTTTTAGAATATTCGATTGAAGACTATAGAAACATTAAGGTCAGTAAGATTTTAAAAGAAAAAGTGGTATTAAATACTGAACAAGAAAATGTATATAATACAATCTTAAAGAGTTTAAATTCCTTTGATAAATTCTTAATTCATGGTGTTTGTGGTAGTGGCAAAACTGAGATTTATTTAAATTTGATAGAAGATGTATTAAAAAGTGGTAAAAATGCTATTATGTTAGTACCTGAAATATCATTAACTCCACAAATGGCTAGTCGATTTAAAAATCGTTTTAATGATGAAATTGCTATTATTCATTCGGGCCTTTCAACTAATGAAAAATATGATGAATATAGAAGAATTAAGAAAGGCTTAGCAAGAATTGTTCTTGGTGTAAGAAGTGCTATATTTAGTCCACTAAATAATGTTGGTATTATCATTATGGACGAGGAACAAGAAGAAAGTTATATTCAAGATTCGACTCCTTGTTATGACACTCACTATGTGGCTTCTTATTTAGCTAAATACTATAATTGCCCACTTGTTCTAGGTAGTGCAACTCCAAAGGTTAGTACTTATTATCAAGCTTTACAAGGAGAATATAAGTTGCTTAATCTTTATAAAAGAGCTAATAATAGACCTCTTGAAAAGAGTATCGTTGTTGATTTAAGAGACGAAATTAAAAAAGGAAATAGAACAGTATTTTCTAATGTCTTAAGACAAGAATTAAAAAACAATTTGGCTAAATCTGAACAATCTATTTTATTTATCAATCGTCGCGCTTACGCAACTAGTTGTGTGTGCAGAAGCTGTGGTGAAGTTATTAAATGTCCTAATTGTGATGTATCATTAGTTTATCATAAGTCGGATAATACTTTGCGCTGTCATTACTGTAATTATCAGATTAAAAAGCCTACTAATTGTCCAAACTGCAATTCAACTTGGATAAGAGAAATGGGTGCTGGTACAGAAAAGGTTGAAGAAGAATTAAAGAATTCTTTTCCTGAAGCTAGAGTTCTTCGTATGGACCAAGATACAGTAAGTCAAAAGAATAAATATAGTGAATTTATTGATCTAATTAATGATCACAAAAAAGACATTGTACTTGGTACACAAATTGTAGCTAAAGGACTTGATTTCCCGCTTGTATCATTAGTTGGTGTAATCAATGCTGATTTAAGTTTATTTATTTCTAGTTATGATGCATACGAAAAAACTTATGATTTAATCGAACAAGTTTCAGGTAGAGCTGGTCGTAAAGATACAAAGGGGATTTGTATAATTCAAACATATAATCCAGATAATTATGCGATTGAAGCTGCAAGTAAACATTCTTACCTTGATTTTTATAAAAAAGAAATTAAATCAAGAGAACTCTCTAAGAATCCTCCATTTGCTGATTTGATTGAGATTATGTGTGAATCAAGTGACCATGAAGTTTTATATCAAGAAGCTTATAAAATTAAAAGATTGTTAGAAAACAATCCTAATTTTAAAGTCTTAGGACCGGTTGCACATGTAATTTATAAGTTGAATAATAAATATCGTGTTGTTATAACTGTGAAAGCCATTAGAAATTGTGATTTAAGTCTTATCAATGAAATATCAGACAGATATTTATCTTTAAATAATATTAAATTATACATTAGAAGGATGTGATTAAATGAAAATAGTATTTATGGGAACTCCCAAATTTGCAGTACCTATCTTAGAAGCACTAAATGAAAAATTTGAAATTAGTTTAGTCGTTACTCAAGCTGATAAATTGGTTGGTCGTAAACAAACTCTTGAATTTTCTCCTGTTAAAGAGAAAGCAATAGAACTTGGTCTTCCTGTATTCCAACCAGTTAAATTAAAAGAAGATTATGAAACTATTATGAATAGTGGTGCTGATGTTTTAATTACTGCAGCCTATGGTCAATTTGTCCCTACTAAAGTATTAAAGAATTTTAAATATTGCCTAAACGTACATGGTTCATTACTTCCTCGTCGTCGTGGTGGTGCTCCAATTCAAAGAGCAATTATTGAAGGAGATAAGGAAACTGGTGTATGTATTATGGAAATGGTTAAAGGTATGGACCAAGGTAGAGTTTTTGCAACTTCAAAGACTCCTATTTTGGATACTGATAACTGTGATACAATGTTTGATAAATTATCTATTATGGGTCGAGATTTATTGATGGATAATATTTTAGATATTGTTGATGGAAAAAATCCAGGTGTTCCTCAAAACGAGGAAGAAGCCACTGTTAGCCCAAATATTTTGCCAAGTGAAGAAGAATTCAATTTTGATGATACTTCTCGTAATATTTTTAACAAAATTCGTGGCTTATCTCATGAACCTGGTGCCTATTTTGTTACTTCAAATACTCGTGTAAAAGTATATGAGGCTCAAATAGTTGAAAATAATAGTGATGTTGTTCCTGGAACAGTTCTTGAAACTAAGAAACACTTAATTATTAAAACTAAAGACAAAGCTATCGAAATCTTAAAACTTAAAGTTGAAGGTAAAAAGGAAATGATGGCTCGTGACTTTTTAAATGGTCAAAAATTATTTGCTAAAGATAATTTAATATAATCATAAATTTTGATATAATTTAAGTAGATATCAAATCGAGGATTTTAAGTTATGGAGAATGAGAAAAAAGGATTGAAAAAACTTAATAGAAGAAAAAAGAAAATATCATCCTTTTTTGGAAATATTTTCCAGAAATTTTTCAGTTTTGAATCAGGAATTGATATTTCTAATGACACACAAGTTTTATTTAGAAGAAATAAGGTTATTAAAAATATTATTCTTGTTACAAACTTACTTTATACAATCATTTTGTTTATTGTATCTCATGGAGACTCTAAGAATATCGTTTTAAGTGCTTTATTATTACCTGTTACTTTTTTTGTAAATAGAAGCTTAACTAAAATGATTAATCAGAATGAGACTAATATTTTGAAGCAGCAAATTGCAATGTATGTCCAATGTTTCTATATGTTCTTATCTGCTACACTTGTATACATTAAGCTTAAGAGTCAATTAAATTCGAATTCTGAAGTTGTAATGTATGCTGAAGTTGGTTATGCAATGCTTTATGTTTCTCTTGTCGTAGTTTCTTTATATCAAGATAAGAAGCTATTAGCTGAAATGTCAAAATGGTTGTTGTTGCTAGTTACTATATTGCATTTTACTGTAACCTACAAATTTGTTGAACTTGATGGATACAAGGATGCATGGACAGCAGTAAGTGATATTATTCAAAGCGATGCATTTAAAGATATTGTTTTGCGTACGGCTGTACTTGGTTTATTTGCGATTGCTTTATATGTTAATGTTGCAATTAGTGAATTCTTGATGGAACAAAGAAAAACTGAATTACTTAAGAGAAAAGAAGTTGAAGACGAATTTACTAGTGTTGTTATTGATATGTATAATGCCAATTTCAACGATATGTACATTAATGATCAAACAAAGGCTGAAGCCGATTTGTTAGCAAAGATGAGTTTTCAACTGGCTTCATATCTTGGCTTAAAGCCTGACGAATGCGAAGATATAAAGAAGTATTCTCGTATTTATTTAGATAATATTATTAACTTAGAAGAAATCAAATCAATTCCTAATAAAGATGATAGATTTGAAATGCTTAGAAATGAAACTCAAATTGGTTCGGTTATTGCGAGACGCTTGAGTTTAAAAAGAAAAACTGATAATATAGTTAGGGTCCATGTTCAAGGTGGTACGTCACCTGAATATATTGACTTTATGAAAATGGTTAAAGAACCAGTTAAAGATCAGATTGTGGCTATTTGTGATATCTATATTTCATTAAGAAGTTTTAGAGATTATAAGAGACGTTATGATCAAAACATGACTGTCAAAGCTTTAACAAATGATTATAAACAATATTTTGATAATATTGTATTTGAAAGATTTATGAATTTCATCAATGTATTTAAGGATATGTATGATGAATACGGAGGTTAGTTATGGAAACTAAAGAATTTATTACTAGTGGTACTTGTTCAAAGAAGATTACATTTAATTATGAAAATGGTAAAATGTATAATCTTCAATTTGAAGGCGGTTGCCCTGGGAATTTGAAAGCCATAGGTAAACTTTGTGAAGGTAGAGATTTAAAGGAAATAGCTACCATTTTAGAAGGTAACACATGTGGTCCAAGAAAGACTTCATGTGCTGACCAATTATCAAAAGCGATTATGGAGGTACTTGAATAATGAATCGTTATTTTACAAGTGAATCAGTTACTGAAGGTCATCCTGATAAGGTTTGTGACCAAATTTCAGATGCTGTTTTAGATGATATTTTAGCTCATGATCCTAAAGGTCGTGTTGCATGCGAAACAATTGCTACAACTGGTATGGTAGTTGTATTTGGTGAAATTACAACTAATCATTATGTTGATGTTCAAAAGATTGTTAGAGATAAATTAACTGAAATCGGTTATGTTCGTGGAAAATATGGTTTTGATGCTGACAATGTTGCAGTATTAACTGCAATTGATGCTCAATCAGCAGACATTGCTATGGGCGTTGATGAATCAGAAGGCCATGAACAAGGTGCTGGTGACCAAGGTATTATGTTCGGTTATGCTTGTGATGAAACTGAAGTTTATATGCCAATGGCTATCACTTTAGCTCATAGACTTGCTAAGAAATTAGCTGATGTACGTAAAGACGGGACTCTTCCTTACCTTCGTCCAGATGGTAAAACTCAAGTTACTGTTGAATATGACGATGATAACAAAATTAAGAGAATTGATACTGTTTTAATTTCATCTCAACATGCTCCTGAAGTAACTCTTGAACAATTATCAGCTGATATTAAGAGAGAAGTAGTTGATAAGATTATTCCTCAAAATCTAGTTGATGAAAATACTAAATATTTATTTAACCCAACTGGTAGATTTGTTATTGGTGGTCCTGCTGGTGACTCAGGTTTAACAGGACGTAAGATTATTGTTGATACATATGGTGGTAGTGCTTGTCACGGTGGTGGTGCTTTCTCTGGTAAGGACCCTTCAAAGGTTGACAGATCTGCCGCTTATATGGCTAGATACATTGCTAAGAATGTTGTTGCAAGTGGCATTGCTTCTCGTTGCCAAATTGAATTATCATATGCAATTGGTGTTGCTGAACCTATTTCAATTCTTGTTGATACATTTGGTACATCTAAAGTTTCTGAAGAATTAATTTCTGAAACTATTAAGAAGAATTTCTGTTTAACACCAAAGGGTATGATTGAATCTCTTGACTTATTAAAGCCACGTTATTCAAAAATTGCTGCTTATGGTCACTTCGGTAGAACTGATGTAGATCTTCCATGGGAACATCTAGATAAGGTTGAGTGCTTCAAAGCATTATTAAAATAAAATATATGAATCATCTTTGTTAATTCAAAGATGATTTTTTATTTTTGTGATAAAATAAATTAAAAAGGAGAGATTTTATGACTAATATTAAAAAAGAATTTTTCACTTTACTTATTGGTTCTGTTTTTTTCTTTTCATATTTATTCGTATTTCATTTTTATTTACATGATAGATCTATTTGTATTTTTTATAAATTTTTCCATTTTCCATGTCCAACATGTGGCTTATCTAGGTCATATATTAAATTTTTTAGTTTTGAAATAGAAGAAGCATTTAAATTGCATCCATTATTTTTATTGTTTCCACTTTTGTTTTTGATTTTTGTTTTTAGGAAAAGAAATATATTTAATAAATTATGCTATTCTAGAGTCTTTTGGATTTTGGTCATATCCCTTATAGCCATCGTTTATTTAATTAGAATTATATTTTTAAAAGATAATTTACCATTTTAGTGAGTAAATTATTTTTTTATATACTATTTATTTATTGGTGATATCATGAAATGTGCAATTTGTAATCATGCATTTATTATAAAAAGGAGAATTAAAGATTTATTTTTAACTAAACAATTTTATGTTTGTGATGCTTGCTATAAAAAATATCCTATAAATATTAGTTATAATGTTTTACCTTTAAATAATTATAGTTTAAAAATCTTTCAATTATTTGGGGCTAATTATCATTTAAAAAACGATCCTTTCTTAAATGAATTTTCACAACTATTTGAATATGTTTATAAACTAACTGATAATGAAATTTTA